>CAZZVA010000056.1:0-15298 GCA_964657345.1 uncultured Acetobacteraceae bacterium | reverse complement strand
TTCCGCCAGGCGACTGCCGTCTGACCACGGTGCTGTCTAGACGACCGCCTTTTCCCGATCGATCTGCTGGCTGTCAAGAGACTGGTGAGCAAGCGGAATCGGCAACGTCACCGAAGGCAGGCGAACTGCCATGTATACCACTGAAGCCAGCAGCGATCCTGCCAGCGGCGCAACGATAAACATCCAGAGTTGCCGCAGCGCCCAGCCACCGACAAACAGTGCAGGTCCAAGGCTGCGCGCAGGATTGACCGAAGTATTTGTGACAGGAATGCCGACCAGGTGGATACCCGTCAGGACCAGGCCGATAGCGATGCCGGCAAAGCCGACAGGAGCCGAGATATGGGTCGAACCCAGCACGGTCAACACCAGCAGCATCGTCAACAGCACTTCTGCCAGGAAGCATGCACCCAGGCCATAGTGCCCCGGAGAATGCAGTCCGTAGCCATTCGCGCCAAGTCCTGCAACCGCCATGTTGTAGCCGCCCTCTGCACCCTTCGCGATGGCCAGGATTGCTGCCGTGGCGATAATCCCGCCGATCGCCTGCGCCACAATGTAGCCCACCGCATCCCTCGCGGTGATTTTCTTGGTAATAAAGACGCCCAGGGTTACTGCCGGGTTCACGTGGCAGCCGGAGATCGGACCTATTGTGTAAACCATGGCCAGCAGCGACAATCCAAACGCAAACGCAACCCCGGTAAAGCCGATATGCGCTCCCGCAAGCACAGCGCTCCCAACTCCTCCAAACACTAGAACAAAAGTTCCAACCAGTTCCGCAAGATATCGCTGCATGACTCTGCCTTTCCTTTCAACTTCCATTTCAAAGTGCTGTCTTGCAAGCAGGTAGTTCTACCACCTGCCTGCTGTAAAGCTGCGTTCAGCGCAGGCCGGGTATGTCCCGGCCCATGCTGCCGACTTAGACTGAGGACCGCAGTCGCTTCTGATCGGAGCCGAGGATGCGCCCCCGGACCATCTCCAGGACAGACGCAGCCACGCCCTCCCTGCCGACGCTTCTGGCTACCAGGCCGGTGCCGGCGGTCACCACCAGCCGTCCGATCCATGAGCGCCGCTTCATTCCGTAGACGATGAAGGCCGCGCCTACCAGCGTCGAAACCACTCTTGCCAGCCCGAAGCTCTCAGTGTTGCTCCGGCGTCCCTCTATAGTCGTCACAGGCGCACCCCCGCCACACGAAGATGACGGCCACGGGAGCGGCTGCCGAAGATGCCACCCGCCACCGCTGCTGCAAGGCCCAGCAACAGGGAAACGAAGCTGCCGAAGCCGGTTGCAGATACGCCCGATGCCGCTTTGTCCTCGACCTTCAATGCAGTCTCCTTGGCCGACTTCGCGCCATTCTCGATCTGCGTCTGCCACTTATCGATCGACTGATTCGCCTCAGCCGACGTCATGTGACCGCGCTGCACCAGCAGGCCTGCCAGGGCATCACGATCACTCTGGCTGAAGTTGCCATTCTGAATAGCATTGGTCACGATCTGCTGAAACTTCGGGTCCGACGCGATCTCTCCGGCTTGCGAAGAAATCTGGTCCGGCGTAATACCCGTGGCACGCGAAACAACACCGGCCACACCAGGTGCAGTTGACTTTGCACCCGCGCCGACCAGCGAGGCGGTCCGGCCGATCACCGAAGCCGTTCCCCCGATCAGGTTGCCGGCTGCCGTGCTCAACAGGTAGATCACTACGACCGTCGAAACTGCCCAGACTACAAAACCCTGCAGGGCGCCTGTGCGCCGGTCGCCATGCGACGAAAACTGGCAAGCTGTCCAGGCTCCGACCGCGAGCGACAGAATCCACGACAACACAAACCAGATCACCGCGCCGATCGCCATTCCCTGGCCAGGCTGGTTACCCTGCGTGGCATTGATCGAACTGGCTCCAATCCCGATACCCAGCAAATTCAGCAACAACTGCATCGCCACCGCCGCGAAGACACCGGCGATGATTCCGCCCCACGACAGCGACTGCACAACCGGGCTGCCCTGTCTCACGGGTACCATCTCTTCCACTTCCAAACTACTTCGCATTCTCGTCTCTCCCCAGGGTTCATCCCCTGCTATTGCTGCGAACAAAACACGTACGGCTACTTACGAATTGACGACGTTCTTTGCACTTTCCTTCAGATCGTTGGCTGTGTCCCTCAAATCCCTGGCGGCATCTTTCGCCGTATCCTTCAGGCCCTTGGCGCCGTCTTTGGCGCTGTCTACGGCATCGCCGAGTCCACGCTTCACTGCTCCCAAAGCATCGTCTACCATGCCTTCCGCAGCCAGGGAATTGTCGCCGCTCGCGCGTCCCATAGCCTGCTTGGCATTGCCTTTGATCTGATCGACTGTGCCGCCCAGCCTCTGCTTCGTTGACCAGCCTGGTTCCGCAATCCCGTTTGACCGTTCACGGGTAAGCAGCCACGCTGCAATGCCAAGTGCTGTAGAGACGATTAGAAATTTCCTCATTGCTTTCCTCCTGCCCCGCTCGTTCGTGAGCCGCGGGCATACTACTTTTTATCTGTCACACCCGTAAGACAAGGGCCGGCAGCCAAGAAGTCACAAACTCGCAGAAAAAAGTTTTTGCTGTAGTTTTGTCTGGCTGATGAGTCTCCAGGAAGGCAGCCGCAACCCACCCGGACCAGGGCATGCCCCGTCATTCTTCCCCGGCTCTCAGGGAAATTCAAGGAAACCCGGCCCGCGCCGCAACTCTACGGGGGGCTTTGGCGCGGTCTCGTGGAGATACAGCCAGCCGCCGGTTTTTTCCATTCATGTTTACTTGCGGTGATCAGAAAGTCTGTTGGGGGCGCCGGCTTTGCGCTTTTCCGGGCGCAGCTCGATTGCAGTCGGAGCTCCTCTCATCGCTCATTGAGTTTTGTTTCTCAAGAGCGACTCCTTACCTACGACGACGATTAAAAGAGGTTCCCGGCAATCTGTTCTGCAGCTCGATGAAAAGCATCACGCTGCGTTTGTTGCTGGGCCGTGCTGAGTTTTACATTCCGGATGGTCAGGACCGAAGTGAAGTGCAGATCACGCACCTGGGCGTCGATTTGTTCCACCAGGGATGAGCCAGAATGCTCGACTGTGCACGAGACGGCGGATGTTCCGATTCCCGCAAGTTTCTCGCTGTCGGCCCGGCAGAGGGAAGGTACATGTTGCTGGACCAGGATGTCGAGGCTGTAGGTTGACGATCCGTCCACCCGGGCAAAATGACACGAGCCGAGATCGTTCTGCTCTGCGTTGATCGTGGGCGTCACGTCTCCTCCAAGCAAAGCAGAGGCACTGCCCTGGGTAAACCACGGACAGTTCGCAGAGGCTGCAAAGCCGGATGGAAAAACTGTGAGCCATGCAATAGCTATGAACAAATGCCTGGTTATCACGATTGCTGAACTTTCGACCCGGCAGCTTTCAGCGGATCGGACTTGAGTATTTTGCCGCCTTCCTGGATGACATACAGGTGATTGACAGCGAGATTCTTCAGCTCGTCTACCTGACCACTTAGCCAGCGAATCTCGACGGATTCCACCTTCTGGGCCTGGTCCAAACCGAAGTGAAGTCGAAGATCGTTCTGAGAGTAGTAGCTTCCACCGCTGCGCAGCTCTTCTACTTGAACGAGCGGCTTCTGAGCTGGGTCCGCAGATTTTGTCACGACGACAACGCGACTGCCAATGCCTGTTCTGTTTGCCTTGACCCCGACCAGTTTGATCTTGATCCAATTGCGATGCAAGGTGGAATCGCAGCGCAGAAGCTGCGGCACGGCGTTCATGCAGTTCACGGCGACATCCATGTTGCCGTCATTATTGAAGTCTCCGAAGGCGCAACCGCGGGCCGGTGCATTTTCGAGTATGCCGGACCCCCCCTGCTGCGTTACTTCTTCGAATCGGCCATTGCGAAGATTGCGATAAAGATACTTATGCTCTGCGTATTTGAGGTCGGTTTTTGACTGGTCGACTTCCGGATACACGTGGCCATTCGACATAAGAATGTCGAGCCAGCCGTCGTTATCCATATCAAAAAATCCGACACCCCATCCGAGCAGACGTGTATTGACACCGAGTCCGCCAGGATAGGTGCGATCTTCAAACGTGGCATCGCCGAGGTTGGTGTAGAGAGAATCCGTATCGCCGGCGAAGTTAGTCTTGACTACGTCCAGGGTGCCGTCGCGATTGTAGTCTCCGATGGAAACACCCATGCCCGCCTGGGGTTTGGCCTCAGCTGAAAGCGCTGCGCCTGCTTCGATAGCAATATCGCGAAACGTTCCATCTTTCTGATTGAGGTACAGAGTAGCTGGTGCGGAGTCGTTTGCTACGTAGATATCCGGCCAGCCATCGTTATCCAGATCCGATGCGGCAACACTTAGTCCGTAAGTACCGACAGCAGTCCACATACCGGCCTTTTCGCTTACGTCGGTGAATGTTCCGTTGCCATTGTTGTGGTAGAGAATATTTCTTCCGCCAGGCAATCCGGGTGGACCGCAGGCGACGAGGATGCCCTTGTAAGTGCAAGGGCCATCTTCGGGGAGCGGGGCTGTCTTGAGATCGAAGTCCACGTAATTTGCAACGAATAAATCGAGGTGACCGTCGCGATCATAGTCAACGAAGGTGCAGCCTGAATTCCAGCGGGTTTTTGGTCCTGGCTGGATCAGTCCAGCTTGTTGTGTGACATCGAGAAACTTGCCGTTCCCCAGGTTGCGATAGAGAACATTCTGTCCGTAATACGTGACGAACAGATCGTCATGGCCATCGTTGTCATAGTCGCCCACACAGCAGGCCTGCCCCCAGCCTGTTTTTGTCTCCAGGCCGGAGCCGATAGAAACGTCGGTGAAGGTGCCGTCGCGATTGTTTTTGAATAAATGGCAGTGCGGCTCCTGGCCCGCGGGAAAGCCTTCAAGACGCCAGCCATTGACGAGAAAGAGGTCAACCCAGCCATCGTTGTCATAGTCGTAGAAGGCGAGTCCGCATCCAGTCGTTTCGAGAAGGTATTTGTTCTTGAATTCACCACCGTAGATAGTTTTGGTGGTAAGTCCCGCTTCTTTCTGCACATCGGTGAAGCTTATGCCCAGCGGCGTTCCTTCAATGGGAGACTTGGGACCGGCGGGCGGCGGCGCAGGCTTTGCATCATAGCTGCGTTCGACAGGACCTATCGGCTTCTTTGCTGCCGGCAGATTTTGTTGAGCGAGCGCCAGGATATCTGCGAAAGGCAATACGAGCGCAGTCCGGCTCAAGGAACGCAAAAACCCGCGACGATTCAAACGTATCCCTCTGCTTTCAAGGTTGCCTGGCGGCAATGGCTGTCGTGTTCAGCACTTCAGAATGAATATGCCAGGGCACGCTTTCATTCGAAATCTCCGGATGCCTGCGCAGATAATCCAGGGAATAGGTAGGCGCGCCGGGATCGATTCGCTTCATGGTGTACTGCCTGGACTCGTAGGCTGCCTGGTCCTTGAGTCCGAGTCTTCGATACAGGACGGCCAGGTTATAGTGTGCGGCTACATCATCCGGATCGATGCTCTGCAATGCCTTGAACTGTTCTATCGCTTCTTGCACGCGATGTTGCTGGTAGTAGGAAATCCCCAGTTCACGGCGAGCATCGCGCGACTGCGGAAACTGCGAAATGACCTTACGGAGATCTTCAATCTCTGCTTCCGAATGGCGCTGACGTCTTTCGACAAGCGCGAGATAGTAGAGGGCCCGCGCATCGTCGGGATGCAGGGTCAGTGCTTTTTCCAGGGGCTGGCGAGCTTCGTCATACTTTTCCCATTCGATGTAGGTAAGACCGAGATTGGTGTAGCCGTCCTTGTAGTCGGGACGCAGGAGAACAACTTGTTTGAAGGCGCTGATCGCTTCTTCATATTGAAGCTGGTCAAGAAAGCCGATGCCAAGGTTATTCCAGCGCATCCATTCTTCGTTATCGCCGGGCATGGAAGCAGCCGGCTGATTTTCACCAACTACGAAGGTTCGGCTCCTCGAGGCAATTTCAATCACAGGATAGGCTGCATGGTCTTTGCCGAGAACATTATTCAAGTAGGTCTGGCGCAGGTGCCGATACTGGACAGCCGCGGTGACGGTGAAGCTGGACTTTAAATTCGAGGGAAGCTGGAAGCGATAGCGAACCAGGGCTGAGCGACCGGCCTGGATTGAGTTGTCATAGGCCATGGAATGGATGGTCCAGACCTTGTGGTTGTCCACAAAATCACCGGTTGCATCGACCGGACGATTGGTGAAGCTGTGTGCGCCTGGATCGAGTGTCAAGTCAGGCTTGAGAAAGCCGCTCTTGTAGATTTCGTTGCCTTCCGCATCTTTTACTGTGAATTGCAGCCATGCTTCGTATAGATCGCGAACCTCTGGTACCAGTGAGTGGCCAATATTTTTGTTCTGCACGACCACATAGGCGTCAAGAAGAGCCGCGGGTTGGATGGTCAAAGACCTGGAGCCGAGAGATGCCAGGGGTTCATCGGAGTTCGCGTTTCTCAAGGCGAACAGGTCAACGTTGAGAAACTTTCCACTCTTGAGAAATTCGACCGTCTTACCAAGTTGTTCGTCGAAGCCGTAGTAGAACGGAACAGCAGTATTGCCGGCGAGCCAGCGATGCGAGGCCAGGGTGCCGTGTTTCGCACCGTAATCCGGACCCGTGACTGGCTGGCGATTCATGTGGCAATTCTGGCAGGTGGTGAAGTCCGCGGAATAGAAGGTAAGTGGATTGCGCTGCGAGAATTTCGAGTTCTGCCATTCGTCATAGGTAGTAAATGCCCGGATCCACTTGTAGTTATTCAACATGGGTGGAAGGTTGGCCTTATGGCATGCGGAACACATTTCCGGGGTTTTATAGATATCCTGCATGACTGCTTTGGAATGACGATCGGGATGCGCAAAAATTTCTGCATCTGCAACCTTGCCGGGTATGCGGTTGCCTTGTTCATCGACCATTACAGAGGGCACGCCCATGACAAAGCTGCCATTGCCGAGCAGCGTTTTGACGCTCTGTATCGAATGGCACGTCATGCAGGTCAGGCCGTCCCGATCGAAGGAGCGGTCGATGGTGGAGTTCTGGTCGAGAGCCCCGGCAAGAATACCTACCGGATTGTGGCAACTGTCGCAGTGGCGAGCGAATTGGATGCCCTTGGTGCGCAGCAGAATATTGACACTGGTGCGATAGAAGGGCGTGCGGAAAGAATTGGAATGGAGAGACTGACGCCACTGGTGATAAGCCTGTTGATGGCAATGCCCGCAGTAGGTCGCATCGGGGAAAGCATCCGGTTCAAGGAAATCATTCCCAACGACAGCCGCATTTCCCGGCAGGGCAATACTCCCCTTCTCGAAGGGAAAGCTATAGCTTTGGCGAACAGTGTCGGCGTAGCTTTTGCGCCTGGTCGCCTCGTCGGCTGCCGGATCGACAGCACCATGCGTCTCCCGCCAGGCAAAGATAGAACAACCTGCTAACAGCAGGAGGAGGATCAGTAGGCGTCGAAGGAGAATACTCATGGTTGGTACGCTGCCCTTGCAGCGCTTCAAGGTCAATCTGGATCCTGGTTCGCTGGTAGCGGAGTAAGACTCCGGCCGTCCCGACAAGCCACACCCTGCATTGTATCGCTGTCCGCGACTATAACGAACGGACTGGACGCCTGTATACAAAGATCAGCGGCACTGAAAGCTGCTCACTGCGGTGCAGCTTTTTCGAGGGCATCCGCCTGCTGACGATGCAGCGCAGCTTCCTTCGAGTCGCCTTTGCGATCGAAGGCCTCCGCCAGACCGCGGTGAGCGGCAGCATATTGCCCATCGTAGCCGAGAGCATCCTTGAACTGCGCGATAGCGTCATCAACCTTGCCACCCTGCAAAAGGCTGTTGGCGGAATTGGTCGCGACCTCGGCCCGCTGCCGGTTCATGTTAGCGCGCATCAATTCTGCCGCGCGTTTGCGCTCGGATGCGGCTTCTGCTGTATGCCCCTGCTTCGCCAGCACGGTTGCAAGCGTCAGGTGCGGATCGGGCTGGTCCGGACTTTGTTCGATGGCCTGGTTCAGAGCGGATGCAGCTTCCGGCAGCCTGTCCAGCCTGGCGTCGACACTGCCGAGTGTAGCCCAGCCGTCCCCATTCCTGGGTTGCAGATGAAGGGAGCGATCGAGCTCCCGCGCAGCTTCCTCATAGCGCGCAGTCTGCATGTAAAGCACACCCAGGACATACGGCGCTTCATGTGCGGAAGGGTCGAGTTTCTCAGCTGTCTCCAACTCGGGAATAGCCAAGGCTGCATTGTCCTGCATCTTGTATGCGAGGCCCAGGTTGTAATGCAGAGCCGGCATATCCGGCGCAAGCTTCAGTGCAGCACGCAACTGCTCAATGGCGTCGTCTACCTGGTTGAGCTGGATGTAGGCTGCCGCCAGATTCTGGTGAGCCGTCACTCTTTTGGGATCGAGCTGGATCGCCTTTTGCAGGTAGGGGATGGCATCTTTCGCCTTCTGCTGCTGCAGACACGCCATGCCAAGATTGGTAAGTGCCGCAGCATTGCCCGGTTCGGCGGCCACCACTTTCTCGAAAAGCGGAATTGCCGCCTGCGTGTCCCCGGTCTGCTGCAGAGCCAGCGCCAGCTGGTAGGTTGCTGCTTCAGAATCCGGATGGACAGATGCGGCATGCTGCAGGACCTCGATGGCCTGCGGCAGTTGTCCGGAAGCAACCAGCAGTGTTCCGAATTCGATCATGACTTCAAGATTGTCCGGCGCCAGCTGCGAGGCCCGCTGCATTTCCTCTATGGCGCCCGACTCGTGCTGCCGGTCGAGAACGATGCCCAGATGGAGGTGCGCGGAAGCAAGATTTTCATTCAAGTCGATGGCCCGATGGAAGCACTGCTCCGCTTGCGGCCAGCGGGCCTGCTGCGCATAGAGAGAGCCGAGCTCATCCTGCAGGTCAGCATTGTCGGGAGCAGACTTGAGGGCGGCCTGCATTTTCCGGATGGCGGCATCCGGGTGCGTAGGCGCAAGGGCACGCGCGTACATTGCCAGCGACGCAGAGGAGAGCGCCGTGTTGCCGCCGTTGGAGGACGTGTCCAGCTTTGCAAAAAGCGGAAGAGCTTTGTCGAACGCGCCTGTCTGCGTGTAAGCCATCGCCAGATTCAGCTGAGCGACCTGGTCGGAGGGCTTCATCGCGAGAGCTTTTTCCAGCTCGCGAATGCCCATGGTCATATCGCCCATCCTGACGAGTACGGCGCCGAGAGCACTGTGGCCCTGCTCAGCCTGCGGCGCCAAATGGACGACACGCTCGAAGTCGGTGCGGGCGGTGGTTACATCATTTTTGGCCAGCGCGGCGACACCGGCGCGGTAATCTGTGTCGGCCTGCTGCAGGCTCGCAGACGGCTGCTGGGCAGAAACGTCGCCGGTCGCCAGGCAAAGGATGACACCGGCGAACAAGGGCGACAGACGTCGGTCAGATCGACGACAGTACACGCGACCATGGTAATCGAGTTGGATAATCCGGGACATGGATGAGGACACAAACCTGTGCTGTCCCCTTCGCCTGCTATTGCGAAAGAACGTTGGCGTCCGCGAAACGAGTGAGCGAGAAGAGGCTTAGATCGAAGCTGCTTTTTCCGTGGATCGCCAGGTCGGCCAGCACCTCGCCGAGGACGACTGCGAATTTGAAACCATGGCCGGAAAGTCCGCTGAGCAACGTCACTGCGGCGTGCTGCGGATGGGTATCGAGGATGAAGTGCTCGTCAGGCGTCATGGTATAAAGGCAGGTCTCGGCGTGGAGCAAACGTCCTGCCAGCCGCGGCACTGTTGTGGCGAGACGTTCCCGCATCGTTGACTCGTCCTCTGGACGCACACCCCGTTCTACAGTCTGTGGCGTGCATGTCTCGTCACTGCCGTGCAGGGCAACTTTCACGCCTTCGGCTTCGGGTCCGGTGAGAGGGAAGCCATACAACGGCATTTGGCCTGGTTGCGCTTCGAAAATATAGATGGGGCAGCGGTCGGGACGAAAATCCTGCACGCCGCCTTTCGGCGCAAACCAGCACAACACCTGCCGGGTGACGCGAAGCGGCAGGTGCAGGCCGGCCAGGATCTGCGGCGCCCACGGTCCGGCAGTGATGATGAGCCGCTCGGCCGAGTAGGTGCCGGCAGCGGTGCGCACGGTCACACCTGTGTCTCCCGCTTCTGCACTCCATGCGATGACAGGCTCATTCAGGTGGAGCTGTGCCTGATGTTTCTGCGCCTGCCGCAGTTGCTGCACGATGCAATCCTCAGGAACCAGGTAGCCGGCGTTCTGCTCGAAGAGAACCTGCGAGTGGTCAGGGACTTCAAAGATCGGATAGCGCCGGCGCAATTCCGCAGCCTCGAGTACATGGTGCGGCAGATGGAACTGCCGTGCACTTTCAGCACTGCGTGCTACCAGTTCGCCTCCGGGTAATCCAAGAACCAGCGCACCGGTGGTATGAAGCAGCGATTGCCCTGCGTCGCGCTCCAGCTTGCGCCATAGCTCGTGCGCGCGCAGCAGCATGGGCACGTAGCGACTGTCCTCAAAGTAGGCCTGGCGAAAGATGCGGGAGCGGCCATGCGAAGAGCCTAAATTATGCGGCGGTGCGTAGTGGTCGAAGCCCCGGACCCGTAATCCGCGCCCGGCCAGATGCATGGCGGCAGCACTGCCGACTGCACCCAGGCCGAGAACGATGACGTCATCAGAACGATTCATGGCACTCCTGGTTAGATCGTGAAACGATGCTGCACAACCTACTTTGCTTTCCTGCGCGATGAACGGTGTCAGAGCGGGATAGATACTGTCTCCGCAACGGAACGCGGCTCCTTGATTGCGATCCACACGAAAACACAGAACATACCCATCACTGTTCCGGAGCCCAGTGCGGCAAGCCATCCGAAATGCTCGACGAGGACGGGAACGAGCGATGTCGAGAGGATGCCACCCAGGACTCCCGCCGCATTCATCACTCCGGAGAGTGTGCCCACGCTGGCGCCGCCGAGATGGGTCGCGACCGCCCAGAAGGGAGACTCGGCTGCCATGAGGAAGGCGATACTCAGTGATAAGGCAGCAACGGAGACCCAGGGGATCTTCGCATACGCAGCTAAAAACAGCAGCAGCCCGCTGAGCGCGTATCCGACCATGACCACGATCCTGGCGCCCGCCAGCCGGCCATACTTTGCCCCAAGGCGATCGCAGGCGAAGCCTCCGACCGGCGCCAGTACCACTGCGGCAAGCCACGGGATGGTCGCCACCCAGCCTCCGCGAATCATGGTGAAGTGCCGCTCTTCGACCAGGTAGATATAGAGCCAGAAGACAAAAATGAACAGGACATATCCTTCGCTCATATAACTGAGAACCAGCAGATAGACATTGCGCCTGCGCAGAAGGACAAGCAAAGGCAGGTTTGCCGGCGCAGCTGCTTCTTCAAGCACGCCGGACTGAATATGAGCCAGCTCGGACGGGTTGACCTGTGCATGCATCTGCGGAGTATCGCGCGAGTAGCGATACCATGCGATGGCGATTATGAATGCCGGGATCGAGGTCAGGTAGAACGACATCTGCCAGCCGTAGCGCAGCATCAGCCATGAGACCAGTGGCGAGGTGACAGCCGACGCTGTGCAGGTGCCAAGGATGAAGAGGGAGCTGCCAAAGGCACGCTCCTGTGGCGGCATCCAGTTGCGCACCACACGGTTGCCGACGGGAAAGGTGGTGGATTCGCTGATGCCGAGCAGGAAGCGAACGATCCACAATGCCACGAACGTCATAGTCAAGGCGCCCGCAAAGACATGGGGCAGCAGTCCCGTGGCAAGAGTGAGGAGCGCCCAGAAAAGCGCAGACGCAGCAAGCGTAAACCGCGCGCCCAGCTTGTCCCCGATGAAGCCGCCCGGCACCTGGAAGATTGCGTAGCCGATGAGGAAGCTGGTGAAGATCTGCCCCATTTGCACCTTGGTTATGCCAAGTGCGGGGATCATGAGCTCGGCAGCAACAGAGATGTTCGCACGATCGAGATAGCTGACGAAGGAAAAGCTGGTAAGTCCGGCGAGCATCCACCAGCGGACCGAGGTGCGAGGCGAATTTTCTGTGATCATGGCGCACCCGTTTGTTTCGCGAGATCTGCGGGGCTGCATAAGATTCCCGCGTCTCGGTGCCGCATGTTCTACCAAAGGATGAAAGCTGTTGGGTCCATGGTATCTGGCTGCCCAGAGAAGAACCGACCATGATGCGGTTGTGAAGCTGGTTGAAGACTGATTCAGCTTCGCACGTCGAAAGATTGTGACATCTCTTCTTTCATGGAGCAAGAAAGTGTTCCCAGGTAAAAGTGTTGCAGGCGCTAATGCTCTCCGGACTGCATACTTCGTGGCTCTGCTAGACTGCGTGTAAATCAAGCGCGTGCCTGCGTGGCCGGGATGTCAGGGATAGATGCGAGAAAAAATTCGTGCAGAGATCGAGAGTCTGCGGACGCCGATGATCGAGTTTTTGCAACAGCTGATCCGGTTTCCATCGCTGCCCGGCCACGAGCAGGACGCCCAGCATTTCATTGCCGGGAAGTTGCGCTCGTTAAAATGCGAAACGCAGATTCTCACCTCTGACTATGCAGAGCTTGAAGGCCACCCGGCATTCTCTGATGACGGAGTGTCTTTCGACAACCGGTTGAATGTCGTGGCCAAGTGGGCAGGAACAGGCCAGGGCAAGGCCCTCATCCTCAACGGCCACATGGACGTGGTTCCCATCGGCAACGCCGCACTCTGGAGATATTCACCGTGGGACGGTGTCATAGAAGGAGGGAGACTCCATGGGCGCGGGGCCTGCGACATGAAGGCGGGTCTGGCTGCAGGTGTCTTCGCGCTGCAAGCCTTGCGTCAAATGGGCTTCTCGCCGGCTGGTGATGTTTTATTCGAAAGCGTGATTGGCGAGGAAAGCGGTGGGGTGGGCACGCTCACGACAATCGTGCGTGGCTTTTCCGCCGATGCTGCCGTGATCATGGAGCCGACGCGTCTGCGCGTCTGTCCTGTTCACTCCGGCGCGCTCAGCTTTCGTCTGCGCGTCACCGGACGTGCGATTCACGCCAGTATGAAGCGTTTTGGCGTGAGTGCGATCGAGAAGTTCCAGGCCATCTTTGCCGCGCTCGAAGAGCTCGATCGTTCCCGCCATGCCGGATACGCGAATCCATTATTCGAATTCAAGCAAAACGTGGCTCCCATCTGCGTTGGCACCCTGGCTGCCGGCGACTGGCCCTCCACGGTTCCTGAAGAACTCGTGGCAGAGGGCCGCTTCGGTGTGTTCCCGGGAGAATCTGTTGCTGCTGCCCGGGCCGCACTTGTCGGCTGTCTGGATCAAGTGATTTCCAAAGACGAGTGGCTGACCGCGCATCCTCCGACACTGGAATGGTTCGAAGGGCAGTTCGAACCAGGGGACACCAGTGTCAACGATCCCATCATTCATTTCCTGAGTGATGCGCACGAGCGCGTACTTGGCGATCGCCCGATCCTGCAGGGCGTGCCATATGGATCCGACCTGCGATTGTTCACTATTTACGGCAAGGTTCCGGCTGTTCTTTACGGACCCGGCGACGTTGCGTATGCGCACACGGTGGAAGAGCACGTGGTGCTGGATGAAGTCGTGTCCTGTGCGACTATTCTTGCGTTGCTGATCGTCGACTGGTGCGGCGGACAGTTTGCGAACCATGCGTAGCAGGCTCCTGGCTTGCTTGACATTTGCTGATCGAAGCTTCGGACGCAGGAACACTGGCAACAAAGCTAACTCAATTTAATGGTAGAGCGACTGGACCGACGCCAGCGTGAGACAGGTTTGCGATGCGCGGCTGGGCGTATTCATCATGGAACGCTCAAATTGCGAGTAGCGCATGCCTGGAGCCGCGGATATCAGCGCGTGCAGGAGCGTGGTGGGCCACACATTTACGAGTGCCCCTGCTTCGCCTCGATCTGGCGAAGATGAAGCCAGTCGCGCTGATAGACGAAGCTGACTGCCAGGAGAAGGGCCCCGAGACCCAGGAAGCTGAGGATGCGATATCCCTCGCTTAACGCACTCACATCGACCAGGAAGACCTTGCCGATGGAAACGGACACCAGCACGAGAGCCTGCCAGCGAATGAATGCAGAGCGGCGCCAGAAACCGACACACAGGAGGACTGCTCCAAAACACATGAACAAAGCAGAGTAGGTAAATTGCGCGTACATACGATAATCCTGCATCCGTTTTAAGCTGCCGTGCCAGCGTACCAACCACCAGTAGTTATGGATTTCCCAGCCGAGCGCCAGCAAGATGAGCGCATTGATGATGAGCACCGAGATAAGGCCCAGTTCCGATGCGCCGGGAGATGGTCGGAAACCGGCTGGCTCTGTTTCATGAGCTGCGGTCCAGGCGGTGAAGGCAAAGACGGCGATGGCAACGCAGTACGTGGCGAAGCGCTGGTTCCATAGCGGGGTTGTCGAAACGGGAGGATTGACGAACACGAGTGCGAAAAGGCCGATGGAGAGGCACACGATGGAGAGCCCCCGTAGAAGCGACGAGCGCTGGCGGCTGGATACCCACAGCAGGGCTGCTCCCTCTACCAGCCAGCCGATCGTGAGCCAGCGTCCATGCACCTTCAACGGAATCGCGATCGTAAGAAAGACAACTGCGGTTGCGAGATGCACGGAAGATAGCAGTGCTGGACTAGATTGCAAAAGTCCCCAGGCAGGCAGGCGAAACAGCACAAGATAGAACGCAGCGAAGGCAACTGCGAGCCATGGATGCATCCACTGTGCCTGGGCTTCGTAGCAGATGGAATAGAGGCCGCCGAAGGTCAGTGCCGCGTTGGCAAGCGGCGTGAAGGCCAGCGACAGCCAGTCCCAGTGTGCGGATTGTCTCCCTTCCTTGAAAGTTGTCCGGATCAAGCGTGGAGCCAGTGCAAACAAAAGAAAGAAGCAGACCAGGAAGAAGACGGTTCGGCCGGACTGGGCATCGGTGTAGTACTGGAACCACCACCCCAGGAAGAAGAATGCAGTCCCTGCGAAGGCTCCCGCCAGCAGTCTTGACCATGGACGCAACGCCACCAGAACAAGGACGGCCATGTCCAGGAGTAGAAGATAGCTGAAGAGAGATACCTCATGATTCACGCCGGTGGAAAGCAGGAGCGGCGTGCTCAAACCGCCTACGACCGAATAGACTGCCAGTAATTCCGCGTCCTGAAGCCAGGACATAAATGCGTTGAAGGCAGTAATCAGGATCATGGCTGCGAAGGCGACGGACGCAGGAATCAGGTGAAAGAGCGAGAAGGCTGCCCATAGCGAGAGATACAGGATGCCACTGCCGATCGCCTTTAACGAGTAGGCAAAAGCTGTGTA
>CAZZVA010000055.1:0-15356 GCA_964657345.1 uncultured Acetobacteraceae bacterium | reverse complement strand
ACCGGCAAGCACTACGCAGCCGCATCGGTCAGGGGGCAGCGGAGTGCTCATCTTCAGCTTTGCAGGTCCGCGAGCAGTAACGAAACGGTCTGCTGTTCTTCGTGGGTCAGTGGCAACAGGGGCGACCGGGGAACACCACCGTAGTAGCCATTCTGATCACACGCTGACTTGATTCCAGGAATTCCCATCACTCCACAGATGCGGGATGCTGCGTCGATCAGACGATCCTGCTTTTCCTGTTGAAGTACAGTGTCCTGCTCTTTCCAGGCCATATGCACTTCCGCGCACGATTGCGGTGCGAATGCAGCCATCGCCAGGATCGCAGCCGTGGCGCCAGCCTGGAAGGCAGGCAACATGGTCTGTGCCGAGCCTCCTATGACCTGGAAACCCACCTCCCTGGTGCGTGTCTTGATGCCCTGAGCCGGAGACTGCACGACTGGTACGACTGATGCCGCGGTTGGCTGCTGAAGCTGAACCAGGCCTCCGGGACCTTCGTTCTCAGCCAGGTACGCAGGCGTTGACATACGCCGGGTGACTGCCGCAAAGGTTTGCGTGACCATCGCCTTTCGTTTCGCGACCGGGGCTGTCGCCTCTACCAGTTGCGCAATCCTTTCGACATTGCCGCTCGAATCCTTGATGCCGATGATGTTGGGATGATGAGCCAGCTCTGCTACGAACGGAATGGGGAGATCGTAAAGCGTGTAGCTGGGAATACTGTAAAGAAGGACTGGGAGCGGCGAAGAATCGGCAACAGAGCGGTAGTAATGCAGCATTTCCGCGCTTCGAAGTTGAGGACGATAAAAATGCGGCGTCCGCACCAGGACCACGTCGTATTGCTGGGAGGCAGCGTACTCGGCAAGCCGCAGGGTTTCACTGACACTTTCCCGGCCGACACCCGCGATCATGACTTTATGCGGTGCCGCAGCTTCCATCGCAGTTCGTAGCACCTGGCGCGACTCTTCGTCACTCAGCATCACGGCTTCGCCGGTCGAGCCAAGCATCACGATGCCGGAAACAGCGGTACGCGAATATCGCTCGATGTTCCGCTCCAGTTTGTGCAGGAACAGCCTGCCATCTCCGCGAAAGCAGGTCGTTGCCGCAGTCAGTATGCCTTCCAGCAGCATCAACGCACTCCTGCCACGGCCGCTTTCAGTTCACGATGGAGTGCCTGCAGCGCGAAAACATTGGTGGCATCCCGCTGCAGCGCAGCGATGCCCTCTGCGGCAGCTCGGGCCGCGGCCATGGTCGTGATGGTTGGCAGCCGCTGCGTCACGGCGGCGCGACGTATGGCCTTTTCATCGAAGAAAGTGTCGTGACCGTAAGGTGTGTTCACGATAAGTTGAATACGATCGCCCTTGATCAGATCAACCACATTCGGACGGCCTTCTTTAACCTTGAAGACTCGTTCAACCACCAGCCCGGCCTGCTCGAGAAGATCCGCCGTGCCATGAGTGGCGACGAGTTTGAATCCCATCTCCACGTAGAGGCGCGCGAGGTCGACCAGGCCGGCCTTGTCCCGTTCGTTGACACTGAAAAAGACTGTGCCGCTGGTGGGCAGCTTCTGACCTGCCGCCAGCTGGGCTTTTGCAAAGGCTTCACCGAAGGTCTCCGCGACGCCCATCACTTCGCCAGTCGATTTCATCTCCGGACCCAGCACTGTGTCGACGCCAGGAAACTTGTTCCATGGAAAGACCGGGGACTTTACATAGTAGTGCCGACCGGTTCCCAGTTCTGCATGACTCGCAACGATCGCAGGCAGCAGGTCGCGCAACTTGCGGCCAGTCATCAGACGGGCGGCGATTTTAGCCAGGGGCACGCCTGTAGCTTTGGAGACATAGGGCACAGTCCGCGAAGCACGCGGGTTCACTTCAATCACGTACACCTTGCCCTCTGCGCCAGCTGGCCCACGCTGGATGGCAAACTGTAGGTTGACCAGGCCACGAACATCCAAGGCGAGGGCCAGCCTGCGCGTGTAATCGCGGAGCGTATCCAGCGTTTTCGGCGAGAGATCGACAGGAGGCAGCACGCACGAAGAATCACCCGAATGAATTCCGGCTTCTTCAATATGCTGCATGATGCCGGCGATCACTACGTCCTGCCCATCACAGAGCGCATCGACATCCACTTCGACAGCATCTTCCAGGAAGTGATCGATCAATACCGGCCGGTCGTGCGAATACTCGACTGCCTGTTTCATGTATTCGCTTACCGATTGCGCGTCGTAGGCGATGACCATCGCCCGGCCGCCTAGAACGTAGGATGGGCGCACGAGGACAGGATAGCCAACGCGTTCTGCACCAGCGAGTGCTTCTTCCACACTCGTTGCCATCGCTCCCGGGGGTTGGGGAATATCCAGAGATTCGAGCAGCTTGCCGAAACGCTTGCGGTCTTCTGCCAGGTCGATCGATTCGGGGGATGTGCCGATGATCGGGACACCTGCCTTTTTGAGAGAAAGCGCGAGATTAAGCGGTGTCTGTCCACCGAACTGCACGATCATGCCAATCTCTGCACCGGATGCGGCTTCATGCTCGTATACGGCGAGCACGTCTTCCAGGGTCAGCGGCTCGAAATACAACCGATCGCTGGTGTCATAATCCGTCGACACCGTCTCGGGATTGCAATTCACCATGATGGTTTCGTAATCATCTTCCTTCAATGCGAAGGCCGCATGGCAGCAGCAATAATCAAACTCGATTCCCTGCCCGATGCGATTTGGACCACTGCCTAAGATAATCACTTTCCGCTTGCTGGTTGGCGCTGCCTCGTCCTCTTCGTCGTAGGTGGAGTAAAGGTACGGAGTATCGCTCTCGAACTCGGCCGCGCACGTGTCCACCTTTTTGAAGACAGGATGGATGCCGTGGGTGCGCCGCAACTCACGGACCTGCATCACACCGCCGGCCCCCTCCAGGTGCCAGACCTCGGCAAGCCTCGCATCGGAGATGCCCATGCGCTTGGCCTTCCGCAACTGATCGTAGGTTATTGACTCGGAAGTCTTCTCGCCCACTGCAGTAATCGCATCCGTCACTTCCTTCACCTGGAAAAGAAACCAGGGATCCATCGTCGTCAGTCTTGCCACTTCGCGAACCGACATTCCCTTACGAAACGCGTAGCGAATATAGTCCAGCCGTCCGGGGCGGGCAGTGACCAGCATCTGCGTCAGTCGGCGGGGCTCAATCACTTCAGCCCCGACGCGCTTGCCCGTCTCCAAAGATCGCAGCGCCTTCATCAGCGCCTCCTTAAAGGTTCGGCCCATCGCCATCACTTCGCCGACCGACTTCATCTGCGGACCCAGGTTCTCGTCGGCACCGGCAAACTTCTCGAACTGCCACTTCGGAATCTTCACGACAACGTAATCGATCGTCGGCTCGAAACAGGCAGGCGTCTTCCGTGTAATGTCGTTCGGGATTTCGTCCAGCGTGTAGCCAACTGCCAGCTTTGCCGCAATTTTCGCGATGGGAAATCCGGTGGCCTTCGACGCCAGCGCAGAGGAGCGTGACACGCGCGGGTTCATTTCGATCACGGTCATCCGGCCATTCTGCGGATTGACTGCGAACTGAACGTTGGAGCCGCCGGTTTCCACGCCGATCTCACGCATCACCCGTATCGCTGCATCCCGCATCGCCTGGTATTCACGATCCGTCAACGTCTGTGCCGGTGCCACCGTGATGGAGTCGCCGGTGTGGACGCCCATCGGATCCATGTTCTCGATGGAGCAGATGATGATGACGTTATCTGCGAGATCGCGCATCACCTCAAGTTCATATTCCTTCCAGCCCAGAACCGATTCCTCGATGAGGCATTCATGCACTGGCGAAAGATCGATCCCGCGCGAAAGGATCTCCATCAACTCTTCGCGATTGTAAGCGATGCCACCACCTGAGCCACCGAGCGTGAACGAAGGCCGGATAACTACGGGAAACCCAATCTTCGCGCTGAAGTCCATGCCATCGCGAAGATTGTTCACCAGCGACGAGCGCGGCATGTCCAGGCCGATCTTGTTCATCGCATCTTTAAAGAGTAGACGGTCTTCTGCCTTCTTGATGGCTTCGAGCTTCGCGCCGATCAACTCAATGTCATATTGATCGAGGATGCCGGCATCTGCCAGATCAACAGCGATGTTGAGCGCGGTCTGGCCGCCGACTGTCGGCAGCAGGGCGAACTTGCCTTTGCGCTTCCCATCGACGCCCGCCATCATTTCGCACTCAATACGAATGATTTCTGTTACGTATTCACGGGTGAGTGGTTCGATGTAGGTGCGATCCGCCAGTTCCGGATCAGTCATGATCGTTGCCGGATTCGAGTTGACCAGGACGACTTCATACCCTTCGTCGCGCAACGCTTTACAAGCCTGGGTGCCGGAGTAGTCGAATTCGGCCGACTGGCCAATTACGATCGGTCCCGAACCGATCACCAGGACCTTTGTGATGTCATTTCTTCTAGGCATTCTGTAGCTCGCTCATGCTTCTTCTGTTTGTCATGGCTGTCTTACGCGGTCGACGACCGCGGCAAAATCAAAATCCTGCCAGTGTGTGTAGTGCCGTTCGCCGGCAATGAAATCGCGATCCTCGCTGGTGAGCCTGGGAGCCGGAACCGGCCTTCGCTGCCAGTCTGTATAACTGGCTGTGGAACGATAATGCCCATCGTGGGACCGAAGGAATGTGTGGATGTAAATCCAGTGAAGATCAGGTTCGGACTCTCCAGGCATGTACTCGTTGATCTGTCTGGTCACCACGCCATCCACATTCAGGCAGGCCAGCGTACTTCGATCAAATTCGTCGTCATGCACCCAGACAGAAAGCGCCCGGGGATGACCATTCATCATCCAGACCATCGCCGTCCCGTCATCATTGCTGCCTTCCTGCTTGACGTGCGAAGCAAGGTCTGTTGTAAGAAACCACGACCCCTGCGAGAAAAGCTGTAGAGGCGAATTCAGTCGAGCTCCGGACATACAGGTGAAAACGAAGCTGCGCACTCGCGTTTCCAGAACTTTTCGTTGCAGGCTCGCAGCATAAACAGCTGAGGGCCTCTGCGCTTGAAGGAGTTGAACTGAAAAAAAGAAGTTTATCGCGGCAACAACAGTCGCGAATGGGCGCACAGCCCGCCTCACTTCTTCCACTCCTCCATCAGCTTCCGGAAATCCTGAAACAGGTACGTGGAATCGTGCGGCCCGGGTCCGGCCTCCGGGTGATACTGCACGCTGTAAAGCGGCATGGAGCGATGACGCAGACCTTCCAGGGTGTTGTCATTCAGATCCACGTGAGTCAGCTCCACCTCACTTTCTTTCATCGAGTCAGGATCGACGGCATAGTTGTGATTGTGCGCCGTGATCTCAACCTTGCCGCTGTGCACATGTTGCACAGGATGATTGCCGCCGTGGTGACCGAACTTGAGTTTGTAGGTCTTGCCACCAAGAGCCAGGCCAATCAGCTGATGCCCGAGACAGATGCCGAAGATGGGCTTCCGTCCCATTAGCCGGCGGATACTCTCCTGAGCGTAGGTGACCGGTTCCGGATCGCCCGGCCCATTCGAGAGAAAAATACCATCCGGATTCAACGCGAGTACGTCCTCGGCTGAAGTCTGCGCCGGAACCACCGTCACACGGCAGCTCTGACGAGCAAGCATCCTGAGGATATTGGTCTTGATACCGAAGTCATACGCAACCACATGCAGTTCCGTGGGCTGCTCTTCCAGGATCTGGTTCTGCCCCTGGGGACGGACCAGCTGCGGCAGCGGGTCATCGTAGTAGTTCGCAGGATCCTTGCAGTCGAACTCGTAGACGCTCCTGGTACTGACGACGCGCGCCAGGTCGGTTCCATCGACCTTGGCAATCGCCTTCGCTCTCGCAACAAGCTTTTCGGCATCCGCTTCCATGGTCGAAATGACCCCGCGCATCACTCCGTGCGTGCGGAGGTGACGTACAAGGGCACGGGTATCGATTTCAGAGAGGACGGGAACCTGAAAGCGTTCAAGATATTCATCGGCAACCTGCTCGGATCGCCAGTTTGAACTGACGGCCGAAAACTCGCGCACAATGAGACCTTCAATGAACGGCCTCGCAGCTTCATTATCAGCCGCATTCGTGCCGTAGTTGCCGATCTGGGGATTCGTGAGAACGACGATCTGCCCGGCATAGGAAGGATCAGTAAAGATTTCCTGATAGCCGGTCAGCGATGTATTGAAAACTACCTCGCCTGAGCATTCAACCCTGGCACCGTAGCCTTCACCGCGGAAGATGCGCCCGTCTTCGAGCGCAAGAATCGCCTGCATCGCTTCTCCATGGAGTGGATTCAATCGATTCTAGCAGGAATCATTCTTCCTTGAGGCCCCCCAAGGAGAGGCTTTCCCACAAGTTAATCAGCTGTTCTCAATCACGATCGATCAGCGTACCGCGCCAAACTGATCGGTAGGCCAATAGACAAATTCCGCTTTGCCGTAAATGAAGTGTCGCTCCACCGGACCGAAGTCCCGGCTGTCGCTCGAAATGGAGCGGTGATCGCCCATCACAAAATATTCGTGCGGCGGAATCGTGATGGACGCGATGGAGCGGATATCACGGTAACGGTCAGGAACGTAGGGTTCGCTCAGCTGTTTGCCGTTCACGTAGACGCGCCCGCTGTCGACTGTCAAATGATCGCCGGGCAGTGCGATCACACGCTTGATATAGCTCTTTTGAGGATCACGCGGGTAGTTGAAGACGACCACGTCCCCACGTTCAATCTTTTCAAAGCGATAAACAAACTTGTTGATGAACAGTCGATCCTGATCTTCCAGCCGCGGGAGCATGCTGGTGCCCTCAACCTTTACCGGCTGGTAGAGGAACGTGATGATGAAGAAAGAGACGCCAACTGAAAAGACGAGATCCCGCACCCACAGGCGTAAGGGGCGCGTGTCCGGTTCGGAGCTTCGGCTTGCCCCGGGAGAGAGGGCACTTGCTGGTTCAGGTGGAAGATCTGTCGACTGCATCGGTATGACTTTATCTTAGCCGTGAGGAGCTATCCGCATCCTAACGTACCAGCGGGACAGGTCATGATCATGTGGGGCTTGGGAAGCGGCCGCTGCTGCGAAGCAGAAGGAACGAACTGCGGTTGCCCCTGGACGTCGTTGATTCCGGCAAGCTGAGAAGGTTCCAGCGTCAAGGAACGCTGCAGCACCATTTCAATACTCGCCCCAGACTGGATGCTGATATCGTCACCCCGCGTCAGCAGTGTGTAGATACCACCAGCGGCAGCACCACCCAGACCGCCATAGCCGATCCCGGCCAGCGGGTGACCCATGGCCGAACCTCCCAAGGCACCAATACCGGCGCCGGCAGCTGCTCCCTTGGCGATCGTTCCTGCATCCTTGCCAGTGTTACCGGCCTGCTGGATTTCGCCTTCGCTGTTCTTCACCTGCGGTCCGTCAGAGCCAGGCAGATTGTTGACACCACCAGGAATTGCGACGACCTGACCATTCGGAAAGATCATGGTGTTGAAGTGGATCAGCAGCTTCGCGCGACCCTTCACTCGTCCGGGACGCGTTACCTGGTCGACCACACCCTGCACATACACGCCTGCAGGAATCAATACGTGAGTTCCCACGATGACGGGAAACGTAGAGACCAGATAAATCCCGTCTCCCTGCCGCGCAGTCTTGGTGTTGATCGGACTCTCTACTGCAAGCAATACCTTCGTTCCAGCCGGCACCGTCAACGCCGGATCAGCCGGGGAGGCATGGCTGTCTGTCTTTTCCCCGCCGAGGACACCCATCGCGGGCTGGTTGACCCCGCTTTGCGAAGCAGGCACCGCATCATGATTCTGCGCCGTCGCCGGAGCCACTGCCGGCGCACTGGTCTGCTGACCCGGCAGCCGGCCGGCTCCAGACAGCAGGAATACCCCTGCCACCACTACTGCAAGCGGACTGACCGTCAGGCGCTGACCCATACTGCCTCCACAAGAACGTTCCTTCCTGTTATAGACGGTGAATGCGCAGGTAAGAAAGCAAAACGTGGAAGAACCGGGCACGCTTGTTCGTTACCATGGGATCATGAAGCCCGATTCAGGCCGGTCGCTGCCTACAGAGAGCATGCCCGGCGACCGGTCGACACAGCGGACTGTTTTCCCTGCCGTGTACGACCTGCTGGAAGAAGCTGTCACAAACAAGGTTTTTCCGGGGTGCGCCTTCGGCGTTCTCCAGGGCAATGTCATCCGGCTTTTGGATGCAATAGGACATCAGACCTACGAGCCGGTTGCGCCGGCGATTCAACCTTCCACCGTCTACGATCTTGCCAGTCTGACAAAAGTCCTGGCTACAACGCCGATGGCGATGTTGCTGCACGAACGACGACTGCTCAAGCTGGATCAGCCGCTTGTTGAGATCCTTCCCGCATTCGCATCAGCGGCCATAACGACCGGAGCACTCGAAGAAGCCAGGGATCGAGTCACCCTTCGACATCTGCTGACACACAGCTCCGGGCTCGTCGGCTATGCGCGGCTGTTCGAGATCGCCCGTACCCGCGAAGAGCTGTTAGCAGCCTGCCTCCACATGCCGCTGCAGCACCAGCCGGGCACTTTCTCCGAATATTCGGATATCGGATTTATTCTGCTGGGGCAGGCGCTGGAAGTACTGGCAGGCGAGACGATCGACAGCTTTTGCCAACGAGAGGTCTATTCGCGCCTGGCGATGGACCATACTGGTTTTCTGCCATCCCGCCAGCAGCGGGCATCCATTCCACCCACAGAGAGGGATGTGTCCTTCCGGCGAAAAGTGATTCAAGGCGAAGTTCAGGACGAAAACTGCTGGGTGCTGGGCGGAATCAGCGGACACGCCGGACTCTTCGGTAACGTGTCGGACGCACTGCGTTTTGCCCGCGCTTTTCTGGCTTCTGGAAAGCCGGTAGAAGATCGGCCAACCCTTTTCCAGCCCGACACGGTCCGCCTTTTCAGCAGCACGAGCGGCATGCCTCCCGGCAGTTCGCGGGCGCTCGGATGGGACACGCCTTCTATGCCGTCTTCCTCAGGAAGATATTTCAGTCGCGAGTCGATTGGTCATCTGGGTTACGCAGGAACATCCATCTGGATCGATAGACTCGAAGATGTCACGATCGTTTTACTAACGAATAGAACGTGGCCGTCCCGAGAAAATCAAGCAATTCGGCAGCTTCGGCCAGTCTTTCACGATCGGATTCGAGAGGCATTGAGCCAGCAATAACCACAACGTGGGATAATGACTGGTTGGGTACCATCGATTTTGATGAGATCTTTACAAGTATCGGAATCTCGATACACTGATGTGGGTTCAGCAGGTACATCGACCATGGCAACAATGACAGCACCGCGCACCGTAGCGCACTCCGACGAAGCGTTTTCGAAAAGCCGATCCAGCAACCTGGTGGAATTGACCACTGAGGGTGCAAATGAAGCATCCAGAGGTCTGGACACCAAGTCTGCCCTTGAGATTGCACGCATCATCAACCAGGAAGATGCCAAGGTTGCCTTGGCTGTTAAGAAGTCCCTCCCTGAAATAGCTCTTGTTATCGATGCCGTCGCCCGCAGTCTGCGGGATGGCGGGCGTCTGATTTATGTCGCTGCCGGCTCCAGCGGCCGGATCGCTGCTCTGGATTCCTCCGAGTGTCCTGCCTCTTATTCGACAGCGCCGCAGTCCATTCAGTACATCGTCGCTGGCGGTCCCAAGGCGGTTGCCTCTGCAGTGGAAGTCAATGAAGATCTGCCGGAGCTTGGACAGCGCGATATCGCGCGCCGTCGTCCCACGCGCAAGGACATCGTGATAGGTGTTTCCGCCAGTGGTAGAACTCCTTATGTTGTTGGAGCAGTCGAATACGCTAAAGCTCGCGGAGCCATGACCGCCGCTGTCGTCTGCAATCACAACACCTCGCTGTCAATGGCCGCGGAAATCACGGTAGTGGCCGAAGTCGGTCCTGAAGTCATCTCCGGTTCTACACGGATGAAGGCAGCGACCGCGCAGAAGATGGTTCTGAACATGATTACGACCGGTGCCATGACAAGGCTGGGCTACGTGTACGAAAACCTGATGGTCAATGTGCACATGCAGAATACCAAGCTGGTTGAGAGGGGTATCTCGACTCTCATGCGTGCCTGCAATATCGATCGCGATACAGCAGTCGATACCATCAAGTCCGCCGGTCGCAGTATTCCGGTGGCGTTGGTAATGTTGAAGGCCGGCGTGGATAAACCGGAAGCTGTTCGTCGCCTGGCGAAGGCGGACGGGAACGTTCGCGTTGCGATCGAAGACAATATCCTGGAACTTTGAAACTTTAAGCATTCACATAACAAAAAGCCCCGTTCACGCGGGGCTTTTCTACTTTGAATGCGTTATTAAACCGTTATGGAGCCAGTGTGTTGATCAGCGACGGTGTTGGACTTCCCCATCCCGTCACCAGATCGAAGTTCTTCACAGCAGAGTAGCTGCCTGATTTCCCGCTCGTGATGTCATGAAAATCAAGACTGTACTTGGCCGTAGCGTTCTCCGCGTAGATCGTGGGATTGAGGAAGCCGAGTGCAGGCTTCCCTTTCGCTTTGAGCTCCTGGTTCGCAAGAGCGATATAAGCAGCCCACATAGGCGCTGCGAAACTGGTGCCTCCGTAGGAGTTCGCCAGGCAGCCATTCTGATCCGCACACGTATAAAAGCTGAAGTTTGCGTTTGCGGAGACATCCGGACCGTTCCTGTAGGCTATGGAACCTTTGTTGGTCGAGTTGATCGCAGCCTTCTGCCACGACGGGATAGCAATTTTGTCGGGAGAGATGCCGCCTCCGCTATCCACCCATGCAGTCTCTGACTTCCACGGTCCACCCGCCTTCGTAGTCACCAGGTCTGTGCCTCCGACTGAGACGACGTACGCATCGTCCGCAGGCCAAGCTTCGTTGCTGCGGGACCAGGTGGAGTTATCACCCGAGGCCACGAAGAAGTTCTGTCCCTGTGCAGCCATCCTCTTGAAGTAGGGATCGAGTGTCGAAGGATCTGCGGGAGTCCATCCCCAGGAACAGCCTATTGTGGTCGGCAAAGGGTTATGAGTAGTCATGGCGCTGATGATCGCAGTATCGAGAGAGCCGATGTAGTTCACCAGGCTATGAAGGCCGGGAGCCATGCCAAGTGCCTGCGTCATGTCGAGTGTCTGCTCGGTATCGTCACAACCCTGCGAGTTCAGGCAGCCAGTGTCTGTGCCGTCCGTGGATAGCAGCGTTATAGGAACGTGATTGGTCTGACCAATATTGTGAAAGTAGGTGTTCAGATCAGAAAGATCTGTTCCTTGGTACTCGAATAATCCTAGATTCTGTCCGGCCCCCGTCAGCGCCGTCCCGCCATAGTAGGCTGCGCGCATGTCGCTGCCCAAGAACGAGGCGGAAGGCCCTGAACCCGTCGTCGCGTGCGCCACTACCTGGCTTTCCTCCATGTTGTGAGCAGCAGCATAGTCGCTCTTCTTCACGAAAAGCGGATGCGGGATGGAGTAGTTGTCCAGACCGGTGATGTGCCAGAGGTTGAATTGAAGGTCGACCGTGGGCTCGCGATCAGTACTGAAGAATGTTCGATTCTCGGTCGGATGCTGATACGTGTGGACATGGATGTGGAAGGCGCTCTCTACAGCAGCCACAGGAGCGCTCACCTGGAGATCCATGCCATCGCGGCTGCCGCCAGTGACTGTGAAGCCCTTCGCCCTGGCAAACTGGACCAGGCTGTCGAATTCCTCTTGCGTGGGTCCGAACCGCTGAGTGAATTCAGCCACCGAAAGAAACTGCCCATAGTTCGGACTGGAAGCATCGCTGATATCTGCGATGAAGGCATCGAGACCTGCTTCGTCGCGAAGCGGAAGCACGATGTCCAGTTTCATCAACTGGTCAGTTGCCAAGCTTCCAGTGGCCTGCACTGTTCCGCCGCGTACCGATTCACGAACATGATGAGTCAAAACCGCTTGTCCCTGCGAAACTGCGGTAAACGCAAGCGCGGTCGCCGCCACAACAATGGAACCTGCAATTCTTGTTTCTGGTTTTCCCATGGAAGAACTCCTGTGTTGGCCGGAGACCAGGAACCGGCTTCGATCAAGGTCTGTAAACACCATTCAGACGTCGCAAAGCGATGGTCATGTTGTTGCAACGTTGAAGCCAACCCTATCATCCACACCTCTTTCACGTAAACGGTCCTGCAGACCCAGCACGGAGCAGCGCCGGGTTACCAGAATGCAGAGAACGGTGACCTGGAACAGAAGGTAATCAGGCATGATCCCGGTCCGTTGACTGAGGCGATTCCCGATGCGACATGGCATGCCTTCCTAAACTATGCTTGCCAGCATGGACAAGTTTGTCATTCGAGGAGGAAAGCCACTGCTGGGAACGGTTCGCATCAGCGGCGCAAAAAACTCCGCGCTTCCCTGCATGGCTGCAGCCATCCTTACCGAAGACGAAGTCATTCTCGAGAACGTGCCCCAGGTACGGGATATCGAGACCGAACGCAAACTGCTGGTCTCCATGGGTGCGGAAGTGGAACTCGGCTATGGCCGCGCGCAGCATCGCACCACCATCAGCTGCCGCCATCTTTCTGATCCTGTCGCCAAATACGAGATTGTAAAAACCATGCGCGCGTCATCGCTGGTGCTTGGTCCCCTCATAGCGCGCACCGGCATGGCACGCGTGGCCATGCCGGGAGGCTGTGCCATCGGTGGCCGCCCCATCGACCTGCACATTCGCGGACTCGAAGCCATGGGCGCCACCATCACCCAGGAGCATGGCTACCTCGAAGCACGCACCGAACGACTGAAGGGCGCGCACATCGTTTTTGATAAAATAACAGTGACTGGCACAGAAGACCTGTTGATGGCAGCTGTGCTTGCCGATGGCGAAACCCTGATGGAGAACTGCGCCCGGGAGCCGGAGGTGGTCGATCTCGCAACCCTGCTGACGGCCATGGGCGCCAACATCTCCGGCGCGGGAACGTCCACGATCAAAGTGCAAGGCGTGTCCAGGCTTCACGGAGCACGTCACCGCATCAACCCGGACCGGATCGAAGCCGGCACCTTCCTGATTGCCGGAGCCATCACAGGAGGCGATCTGAATGTCGCCAATTGCAATCCTTCGCACCTCTCCGCGGTCGTAGCAAAACTCGAGGCTGCGGGTGTCCGCTTTCACATTGGCAGTGACTCCATACGCGTACGGAGTGAAGGCGATCTGAAAGCAGCCGACATCACGACCGAAGAATATCCCGGCTTCCCTACCGACATGCAGGCTCAATACATGGCGCTCGCCACGCAGGCGGATGGCACCAGCATGGTGACCGAAAATATTTTCGAAAACCGCTTCATGCATGTTCAGGAACTGATCCGGATGGGCGCGAACATACGCGTTGAAGGCAGGACGGCCATGATCCGCGGCAAATCCGAACTCTCCGCAGCCGCCGTCATGTGTTCCGATCTGCGCGCCTCTGCATCACTGGTCCTGGCGGCGCTCGTGGCGGAAGGCGAATCCATCCTGGATCGCGTCTATCACATGGATCGCGGGTATGAACGGATCGAAGAAAAGCTGCGCGGCGTTGGTGCACAGATCCGCAGACTCGGTGATGTCTTTCGCGATTAGCGCACGCCTTGTAGGCAGGAACGTCTAACCAGAGGAGGAATGAAATGGCGACTGAGGAGAAGGTGCTGCGAGCACAACTGGTTGCGTTACTGAAGGGGGGCCAGGCTCATGCCGACATCCGTGCTGCCATGGCCGACTTCCCATCTGAGCTGACGGGTCAGCGACCTCATGGCCTGCCGTACTCCGCTTGGCAATTGGTGGAGCATATGCGAATCACACTGCACGACCTGCTCGAATTCTCAACCAACGCCAACTACCACGAACTGAAATGGCCAGACGAATACTGGCCGAAAGAAGCAGCGGCGCCTTCAGCTAGCGAATGGAAAGCATCCGTCGATGGCGTGGAAAGAGCATTGAACGACTTCATCAAACTTCTCAACGATGATGCCAATAGTTTGGATGCTGCAATCCCGTGGGGCAAGCACAAGGAGAATCTGCTGCGGGAAGTGCTGCTTGCCGCTGACCACACTAGCTATCACACCGGTGAGTTGATCGTGCTGCGCAGACTGCTGGGTGCCTGGAAAAGTTAAGTTGCTACGTAGAGGAAATAGTTCGAGACTTTAAGTCGACCGTCACGGAATCATCCGGAGTCTTGGTGGTGCCGCCGTCCTCCGCCGGATGAAATTCGATCGTCAAAGTTGCGGCATTCGCGATGAGGCGCAGATAGCCGAAATGCGTGTCATCATAGCTTGCCAGTGAAAGACTCGGATCCACCACAACCGGGGTGCGCAGCGCCTTGCCGGTCGTAGTGGTTCGCATCTTCACCAGATCATGACCTCCCATACCCGCGACAATATACGGAATGGACTGACCTGAAATTACCCGGGTATATCGCTGGTAGTTGTGGGTGTGCGCTGAAAGAACCACGTGCGGCCAGAATCCGGCACTATTCGCGGCGGCATCCAGATCCTGCAGCATGCGGGGACTGCCACCGTGATTGACGCCGCCAGTGTAGGGCGGATGATGGACAGCAATGATGACTGCGCCAGAGTAGGCTTCTGCCTTGCACCGGGCAAGTGCCGTCTTCAGGAAGGTCAATTGCCGATCATCCAAAGCCGGCCTCGTTCCACCTTCACTCGAGATCACGCCAGGATCTTCAAGAACGTTGCTGTACACACCAAGAATGCGGACGAACGGAGCATCCAAAGTGAAGTACACAGCGGGCTCAATCATTGCCGTCCTCGAAAGTCCGGCTGCCTCCGGCGTATGGACAGGCTGCAACGCGCAGAAGTTGCGTAGAAAAGCATCCAGCGAAGGCACTGTGGCGTTAGGCGAGAGCACGCCATCATGGTTGCCCGGTATGGCGATGATCGGCGCGGGATAGTTCCGGTAGGGTTCGTAGAACTGGTCGTAGTAGTACGCTGCTTCGCCGAAGTAATAAACGACATCACCAAGATGGAAGAAAAACGAAGGCACGTCTGCGGTTTTATCTTCTGTGAAGTCGGCCACCATCTTGTCAGCAACCAGGGACTGGGTTGCTGGACCTTGCACACTGCCGGTATCGCCCACTGCGTGGAAGACAATCTGATTCGCGGCCTGGATCGCTGCAATGCGCGCAGGCCCTTCACTGCCAAGGATCTGCTCCAGGGTCAGGATTGGTTCGGCGACCACAGTGGCTGGTTGGGGAACCGCCTCCACAGCATTCACACTTTTTAGTTTCTGATCGGTCACCGGCACCTTGAACGAAGTAGGATCGGCACTCGGCACCGGCTGCGCGAAGACTGGATCTTTGCCGGACGCTGCCGCACCCGAATGCTTCCCAGGTCGCTTACCTTCAAC
>CAZZVA010000054.1:0-15382 GCA_964657345.1 uncultured Acetobacteraceae bacterium | reverse complement strand
TTGAGCATCATGGCAAGTTCGAAGCCGGGACGCTGCCACGGCAGCCATGCTAGCTGGTGGTGGAAGCGGCGATTGAACTCCTCCATCTTTGCTTTTCCATTGGCCGAAGCGGCGAGCGCAATTCCCCAGTCAGGGTGAAGGTGGTCGACATGCGGGAAAGGCAGGAAGCCGTGAAGAGGTGTGTCGATGGACGCGGCGACAGGATTGTTTTCGAAGGTGCAGAGCGGATAGAGATCCACCACTGCGTCTTCCGCGTCCACGCCTTTGTAGAGCGATTCCACGGCGAGCAGCTTGTCCATGTACAGAGTGGCGAAGCCGCTTCGCTTGATGCTGCCGAGATCACCGCCGCTGCCTTTGACCCAGAGCACCTGGACCGGCTTGCCAGTAAGCGGATCGGTCTGCTCGAGCTTGGAACTGGTATTGCCGCCGCCGAAATTGGTGAGGCGCAGATCGGAACCGAGGAGGTTGGAGCGATAGCGGAGCAGCTCGGGCGGATCCAGTTTGCTCGCGACGGCATCCTCCCATCGGTCATCCAGGAGCTTGAGTGCTGGGGCGTTGGCAGCAGTTTCGACAGACATGATGGGCACCTCGATCAGCAACGGTACAGCAGCCGTACCGGTCAGTAATATCACACGCTAAAGCAATAGAGCAACGATTCCTATAGGGAATCAGCCGGCTCCGCACCGTACCAGGAGGACATGCAGATTGCGTGGGCCATGAACGCCTTTGATCCGGGTCATTTCGATGTCGGCAGTGGCTGAGGGTCCGGAGATGAGCGTGGTTGGCAGAAGCGGGTTGCGGCCTAGAAATTCGATGGCTTCGGGCAGAGTTTCGACAAGCTGTTCTTCCCGGATCACGCAGAAATGGTGGTCAGGAAGCAGGGTCAGGACCCGCCGTCCTTCGAGGTCGCCATGCTGCAGAAAGATGGTGCCCGTGGATGCGACTGCGATGGAGGCGGCGGTCAGTACGCCGCCGGCTGTTTCTATTTGCGCGGCGGATAGATTGTGATCCACGAGCCACGTCACTTCCGGTGTGAGCCACGCGGGAGAGATGGCTGGAGGCACGGCGACGCGGGTCACTGCTGCCTGCTGGATCATGGACGAGAGGGCTGCGGGTATGGCGGTCTGGTCTACGTGGACAGTGTCGGCACCGTATTCGTGAAGGCGCTCCTCAAAGAGAGCGAGCTTCGCTTCTGGCCCGAGAGTGCCGCGTCGTTCGTAGTTGCGGGGGATTTCGGCAATGGCTACGTCGGCGTCGTTGTCCTGGCGAGCCGTCCGGATGCGCCCTAGGATGGCTTCCCTGCTGTCTTTCTGAGTCACGATGGCTGGTCCGTTTTGCTCCGGTGCTGCCACCAGGTGCGGAAGGTCGTGTCGGGGAGCGCCCGCAGATCGCGCATGGCGGTCCATCGGCCGCCCATGGCCGGCAGCCAGTGGATCCAGCCTTCCTTATCTTCGAGAGGCTTCTGCGCGATGCGCGCAAGGCGCTGCGCGGCTTCAAAGCGGCTGCGACTGGTGAAGGCTTTGGCTGCGATGCGCATGCCCATAGCTTCCTGCGAGAACCAGCCAAGAAAATGCTGCTGCTCTTTTTCGACGACGCGCGAGCGCAGATAGATCAGGACTTCCGGGATATTGATCTTGACTGGACAGACTTCGTAACAGGCGCCGCATAACGAGGAAGCATAGGGCAGTGAACGAGCGTGCTCCATGTCCTGCAGTTGTGGCGTGAGGATGGCGCCGATGGGGCCCGCGTAGACGGACCCGTAGGCGTGGCCGCCCGTCTGCCGGTACACCGGGCAGGCATTCTGACAGGCACCGCAGCGAATGCATTGCAGGGTCTGCCGCGAGACTTCATCGGCGAGGATGCGGGTGCGGCCGTTGTCGAGCAGCACGACGTGGAAATGCTTCGGTCCGTCGCCGGGTGTGACACCGGTCCAGATGGAGTTGTAGGGGTTGAGGCGCTCGCCGGTGGCGGAACGGGCGAGTGTCTGCAGCATGACTTCGAGGTCGGAAAAGCGCGGCAGAATTTTCTCGATGCCGGCGACAGCAATGAGCGTGTCAGGAAGAGTGAGACACATGCGGCCATTGCCTTCCGACTCGACGATGCAGACAGAGCCGGTCTCTGCGATGAGGAAGTTGGCGCCGCAGACGGCTGTTTTCACGCTGAGGAACTTCTGCCGAAGGTAGGTCCGGGCGGCCTCGGCGAGCGCGTGAGGATCGTCGCTGAGATCGGGCAGATTCATGGTGCGTGCGAAGATCTCGCGAACCTGCTGACGATTTTGATGGAGTGCCGGCACGACGATGTGGGACGGCTGATCGTGACTGAGTTGCAGGATGAGTTCTGCGAGATCGGTTTCGTGAACAGCGATGCCCCTGGCTTCGAGTGCCGGATTAAGATCGATCTCGGAGGTGGTCATCGACTTGATCTTGATGACTTCGCGGGCGCCGGCTTGGTCGACGAGGCGGGCAACGATCGAGCGGGCTTCCTCGGCATCCGCAGCCCAGTGAACAGTGCCGCCGGCGGCATGGCACTTCTCTTCGAACTGCTGCAGGTAGACGTCGAGATTGCTGAGAGCCTGGCGGCGGATGGCGGCGCCGCTATCGCGGAGGGCCTGCCAGTCCTGCTTTTCTTCAACGAGCAGGCCGCGCTTACGCTGGATGACGTCGGTGGCGTGGCGGACATTCTTGCGGATCTGTGCGTCGCGAAGGAGAGAGGCGGCGGCTACGGGGAAATCCCTCGCAGTGCGAGGATCGAGGGTGACGAGGTCCGATGGATGTTCGGCGACGGGGCTCATGCTGTCTCCCTGGACGCAAGGATCTCTGCGATATGAGCAGTCTTGACGGCGCCATACTGGCGATGCAGCAGGCCCTGGATATGCATCAGGCAGGAGTTGTCGCAGGCGGTGCAGACTTCGGCGCGGGTATTGAGGACAGAGCGAACCTTGTCGGTGAGCATGGCGCCGGAAACTTCTGCATTCTTGACTGCGAAGGTGCCGCCGAAGCCGCAGCATTGTTCAATTCCTTCGAGGGGTGCAAGCTCCAGACCGCGAACCTGATTGAGCAGCCGCAGCGGTTTGTCGCCGAGCTTGAGGTTACGCAGGCCATGGCAGCTGGCGTGATACGTCACGCGATGAGGAAAATAGGCGCCGACGTCCTCGATCTTGAGGTAGTCGACCAGGAGTTCGCTGAATTCATAACAGCGGGGGATCACTTCCGCGATGGCGCGCTGCATGTCTTCATCTTTCTGCTCATGCGCGATGGCGGCAAAGTTGTCACGCAGCATGGCGACACAGGAAGACGAAGGGATGCAGATGACTTCCGCATGGCGGAAGACTTCCAGAAAGCGTTTGGCGATGGGGTAGGCCTGTTCGCGATAGCCGGTATTGAAGTGCATCTGGCCGCAGCAGGTCTGCTCGAGCGGAAAGTCGACCTGGTGGCCGAGACGTTCCAGGACTTCGACCACTGCCCTGCCGGTCTCAGGAAAGAGGGTGTCGTTGTAGCAGGTAATGAAGAGAGAGATTTTCATGTCGGTGCGGGGGATGCGCTGGGTTGATGATAGCCCGTGAGCCACGTGGGAGCTCAGGCGGCAGCTCCTGCCTTGAGGTAGTTGCCGTAGCCGATGATGATGGTTGAGAGGACCAGCATGAGGAGACCGAGTCCGACGAGGACCTTGGTACCGCGGGATGTGCCGTTCCACTCCTTGAAGGAGATGCCCCAGAGGGTCGAGAAGATGATGATGCTGGCCATGTGAAGAGTCCAGCTGGAGAAATCGTACTTCCCCATCTTGGTCTGGCCCATGCTGTAGAAGAAAAACTGGAAGTACCAGATGACGCCGGCGAAGCCTGCGTAGAAGTAATTGCCGAAGAGCGGGACGCGGGTGTCGTTACCGTGGGCGCGCTGGATGTCGAGATCTTCCACCTGTGCGTCGTCAATGAGGGTGGCAGGCGGCACTGGTGCAGCCGCGGCACCGAGGGAGCGAGCCGGCATGGGAAGCGCCGGCATGCGGCCGATGAATTCACCCAGGCGCTTGTTTTTCAGGATGAGGAAGGCGCACCAGATGAGATTGGTGGTGAAGCCGCCGAGGGTGACAACAATGAGGACAGGCAGACCCTGCCACAGATCGAGACGGCCGTTCTGCAGCAAGTGTGTTCGGGTGACTGCTGCGATGGGCTTTCCCGATGCAAGTCCATAGGCGAAACAGGAGCTCATGATGCCGGAGAAGATGGCAACGAGGAGGCCCTTGGTAAAGCTGAACTCGAGAACGGTTTCTTTCTTCTTCTCCTCCGAGAGCTCACCCTGTTTGCGGACGCCGGCCGCGGCATTGATGACGATGCCGATCATGCAGACAAAAAGTCCGAAGAGGATGACCTGGCCGGAGTGTTCCGACGCGATCTGCCCCAGCTGCCCGCTGAAGAGCGGCGGCATGAGTGTGCCGAAGACAGTGCAGAGACCGAGCGCGATCGCGTAACCGAGGGCGATGCCGAGATAGCGGATGGTGAGGCCGAAGGTCAGGCCTCCGAAACCCCACAGCACTCCCCAGAACCAGGTCATGCCGAGTACGTGCGGGCTGGTCGCGTGCAGAATGGCGAAGACATCCGGAACCAGCAGCCAGGCCAGGAATGAGGGTGCGACGATCCAGCTGAAGACTCCCTGGATGAGCCAGTAGACTTCCCATGCCCACTTGCGAATGCCCTTGAAGGGTATGAAATTGCTGGCCGACGCGAGTCCGCCGATCCAGTGGTACAGCACGCCGATCAGCGGATTGGGACCCATGAAACTCCTATTGAAAGGTTAGGCGTAGGTGGCGACAGCTGCCGTGTTGCGCGCGCCGCGCTCGCGGGTAATTTGCTCGAGATAATCGCTCTCCCGGAAGGCCTGTTGGGGATCGACCGGCAGACCCTTCTCCTGCCTCCAGGCTTGAAGCATCGGTTTGACGTCGGTCCAGAAAGCCTGGCGGTAGGTCTCTTCCGCCTGCACCAGATCGCATTGCTGCTGATAGTGTTCCAGCTTTTCACGGTCGACGAGGGCTGCTTTTGCGTAAATTTCCTGTGCGGTAGCGACGGTTTGCACCATGGCTTCGATTTTGCCTTTGAGATTATGGCTTTGGTCGATCATGTAGGAGATGTCAGCGTGGGTGCCGTTTTCGTGCTCGAAGCTGAGGATTTCCTGGAAGATGCGGAAGATCTGGTAGGGATCGATGGAACCGATGGTGAGATCGTCGTCGGCGTAGCGCCGGTCATTAAAGTGGAAGCCGCCCAGCATGCCGGTGTGCAGGAGCCAGGCGACGATCTGTTCGATGTTCTGGCTTTGATAATGATGGCCGGTGTCGACCAGGACGGCAGCCTGTGGTCCCGCTGTCTTTGCCAGTTGGAAGGCCATGCCCCAGTCGGCAACATCAGTGTGATAAAAGTACGGTTCGAAAGGCTTGTACTCGATCAGCAGACGCTGGTCGGGAGCAAGGTGGCTGTGGGTTTCGCTGACGGCCTCTTCGAGCCAGGCGATGCGTTTGCGCATTGGCTGGGTGCCGGGATAGCTGGAGCCATCCGCGAACCAGGGTGCGATGTCCCGCGAGCGCAACTGCTTGCCGATCGCCACGCAGGCGAGCATGTGGTCGACGGCCCTGCGTCGGATGCCCGGATCCGAGTTGGTGACGGAGCCGTGCTTGTACTCCTGATCCTGGAAGAGGTTCGGATTGATCGACCCGGGCTGGATGCCATGCTGCGCGGCGAGTTTCTGAATATGAGAAACATCCGAGAGGCCATTCGGCAGATCCCATTCGACGTGGAGGGCGATGGTCGGGCAGACACCGGTGAGCTTCTGCACCAGGGCAGCATCGCTGAATTTCTCTTCGATGGTGCCGGCTGCGGCCGCCTGCATGAACTTGCCGAAGCGGGTTCCAGTGTTGGCAAAACCCCACGATGGCAGCTCGATGCTCAGGTGGTCGAGGGCGTCTCGGACCTTCTGGTAATTTTCTGCGTCGCCGTGGGACATGGTGCTTCACCTCGCTGGCCTGCCGGGGCAGCCTGGATTGCTGGTACTGACTCTTCGTTTCCGGAACAGCTTATGCTACAGCAAAAATACAATAGAGCAACACTTCCAATCAGGAACTCGGCTTACTTCGATTGGACCCTCTCGAAGAGTAACTAACATGACGAAGCAGAGTTGTATTCAGACTCGGCTGGTTGTGGTTCTCGCTCGCTGTAGAGTCGTATTCCATAGCGTTCCTACTTTTCTTCAAAGTGGAAGGTATACGTGCCTGCGTTTAACTCGTAAGTACTGTCTTTGCCCATGTGCAGAATGGGACTTTTGTCGAGCGCGCTGCCATTTACGGAGACCAGGGTGTAGCGATCCTTTTCGACCGGCAGACGTCCGGTAGTGTTGGGCGGCAGTGTTACTGTCCAGGTGCCACTCCCGCCTTTGACATCCCAGGCTGAGTCGATCTTTCCGTAAGCGGAATCGTAGGTGACATTGAGGCGCCCGAGCCTCGGATCGAAGTGTGGATGCAGGTAGATGGTGTGATAGCCGGGATCGTCGGCCACAGTGTCGATGCCGGCAGCGTAGCGGTAGATCCAGTCAGCGACTGCGCCATAGGCATAATGGTTGTAGGAGTTCATGCTGGGATCGTTGCGCATCTTGTCGCCGTTCCAGCGCTCCCAGGTTGTGGTGGCGCCGTGTTCGATGAGGTAGCCCCAGGACGGATATTCGGTGTTGAGCAGCAGACGGTAGGCGACATCGCTGTGGCCGGTGTCGCTGAGGACGGCTAACAGGTAGGGAGTGCCGAGGAAGCCGGTGGCGAGACGCCAGCCATTGCTCTCCAGCTTGGCGACCAGCCTGGTCGCGGCTGCAGCGCGCAGATCCTGGGGAAGAAGCTGCATGTTCAGGGCGAGTACGTAGCCGGTCTGGCTGCCGGGTGTGGAGGATGCTTTGTTGGGCGTGTCGATGCCGCCATACCCATTGTCGACCGGGGGGCCGCCATCGACCGTGCCATCGGCTTTCACATAGGCCTTCTGAAAGGCTGTCTTGATGTTTTCGAAGAGGGATTTGTATTTCTGCTCGTCGGCATTTTTACCCAGGGCATGGGCCATCTGGGCCATAAGCGAGACGTCGTACGCCCAGTAGGCGGTGGCGATGAGGTTGATGGAAGTTTTTTCTTCGGGGGCGAGCCAGTCGCCGAAGGGGATGCCGATGCCCTTGGTCCAGAGGAAGTTTGCATTCTGATCCGCGATGGTTTGCAGATACTTCTCCATGGCAGTCCAGTTCTGCTCGGCTACGCGCTGGTCGCCATACTGCATCCAGGCGGTCCAGGGGATGACGACACCGGCGTCGCTCCATCCTGTGCCGAAGCCGGGATTCGACGCGGTGACTCCGGGGGCGAAGATACCGTACATTTCGGTGCCGACCTGGGTGCCGCGAAGATCCTCGGAGTACTTACGGGAGAACGCAGCAAGATCCATGTTGTAGGTGGCCGTGCGCCAGAAGACCTGGGCATCGGCAGTCCAGCCGAGACGTTCATCACGCTGTGGACAGTCAGTGGGGACGCCGACAAAATTGGAACGCTGACCCCAGACGATGTTGCTCCACAACTGGTTGATCATGGGACTGCCGCTGTCGAGCGTGGTGGTGAAGGGTGCATTGGTATGGAGGACAACGACCTTGACGGCATCAAGAGGGGGCTTGCTTTCGGCGCCGGTGATTTCGACATAGCGGAAGCCGTGGAAGGTGAAGCGCGGCTGGTAGGTTTCGCGCCCCGTACCGGCGAGGATGTAGTGATCTGTAGCCTTGGCAGTGCGCAGGTTTTCGACATACATGGTGCCGTCGGGATTGAGGACTTCGGCAAAACGAAGGCGGATGTCTGTGCCGCGCTTCCCGGCGATCTGAAATCTTTCGACGCCGGCAGCATTCTGGCCGAAGTCGTAAATGTAGACGCCCGGTGTTGGAGAGGTAATGGTTTTCGCTGTCAGCAGGCGGTCTTCGCCGATCGGTTGATAGATCTGCGACTCAATCACGGGGACGGCAGGAGTTTCAACGAGGACTGGTTTCCAGCTGGTCGCGGTGAAGCTGGCGGTATCCCAGCCTGCCTGGATGCGGGTGGCGTCAAAGGTCTCGCCGTCGTAGATTTCGGCTTGAAGGATAGGAGAGGTGTCGGCTTTCCAGGATGAGTCGGTGGCGACCCATTCGACCGTGCCATCCTGGTGTTCAAGCCGGAGCTGCGCCATCAGAGAGGGCGGCGTGCTTCCGTAGTTGTTGCCCTGGCGGAACCACATCAAGGGGGTGCTGTACCAGCCAGGGGCGAGCCATGCGCCGATTGCGTTGGCACCAGTGTGGACCTGGCTGGTGACGTCATACACCTGGTAGGGTACGCGCTCGCGGTAGTCTGTCCAGCCGGGGGCGAGAACCTGGTCGCCAACCTTCGCGCCGTTCAGGCGCACCTCATACGCTCCCAGTGCTGTTACGTATAGGCGCGCTGAGGCGACCGGGTTTTTGAGGGTGAAAGATTTCCGCAGAAGCTTTGCGGGTCCGGTAGGCCAGGGACGGCCGAAGGCGGGATCGCTGGTCTGCGCGGTGACGACGGCGGGCTGCCAGCTGGAGTCATCGAAACCAGCAGCTGTCCAGCCTTCGGGTGCGTCCAGGGCGGCTTTCCAGTCGGGGCTGCTTTTTAGGACAGTCGTGGTGCCGTCGCTGGCGGTGATCAGCAGGGTGGCATTCATACTGGCGGCGGCTTCGCGCGGGTTCTCTTCGGAAAAGTCGGAAGCTACGGCAAGAGTGTTTTTTCCTGGATGCAGCTGGCTGGTGACATCCTGGCGGGTGTAGGTGCCCCAGGCAGTCTGCTTCCAGGGCGGCATGGCGCCGGCGGTGACGACTTTCTGGCCGTTCAACCAGGCAGAGGTCAGATCCTTGCCGGTGACGAAGAGAACTGCTTTTGTGATCGGCTTGCTTACTTCGAACGACAAGCGGAAATCATGCACGCCTTTTTTGGCATGGTGGAGGGCATCTTCGCCGCTGTTCCAGATCCATGGAGCATTGGCATCGCGCACTGCTGCTTCTTCGGGCTCGAGATAGCTGATCCACTTACCCTGCCAGTTGGACGCGTCCATGAGGCCTGTCTCCCAGGACGCAGATTCCGTGGAGGACGAAGTGTGGCCGTCACCATCCCAGGTGGTGACGCGCCAGACGTAGCGGGTCGCGGGCTTGAGTGCGGGTCCGGCGTAGGTGACGTTCAGCGATTTGTCCGAGGTGACCTTCCCGGTATCCCAGATGTCTGTTTTGCCGGCGTTCAGCGCGTCTACGCTGGCGGCGACTTCGACTCGATAGGCTGTTTGCCTTGCGCCAGGGGCTCCGGACTGCAGTTGCCACGAAAAGACCGGCTGAGGATCATCAATTCCCAGGGGGTTGACCAGGGAATCGCAACGAAGCTGTGCGGGTCGGGTCACCGGGGCAGCGGCGCCGGCAATGGTGAGTGCCGGGAGAACAGTGACTGCGAAGAGGGTGAGATATCGGAAGGGGAGCTTCAAGGAATTGGGTCTGGACGCGGTCACCGTGGCTCCGTCGGCCCTGCGATCGTGCGGCACGACGAGAGGCTGGGGGCCAATTGCGAGCGTGCGGGCAGGCGCAGTATTGCCTCAGGGGTTGTATGGCGCGGAGGGAACCATTGTCAAGCGATAAACAGTTTTCCCATTGGTTTGAGGTCGGATTGTTTCCCTTTTCGGATCCGGGATGGAGCCTGCTCCCATCAGCAGAGAGCAGGCTATTCTGCTGTGCTACTTTGCTGCCCGGTACTTCTGGATGAGGTTGGTGGTGGAGGTGTCATGGGCCATCTTCGGCTCGTCCTTGCTTCCGATCTCGCCGATGATTTTCTGTGCCAGCACCTTGCCGAGTTCCACACCCCACTGGTCGAAGGAGTCGATGCTCCAAATGACGCCCTGGGTAAAGACGGAGTGTTCGTAGAGAGCGATGAGCTTACCGAGAATATCGGGAGTGAGTACGTCCGCGAGGATGGTGTTCGAAGGGCGATTGCCTTCAAAGACACGATGCGGCGCCAGCCAGTCGGGCGTGCCTTCGGCTTTCACCTGCTCCGGCGTCTTGCCGAAGGCGAGGGCTTCTGCCTGGGCGAAGACGTTGGCCATGAGCATGTCGTGATGGGCGCCGAGGGGGTTGAGAGTCTTGAAGAAGCCGATGAAATCGCAAGGGATGAGACGGGTCCCCTGGTGGATGAGCTGGTAGAACGAATGCTGGCCGTTGGTGCCGGGCTCGCCCCAGTAGATGGGGCCGGTATCGACGCCGACAGGTGCTCCGTCGAGGGTGACATGCTTGCCATTGCTCTCCATGGTGAGCTGCTGCAGGTAAGCGGGAAAGCGTTTCAAGTATTGCTCGTATGGCAGGATGGCGACGGTTTGTGCGTCAAAGAAGTCGGTGTACCAGACGGTGAGCAGGCCGAGAAGGACAGGCAGATTGCTGGCGAAGGGTGTGTGGCGGAAGTGCTCGTCCATCTCGTGGAAGCCGGCGAGCATGGCGCGGAAGTTGTCCGGGCCGACGGCGATCATGGTGGAGAGGCCGATCGCGGAATCCATGGAGTAGCGGCCGCCGACCCAGTCCCAGAAGCCAAACATGTTGGCGGTGTCGATGCCGAACTTTGCAACTTCCTTGGCGTTGGTGGAGATTGCTACGAAGTGTTTCGCGATTGCTTTTTCGTCGCCGCCCAGACCCTTGAGCGCCCAGTCGCGCGCGGAGTGGGCGTTCGTCATGGTCTCAAGCGTGGTGAAGGTTTTGGAGGCAACAAGGAACAGGGTTTCGTCTGCCTGGAGGTCTTGCACGGCTTCGGCAAAGTCAGTTCCGTCGACATTTGAAACGAAGCGGAAAGTCAGGTCGCGCTGGCTGTAATGGCGGAGTGCTTCATAGGCCATGACGGGACCGAGGTCGGAGCCGCCGATGCCGATGTTGATGACGTTGCGAATGCGCTTGCCGGTGTGACCTTTCCATTCGCCGCTGCGAACCTTATCAGCGAAGGCACCCATCTTGTCGAGCACTTCATGGACGGCGGGCACAACATCCTCACCATCGACTACTATCTTTTCGCCGCGGGGCGCGCGTAGGGCGACGTGCAGGACAGCACGGTTCTCGGTGATGTTGATCTTCTCTCCCTTGAACATCGCGTCGATCCTGGACTTGAGTCCGGATTCTTCGGCCAGTTGCAGCAGAAGCTGGATGGTTTCATCCGTGATGCGGTTCTTCGAATAGTCGAGGAAGATGCCGGCAGCTTCCGCATTGAGCCGGGTGCCGCGTGCCGGATCTTCGTCGAAGAGCTGGCGGAGATGTTTCGCCTTGATCTGCGTTGCGTGCGCGGTGAGCGCCTTCCAGGCGGGGCGATCGGTGAGCGGCGTTTGCGGTGTCGTCATGTGCGTGCTCCTGCTTCTCTGATGCTAGGGGGTGGGGAGTCTTTCCGGCGGGGATCAGCGCCAGCTGCGTTGCGGAGATTTCCAAACGCGGAATGCGCCTTCAAAAGCGTTCGTATTGGCACCCAGGATCACGTTCTTGGGCAGCTTTTTGACCAGCTTTGCATTGCCGCCGCCGAGCACGACGTATTCACTTTCCAGTGCCTGCTGCAATTGCTCAACGACCTCAAAGACGTGCTTCATCCAGGTCTTTTTTCCATCGCTCTTGAGAGCTGCTTCGCCTAGAAAGTCTTCGTAGGTCCTGCCTTTTTTCCAAGGCATGTGGGCGATCTCCATGGACTGGACGACGCCTTCGACGACCATTGCGGAACCAAGTCCTGTCCCGAGGCCCAGGAACAGCATTCGACCGCTGCGGTAACTGCCGAGAGCCTGCATGGCAGCGTCGTTCATGATGCGCAAGGGTTTACTGCCGAAGGCGCGCTTGTAGTCAAAATGGACCCAGCCCGGGGCCAGGTTATGCGGTTCAGCGAGCGGTTTGTCGTGAACTACGGGGCCGGGATAGCCGAGTGTGACATGGTCGTATTTCCAGTCTCCCGCGTATTCCTCGATGGCCTTCATCATTTTGGCGGGAGTGAATTTCCTGCCGGATTTGACCTTGACTTCTTCCTGGTGACGCTGGGTGCGGAACTTCACATGGGTTCCGCCGATGTCGACGCCGAGGATGTTCATGCTTCCTCCAGGGTGTGCCAGGAACAGCCGCTTGCATCGAGCAGTTTGTCGGCAGCTTCCGGACCGGTCGATCCGGCGGCATAGTTTGGGAAGGGGTCCTCGGGCGGCTTCTGCCAGGCATCCAGAAGCGGCTGCACCATTTTCCATCCCTGCTCCACAAACTCGGCACGCTGGAAGAGGATGGGATTGCCGATCATGACATCGTGCAGGAGCCGCTCGTAGCCTTTGCCATGTTTGCCGAAGGGGCCGGACGGGAACTGGAAGTCCATGGATCCATGCATGACGGAGGTGACGAGCCCCGGAGCCTTGCTGCCGAAAGCGAGCTTGATTCCCTGCTCGGGCTGCAGGTTGAAAAAGAGGCGGTTGGGATCCTGTTCGGCCTGCCTGTCATCCGGAAAAAGTCTTGCGGGCGGCTGGCGGAAGGTCACCACAATTTCTGTGACAGCACGGGAGAGCCGCTTGCCGGTGCGCAGATAGAAGGGCACGCCAGCCCAGCGCCAGTTATCGATTTCAACCTGCATGGCCACATAAGTTTCGGTATTTGAAGCAGGATCGACACCAGGTTCTTCGCGGTATCCAACGACATTCCCCGGGTTGGAACTGTTCTTCATTGTGCCCGGGCCGTACTGGCCGCGGACTGCATACTTCGCTACCTCGTCCGGGCGCACCGGATGGATGGATTCAAGCAGTTCGACCTGCTTGTTGCGCATGTGTTCCGCGCTGAAGGAGACTGGCGGTTCCATGGCGACCAGCGACAGCATTTCTGCCATGTGGTTGGGAACCATGTCGCGGAGCGCGCCGGACTTCTCGTAGTAGCCGGCGCGCAGTTCCACGCCGACGGTTTCGGCCGCGGTGATCTGGATGTTCTGAATATTGGAGCGGTTCCACAAGGGCTCGAAGACTGCGTTGGAGAAGCGGAAAACCGCAAGATCCTGCACTGTGTCTTTTCCGGCGAAGTGGTCGATGCGATAGATCTGGTCTTCGCGAAGGCTCTGCTGCAGGTCGGCGTTGAGTTTTCTGGCAGAGTCGAGGTCGTGACCGAAGGGCTTCTCGATCACCAGGCGGCGCCACGCTTTTTGATTTTCGGTGAGCAGGCCCACGCGGGAGAGCTGGGCTGCCATGGTGGCGATGAAGCTGGGAGCGACTGCCAGGTAGAAGAGGCGATTGCCGGTTGCCTGTTTGTCCTTTTCTATGGCCTCGATGGTGGTCTTGAGAGTGTCGAAGGAGGCGGGCTGATCGAAGTTGGCTTTCTGATAATGAGCGCGCGAGGTAAGCCAGTTGAGGACGTTCTCATCTGCGTCGCTGCCCCAGAATTGTTTGAGCGTGGTGGCGATGTGGTCTTTGAACTTTGCGTCATCCCAGTCGTCCATGGCGACGCCGAGGAGCAGGAATCCATCCGGCAGCGTTTTGCCGGCTACAAGGTTATAGATCGAAGGCAGCAGAAGTCGCTTGGTGAGGTCTCCGCTTGCGCCGAAGATGGTCATCAGGCAAGCGGGGACATCCGTAGTTTCGGGAGTAGAGCCGGGTTGTTCTGGCGGCATGTGCGCCTAGCTTCCCTTCTTTTCTTTGTGACCACCGAACTGGTAGCGCATGGCGGAGAGCAGCTTGTTGGCGTAGACGGCATTCTGCTGCGAGGTGAAGCGGGAGAAGAGAGCGGCACTCAGCACGTCGGCAGGAACACCTTCGTCGATGGCGGCACTGATGGTCCAGCGTCCTTCTCCCGAGTCCGAGACGCGACCGCTGTAGTCGGCAAGATCGGGTGACTCGACCAGGGACGCGGCAGTCAGGTCGAGCAGCCAGGACGCGACGACGCTGCCGCGCCGCCAGACTTCGGCGATCTCGGGAATGGGCAGATCGTACTGGTAGAGTTCCGGTTCGCGCATGGGTGCAGTCTCGGCATCGGCTTCATTGACGGTTTTGCCGGCGTTGGCATGCTTAAGGATGTTGAGGCCTTCGGCGTAGGCGGCCATCATGCCGTATTCGATGCCGTTATGCACCATCTTGGTGAAGTGACCGGCGCCGGGAGGTCCGCAATGCAGGTAGCCTTCTTCCGCGGTAGTGGCGGGAGCCTTGTCGCGTCCGGGCGTGCGATCGACATTGCCGCGGCCTGGCGCGAGTGTCTTGAAGATGGGATCGAGATAGTTCACGGCTTCATCCGAGCCGCCGATCATGAGGCAGTAGCCACGCTCGAGGCCGAAGACACCGCCGCTGGTGCCAGCATCGACCCACTTGATTCCCTTTTCGGCAACGGCCTTGGAGTGGCGAATGTCGTCGACGTAGTGCGAGTTTCCACCATCGATGATGATGTCGTGCGCTTCGAGATGCGGCTTGAGTTCCTGGACCGTTTTATCCACGACGCCTGCCGGAACCATCAGCCAGACGGCGCGCGGCTTATGGAGCTTGGAAACCATGTCTTCGAGTGACGAAGAGCCGGTAGCACCTTCTTTGACCAGTGACTGCACAGCCTCCTGGCTGCGGTCGTACACGACACATTCGTGTCCGCCCTTGGTCAAACGGCGCACCATGTTCGCGCCCATTCTTCCCAAACCTACCATTGCGATCTGCATCTGCTCTCCTCGTCAGTCTGATTCGGGTGCCATCCAGATCTGACCTCTCTTCCATCAACATAGTATCCAAAAGAGACAGATGCGATGGATCGACCCGGAGCACACCTGGAGCGCGGCGACGTCAGCCCGGCCTCCACCGGACAGTGAGCCGGCGGTCGTTCAATGCCGGGATTCCGAACGATGCAGCGTACTTACCCAGGCGGAAAGATCTTCGGGCGAGACGATCTGCTTTTGCATAATTTCATCGAGGAGCAACCGAGTATTCACGGCGGCGAAGGGCAGATCCAGTCGGTTTCCCTGCTTCTGGCCAGGCAGCTTTACAAGGTACGCGGGTCGATCATCGAACTGGCCGCCATGGCTTGCCACCTGATCTTCATGGGTCCATTCCGGCCTGGAAAGCCAAAGCCGTTTCGTACGCCAGGAATGGTCGCCCATGATGATGACCGCCGAGGAATCCCACTGCCCGCTGGATATCAGCAGCGCACGCACCTGCGCGAGATAGGCATCTGCCAGGGCCAGGTTGTCGATGTAGCTGGAACCCTGTGTAGCGAAAGTGTGCGCGGCGCGGTTGTAGATACCACCGGGATGCGGGACGGCCATGTGGATAAATATGAAATCCAGCGAAGAGTTACGCAGGAGCTTTTCGGCTGCTTCCGAGACCTGTTTGTAGTCGGCGATGTGCAGCGTGGCGAGCAGGCTT
>CAZZVA010000053.1:0-15461 GCA_964657345.1 uncultured Acetobacteraceae bacterium | reverse complement strand
CACAGGAGCATTCGGGAGGTTCGCCGTGATGTTCGTCCAGCTCTGTCCCTGATTGACGGACCGGTACACCAGCGGCTCACTGATGCCGTTTCCACTGAAACCCTGGATGGTCGCATAGACTGTCCTGCCACTGGAATCGTGAGTATCAGCGACCACCGATGACACCCCGAATCCGCCCGGATTGAACTGTCCCCGGTTCGCAGTCATGTCGTTCACAACCTGCGAGGAAAACAGATCCGTCCATACTGCCGCGCCACTCTGCGCCGCACTCACATTCGCAGTGAATACATGCCCTGCAACCAGCCCTCCACCAGTCAGCACACCCTCCATGCCCGCATACAGGATCTCCTGCGTGGCCGAAGTTGTACCGCTCGCTCCCAGCGATTTCACCTGCGCATTCCCGGCACACTGACTCTGATTATTCAGGTCCAGCATGGGGCTGATCGCGTTAGCGCTTGTCCAGTCCGCGACTCCGCCGGTAATCCCGCCTCGCCATATCCTGCAGGTCCCCACGATCATGCTGGACGAATCCTGCGGATCGAGCATCCACACTGCCGGCTCGCCCAGATCCTGCCCATCGCCTCCCGTCTGCGCATTCCCGATCAGCGGCTGTGCCGTAAAGCTGGATGGAAGACAGGCGTCGCCAATGCCGCAGTAACTGATGGAAACACCCGGACCCGAAGTCACAAACCAATTCAACGGTATTGCCGGGTCGATTGCCGTAAAGGCACCTGTCCCATCCAGCGCCTGCTGCCAGGTGCCACCGGAAGCCGACGTACCGGCACTGCCATCCACCCCTTCCCCTGCCAGAAGAACCGAGTCGCTTCCCGGAGAGGACGCCACGCTGCTCAATTCAGCAAGCGACCCAAGACTACTGTTCAGGTTTTGGAAGTGCGCCGCATCGCTGGCTGAATTGACCGGCTGCTGGTTGACGGCATCGTTCGTTCGCCATAAACCGCCGTCATTGCCGAAGTAAAGCAGGCCGCCCGGTCCTGCCGCGACTGCATGCTGCGACGGTGCGACCTGGGCGTCGAAACTGGTGGTCGCGTTCGTCGTATTGCGCCATGGCACATTTGTAGCTGCCAGTGAGCGTTTCCAGATATCCTCGGTTCCCACAAACAGCAGCGTATCTGCGTTTGATGGCATCGCCGCCAGCCACAGGTTGTAATCGCCCTGCGCGATGGTGCCATCTCCCTGCTCAAGCGCCGAATCGGGTATACGCGCAGCAAATGCGGGCGTCGCTCCTGTCGTACAGTGACCGGCATTGGCCGTGCAGGCATCCTGCCATATGCCCTGGTCCGCCAGGTTGACGTCGACTGTTACTGCAAAAGTGTCCCCGGTTACAGGCTGCACCGCCAAAGCTCCACGAAAGATCGGGCAACTGATCGCCCCCGGAGACCGGGTCGGACATAGCTGGGATGTCAGATTGGCGCCAGGCTGTGTCACCAGCCGCGTCCAGGTCATCCCGTCCGGTGATGTGTAATAACCGTGGAAGCGCACCGCTGCATAAAACAAGTGCCTCACCGGGTTCCAGACCACTGCCGTCACCGCGTTCCCGCGCGGCCCATTCCTGGTCGACAACGGGGATTGCAACACCTGCCCGAGACCATCCATCATCGTGGCCATCAGCCACGTCACACCCGCATCGGGCGAATAGTACAGTCCATCCGCGCTATTCATCTGCTCGGCATTCACTACCGTCGCGTCGTAGGCCTGGGTGACCGCTGCAACCACTAGGTCAGGATTGGTGCTGCTCCAGGCGAATCCCGAAAAGCCTTCCCCGTAGAAGGACACAGGTGAAGACGGTGGCGGATCACTCGACTGCGAGACCGTCGTCCAGGTCGCGCCATGATTGGTCGACCGCAAAATGCCGCTGCCATAGTACGAATCGAGTGCATCGTTCGGGTCGCCCGTCCCCGCCAGGATCACTCCCGTCCCTCCCGGCTGCACACTCACTGCGCCAATGCTCTGGGACCCGATGCCGAGCGTCGATGGCAGAGCATTGTCGCTGATCTGGGTAAAGATCGCAGCGCCGCCTGCAGCATTCGTGGACTTCCACACCCCTCCGCCGGTCGTGCCGAGGTAAGCCGTGTTTCCGGACAGATCCGCCGGATCCAGCGCAATACTGGAGATGCGTCCTGTGATCGCTCCATAAGGAGACGTCAGCGTCTGCATCGGCCCGACAGCATGCCATCTCGTCGCGATATCTGCGGGTATTGCTTCGCGGGAAGTTCTTGCTGACAAAATCGGGCTCGCCGCGGCTTTGTGCCCGGCTTTTGCAGGCAGGCGAGTTCGCAATTGCAAATCTGACGCATAACGACGTCCGCGTGCATTCGCAAGAGCAAGCGCAAAGGCCCCAGGCGGCGCGCCTCCAGGTGGCTCAAACGCTCCTGGCCTGGGTCCGGTGCTTACACCACGGTGCGCAAGAAATCGCTGGACTGCCGCCCGTCGTTGCGAGGCGCCGGCCAGCGCTTGCGCTCCTGCCATCCGGACCAGCAGGACAATCAGAACAATGAAAAGACAACAAGGCTTGCGCCGCAGGTACATCAAGGTCGTACTCCCCATGCCGTCTTGGCGGCTCATTTGGGACGATTCACATCCTGTTGCGAAAGATCCGCCTCCTTGTACTAGGCATGGCTATCGCATCACGCTGACTCATTACTAGAACTTTTTATGTAACTATATTGGTGTCGTTTTAGTATCGATAGGCCACAGCCATATCCGGCAAGTATCTGCTGGCGCTCCATTACTCCAGGTCACACCAGGGGTCATGGTAAATGTAATGATTGCTGGAATGCGTATAGCTTCCTGAACAACATTCCACTCATCGCAAGGAACAACGCCTCAAGCCGAAACGCTGGCGAAAGCCTCCTTGTACCAGGCGACGGTATGACCTAACCCTTCCTCAAACCCAACCAGCGGCTCATAGCCAAACGCATCCCGTGCCGCGGAGATATCCGCCTGCGAATCGAGCACATCGCCAGTCCGTGCGGGCCCGAACAGCACAGGCTGATGAAAATCAAGCAGCTTCGCAATCACGGCAAACGTCTCTTTCAGTGTGTGCCGGTCGCCGCAAGCCACGTTAAAAACCCGGCCGGCCACCCGTTCCGCAGGCGCTGCCGCAGCCAGCAGGTTGGCTGATACAGCATTGGCAATATACGTAAAGTCGCGTCCCTGGTCGCCCGTGCCGAAGATCGTCGGCTGCTCACCCCGCATCATCTGCAGAATGAATTTCGCCATCACCCCGCTATAGGGCGACTGCGGATCCTGCCGCGGTCCAAAGATATTGAAGTAGCGCAGGCATACCGTCTCCAGCCCGTAAACCTGCCAGTAGCTCTTCATGTAATACTCGCCGGTCAGCTTCTGCACTGCGTAGGGCGCGATCGGCATGGGCACCATCGTCTCGCGGCGCGGCATGCCCGGCTGGTTACCATAGGCCGACGAAGAAGCCGCATACACCACGCGTCTCACCCCGGCAGCCCGCGCCGCATTCAGCAGGTTGAAAGTGCCGTTGACGTTGCACTCATGACTGGGAATTGGATCCTTCACCGACCGCGGCACCGAGGGCAGAGCCCCTTGATGGAAGATCGTGTCGACACCCTGGCACGCCTCCAGCATGGCCTGCGGGTCACGCAGATCCGCCTCGCGAAAATCAATCCGATCCAGAAACGACGAAAGATTCTCGCGCTTGCCAGTCAGGAAATTATCTACCCCTCGCACCCGGTCGCCACGTTCTATCAGGGCCTCAGCCAGCGAAGAACCAATAAATCCTGCCACTCCCGTCACCAAATACAAACCCATTGTCGCTTCTGCTCCTTGCACAGCCTGCTTTCAGGCTAACAAAGCAGCCATGCGATCAGTGGCGCGCAGGCGGTGTTGACGTCGGTTTGCGGCCGAAGTCCAGGCCAAACTTCGGTTCGCCATCGATGCCGGTCATCTTGAACGGAATATCGACGCCGGCTCCATTCTTTGCGAAATACTTGTCTACCGGTTTCAGCAGCAGGCTCTTCCACCAGGTCGACACCATCTCGGACAATCGAGCCTCGGTCTTCACCTCCCCGGTAAAATCGAACTTGCGGCCATCCAGCGAATACACGCCCTGCATTTCGACAGCGGCGCCGGGAATCGCATAATGCAGTCCACTGAAACTCATCGCGGCATTGCTCATCTTGAGATCGCCTGCCATCTGGCCGGTCACCTCCGGCGCGCCCGGCCTGGCCGCTTCCGGATTGCCCGACGCACGCTCACTCAGCAGGTTCACCTTCTGCTGCACAGCTGGCCTCACGAAATGGATCTGCTGGAGATGGAACTGCGCCTCAAGCCTCATCTTCTGACTGATACTCACCTTGCCCGGCGGAATGTGCAACCGCGCATGCGTCTGCATCACCCCGGTCATCACTACCGGCTCCGTCTTCACCACCAGCGCCAGAAAATCCTGAATCCGTCCGGCAGGTACATCCACCGTCAGATCAACGATGTGGCCTTTGCCTTTGACATTCACAATCTCGCCCGCACACTGGAATGCCGACGCACCCAGCACGGCATGCACCGGCCGCAGATACGTATCGCCGGTCAACGCATCCACAATTACTGTGAACTGCGTGTGCAGAGGCACCGGATGATTCGCCGTATCCAGCGAGAAGTTCGGCACATCGGCCTTGCCGCGAGCTTCGATCTGGTTCAGCCGTCCCTGGAAACTTCCAGTCGACGACAGCATGCCGCCAATACCGCGAATCGTATTCAGATCGACATGATCGAACGTGTACCTGCCGTCGATGACTGCATCTCCCGGGCTCTCTACATTCCACGGCCCGAAGGACCCCGTAGTATGAATCTGGCCTTTGGGAATCGCATTGACGATTGTCGCGTTGAAGGTCAACGGCCGATCCGGACCCACATCGTGCAGCACACTACTCTGCAAAATAAAACGCTTGGGATCCTTGTTCGGCTTGTTCGTATCAATCACCAGTTGCGAATCGTCACATAGAAATTCATTCACCTCGATCTTCATTTTCTGAGGCTTGCCGGACATACCACTCGACTTCGTATCGCCGGCAGCAGCCAGTGGCACCCGCGTTTCGCGTGGAGGAATCGTCACGACCAGCCCGCGCACATGCACCTGCTCCACATGCATGGGAGTGACAAACAATCCCATCAGTCCGGCATGAAAATCGAATGCGCGCACACTGATCAACGGGTGCGTCGCACCCGCCGCCACTACATCTGGCGGCGGGAAAATGCGCAGCCCATGGCCGGACACCTCAAGCCCGTGCGTGAAGCCGCGAAAGATGGAGACCTGCAGATCATCCAGCTCTACCCTGCCGCGAAACCGCTGGCTCAGCGTCTGGATCACGCGGGCTTTGAGAATCGGTTGCGCACGATGCAGTTGCGCATCAGCCACCACGAGCAGCGCAGTAAGAACCCCCAGCAGGCTGAGAAGCACCCACAGCAGTATGCTGCGTCGGCCCCGTGCAATTGCTCGATCCTCACCCTCTTGGTCTATCAAGCGCCCTCTGCACGACTCAAGCGACTACCCCGCTCCGGGATCGCCTGCTTTGAAGATGCACGAACATTGCCACAGAGCCACATAATTTAGAACTTTCAGGCCAAACGAAAGAGACTCCAACAGGCACGGCCCGCAGGCACTTTCGGCGTTGGAGTAGAATCCAGCATCGGAGAAAACGCCATCCATGCAGAGACGCCATTTTCTATCTGCCACTCTCGTCAATTCAGCAGCCGCTATCCTGCCCGCTTCGTTCCTTCCGTCCGCCTCGGCACAATCCGCACCTAAGTCTTCCGACGGCAAGCCGCGCGAATACTACCTGGTGCGCCAGTATCACATGCAGACAGGTCCCCAGACCAAGCTCGCCGAACACTACTTCAGCGATGCCCTGATCCCCGCGCTCACGCGCCTCGGCCTTGGGCCCGTCGGCGCCTTTCGCCTGGATTTTGGGCCCGAGACACCGACCTTCTATCTGATCATTCCAGGTTCGTCCGCCGAACTGCTCGCCACGCTCGACCTTCATTTGGCGACGGACGAACCCTTCGTCGCAGCCGCTCAGCCTTTCTGGGCCGCACCCGCCACCGCGCCGGCCTTTATCCGCGTCGACAGTTCGCTGCTCTCCGCTTTTGAAGGCTGGCCGAAGCTGACGCCCTCGCCGGCGTCGGCAAGCAAAGGCAAACGGACATTCCAATTGCGCACTTACGAAAGCCCGAGCTTCGCCGCCCACGTCCGCAAAGTCGAAATGTTCAACAATGGCGAGTTCGAAATCTTCAACAACGCCGGCTTTCACGCCATCTTCTACGGCGACACCCTCATCGGTCCCCGCATGCCCAGCCTTACCTACATGCTGGGCGCCACCGACGCAACCGAACTTAACGCCCACTGGGACAAATTCCGAGACGATCCAAACTGGAAAAAACTCTCCACATCCCAACGCTACAGCTACGAAGAAATCGTCAGCAACATAACAAACCTCATCCTGCAGCCGCTGTCCTGCTCACAGATTTAGGACTCACGGTCCCGTGATGCGGACACTTCCCCCCAACCGATCCGCCTTGATTGGATTTGTCATCTCGACCGAAGCGCAGCTTAGTCGAGAGATCTCGAAACTCTCAATCCTAGTCGCCTCCATAATCGCCCACCATCACCGTTCCCAGACCGGACTTACCATCTGGATCGTCCACGTCGGTCCCCCGTCATATAACGACACTTCCGCACGCACAAACGCAGGCGCCTTCCCCTCCAGCACCCAGACCCGGCTGTCCTTCGGCTGCTTGCCGACCAGCGGCGCCACCACTCCCGCCACACCGCCCAACTCCACGTGATACACAAAACAGGCAGCCTTGTAGCCCACGCCGCCCGCGGTGAAGTGCCCATCGTCACCAGCCGTAATTGCCAGGTGCACCAGCCGCGGCTTCGGCGTCGTCGCAAGATATGCCACCTTCACCGGCACACCAGGACCTATATTCTTGGCGATGATTAACGGAAGTCCATTCGCAAGATCGTCCGGCAATTCAGGACTGGTCGTGTCTTCTTCCGTCTTCCCATCTTTTTCTGTAATCGTCTTTACTTGTCCAGTGGTAGTGTCGATCGCCACATCGATCGCATGTGGAAACGATGGACCCTTCTGCACATGATGATCCCGCAGCAGTCGGAATTTCCCATGCTGCGTGAAAACCGTCGTCTCGTCGTCGAGCGATCCATCCTTGAAGTGAAAAATTAGTTCCGAGTAGACCGTCTCGCCATGCGTCGTCTCGAGCAGCGAGCCATTTGCAATACGCTTCCCGTCACTGTCCTGCAACTCGAGAAAGCCGCGAAGCGTGCCCTCCTTGTGGAGCACGGGCACTGTCTCAGCATGAGTAGAGACCACCACACAAAAAAGAATTAAACCAGCCTGGAGAGTTCGCAACAAGGGCCTTACCTCAGCAGCGTGGGATGCTCAGGGGTGAAATAATTCTGTACGAGCCGAACCGCTTTTTATCTGGCGGATGTACTTTTTGGAATCGAACTTCCGGCCAGTCGATGCACCCGACATGTAGCGGATCTTTCCGAAGATCGGCCGCTCCCCCCACGCCCGGTCGAACTTGCCGACAATCGTCCACGCGGCGCCAGCATACCCGTTCGGATCGCGCCCATCCAGAAAGTAGCGGTCATTCATGTACACCGTCCACTCAAAGGCCTTCTGCGGTGTCGGCGACCACTCCAGGATCTTCTTGGCCCAGTACATCCGCATGTAGTTATGCATCCAGCCATAGCGCGTCATCTGCAGCTGCGCCGCATTCCACATCTCGTCATAAGTCTCGCCGCGCTCCATCTGCTCAAGCGTGTACGTGGGATCGCGCCGGTCGCGCGCATGCTCACGCAGTGTCGTCTGTGCCCAGCCTTCTCCGCACTCGTACTGGTCATAATTCGGCGTGTATTTCACGAAGTTGATGGACAATTCCCGCCATCCGATCAATTCATTGATGTACGAATCTGCAGCTGAGCGAGGCGCCTTTCCTTCATCCGCAGCCTTCTTCACTGCCAGGCAAATCGTCAGCGGAGAGATGTGTCCATAGTGTAGATACGGCGACATCTGGCTGGTGCCATTCGTCTCCGGATGGTTCCTCTGCACCTCGTAATGTGCCAGCTTGTGCTGCACGAACTGATGCAGCAGTTTGAGCGCCGACTTCGTACCGCCAGTAAAGCTGTCTACCGGACCAACTGATCGATCCAGATTTTTCCAGCCCTTGGTGATGTCATCTTTCACCGAGAAGGTTTCAAGCCCCTTCGGCATCTTCCACTCATGATGTAGCTTTAACTGCTCCGGCTCGACCAGGTATGTCGGCATTGCCTTTTGGAAGTGCGGACGGAAAATGCGTAGTGCATACATCTTCTTGCCATACAGATTGGATGGGATCAGGACGTCCGCATCCACGGTCCAGTACGGCATGCGAATGCGGCCCGCCAACACCTGCCGCCAGCGCTCCGGCTCGCGACACGGGTTCTCGTCACCAATGACGATCGCCGCCTGCACTTCTTCCAGAAACTTTTCGAGAGCGTTGTGTGGCGGCCGCCGCACAACAAACCCGACCCCGCGCTCGGCCAGCAACTCCTCCACATCCACAAGTCCCTGGTTTAGAAAGACATAATGGCGAAGATTGGCATGAGGAAAATTCGAGATCGCCGAGAAAAACGCCACGACTGGCAGGCCCAGTTCGTTGCCCACGCGTATCGCTGTATCGAGGGCTGGATTGTCGAGCCCTCGCTCCGCCCGCTGCATCCAGTACACAACACACTTGCCATCCGGAAGAGGCGCGCCGGCACGACGAATCAACACGCGCGGGTCGTCAGCAATCGCTTTCAGCGGAGCAGGCAAAGCCTCGCCGGAGGAATCAGAACTCTTCTCTTGGATCTTTGCGGGAGCAGGGGCCGCATTCGGTGTACGCGCGGCCTTTTTGGACTTCACAGGCATATCGCAATACTAAGCGGGATGATGGCATCCTTGAAAACACACTTCGATCAGCCTGAAAGTGAGTGCGATCGGTGACCACGCCGTCCCCCGGTTGAGACCGCTCAAATCGCCATGAGTGAACAGGGTTGATCACAGCCTCGGTCCAGAGGCGCTGATACTGAGAAGTATCCGGAACGTCTCCACGCGGACTTTGAAAAAGAGCGAGGCTGAGAATCGCACAATGGCTGCATTGATTCCATTTGGCCCTGACTACAACCCTGATTTCCGGCGCACTACTGTGGCTGAAACTTTGCCTTGGGCAGCGACAGGCTTACCACAATCCCCAGGCACGGCTCGTGTAGTCGCTCAGCGTCATGACCACTAGCACCAGGAAGGTAAAAAATCCCGCGGCAACGGTCAACTTCATCAGCTTCGAACTCCACCAGATATGCATGAAGAACATGATCACGATCATCGCTTCAGCGATTGCGATCAGCAGCGCAAACACGCCATGAAAGAAGCCGACCGGCAGAAAGGCCAGACCGGTATTCAGCAGCGTCAGGCCAATCAGCGCGAAAAGCACCAGCACATAGGTGCCGACTTTCACTTCGTAATTAGGATGGAGCGTCGGTTGTGACATGTCTTTTTAATCCTGGATGAAAAGCCTAGTGGATCGGATGCCGGTTAACGAGATAAAGCAGGGGAAACAGGAAGATCCACACCACGTCGACGAAATGCCAATACAGACTGGCGTAGTCAATCGGTGCCGTATGTCCGGCGGTATATGCCCCGGCCTTGGCCTTGAAATACATCACCGCCAGGATCCCGATGCCGATAATCATGTGCAGCGCGTGCATACCCGTCATTGCGAAATACAGCGAGAAAAACAGCTGCGCATGCTGCGCCATATCGGGCGCCATCGGCGGCGCTCCCGTATTGTTGCCCGTCACAAAGTCTTCAATACTGAAGCTTGCGCCCGGTACGTGATGCTCAACAAACTTGGCCTTGTACTCGGTCGCCTTCAGCCCGAGGAACACGATGCCCAGAACAATCGTGATCAGGATCGAATTTGCCAGCGCTTTTACATGCTGTTTCTCTGCATAATGCACAGCGAGCGTCATGGTGAAGCTGGAAGTCAGAAGGATAATGGTGTTGACAGTACCGATCTTCCAGTCAAGTGTATTGCTGGCCGCCGCGAACGCCGGATAATACCAGGTACGGTAGACCAGGTAGGCCATGAACATCCCGCCGAAAAACATCAGTTCCTGCATGAGGAAGAGCCACATGCCGAAACTCGACGCTGCTTTCTGCTGTTCTACCGTCTCGAAATGGTGAAGCAGGTATGCCGGATGCTCGTGGTGAGCATGCTCAATCTGAGCCTCGATCCGGTTATCGACACTGATCGCGTGACTATCCAACGGTCGTCACCTCTGGAACGTGTTTATGTTCGAGCCAGTCATAATCGTAAGCTTCATGATCCATCACTGGGATCTCAGTGAAGTTTTCCTTGAGCGGCGGTGACTGGATCTGCCACTCAAGTCCAGTGGCCTGCCAGGGATTACTGCCTGCAATTGCGCCGTACTTGATCGACCAGGTCAGATAAATCATTGGCAGCAGATAGCCGACGCCTAGCACTGTTGCGCCGGCAGTCGACAAAACATTTAACACCTGGAATTCCGGCGGATACGCATGATAGCGTCGCGGCATACCAAGATAGCCGAGCAGGAATTGCGGGAAGAACGTGAGAATAAAGCCAATAAAGGTCGTCACAGCCGCCAGCTTCGAAACCTGCTCCGGATACATCCGACCGGTGATCTTCGGCCACCAGAAATGGATGCCCGCCAGGTACGCCATCAACATGCCGCCGACCATGACAAAGTGAAAGTGCGCCACGATGAAGTAGGTCTCAGTCAGATGCACGTCGAGACCCAGCGAGCCAAGAAACACGCCAGTCAAGCCGCCAATCGTGAAAAGTCCGATAAACCCGAACGAATACAACATCGGCGTCTCAAAGGTGATCGAGCCCTTGTAAAGGGTTGCTGCCCAGTTGAAGATCTTGATCGCCGAAGGAACCGCGACCAGCATCGTCAGCAGCGAGAACACCAGCGCCGAGTAGGAAGACACGCCCATGATGAACATGTGGTGCTCCCAGACGAAGAAACCGAAAACCGCGATTGCCACAGACGAAAACGCAACCGCCGTGTAACCGAAAATTCGCTTTCTCGAAAACGTGCTGATCGTTTCCGAGATCACACCCATGCCAGGCAGAATCATGATGTACACAGCCGGATGCGAGTAGAACCAGAAGAGATGCTGAAATAGCAATGGGTCGCCGCCCTTGCTGGGATCAAATACGCCGATCCCGACCGTCCGTTCCAGCGCTACCAGAACGATCGTGATTGCCAGTACCGGGGTGCCCAGCACCATCAGGATCGAAGCAGCATAATTCGCCCACAGGAATAGAGGCATCCGGAACCAGGTCATACCCGGGCAGCGCATCCGGTGAATCGTCACAATGAAATTCAGCCCGGTGAAAATGGAACTGAAGCCGGCGATGAAGATGCCGACCGCGGCCGTAATCACGTGCGTGTTCACATAGTGCGTGCTCAGTGGCGTCGTGAAGGTCCAGCCAGTATCCACACCACCCAGAACCAGGGCCGCCAGCGTGAAGATGCCGCCGCCCATGTACATGTACCAGCTCAGCAGGTTGATCTTCGGGAACGCCAGGTCTCGCGCGCCGAGCATAAGCGGCAGCAGGAAATTGCCGAGTACTGCCGGCACCGATGGGACCAGGAAGAGGAAAATCATCACGATGCCATGCATCGTAAAGAGCTTGTTATACGTATCCGACGCGACCAGGTCCGGCATCGGCGTCAGGAGTTCCAGCCGTATCAGGCCCGCGAAGGCCCCGCCGATGAAGAAAAAGAACGTGATCGAGATCAGGTACAGCAAGCCGATGCGCTTGTGGTCCTGCGTCAGAAGCCAGCTCTTCAACCCGTACTCACCTGTGAGATAGCTTCGCTTGGGTAGAGAGGCAGTCGCCTGGTCTGGAAGGTTAACGATCGTAGTGGCGCTACTCATTGTGGCGATACCCCCGTACCTCGAGAGGTGGATGTGTCTGGAGAGGCAGGCCCGTTTGAAGGCTGCCCTGTCAACTGCTCGGAACGGTAGTCCGGAGCAGCCGTGGTTGCGCCGGTATGATCCGGCGAGAAGGTCGATGTGTGCAGGGTCTGCTGGATGCGATCCCCTGTTTTGAGTGTCTTGATGTACTCCACCAGGTCAATCAGGCCTTCTTCGCTCACCTGGCCCTGGTAGGTCGGCATGATAGGCACATAACCTTGAACGGCATGCGATGACGGGTTCAGAATGCACCCTCGCAGAAACGCATCGTCAACCGTCACGGACGTGCCATTCGAAAGCAGTTCCTTGCCGCCGTACAAACCGTAAAGATTTGGACCGCGATTGCCGCCGCCGGCGGAGTGGCAGGAATTGCAGCCCAGCGATGCAAAGAGCCGTTCACCATTCTGCGCGAGAGACATGCCACTGGTGCTGCCGTTTGTCCAGGCCTCATAGTCGTCCGGCTCCATCACAACGATGTCGCCAATCATGGCTGAGTGCAGGGTGCCGCAATATTGGCTGCAGAACAAGTGATAGGTGCCCGTCTTCGTCGCCTGAAACCACACCGTCGTATAGCGCCCCGGAATGACCTCACGCTTTACGCGGAATGCCGGCATGGAAAAGCTGTGAAAGACATCCTGTGAAATCATCGTCAACTGCACCGCCCGATTCACGGGCACATGCAGCGCATTGATCTCATGCTGACCGCCCGGATGCTCTGCCTTCCACATCCACTGCTTGCCAATGATGTACACGGGCATTGCATTTGGCGGGGGAGTAAAAATGCGGAAGTAAAGGAGCGCTCCCCACACGAACGAAATCATGAATAGGCCAAGCGGAATGATCGTCCAGGTCGCCTCCAACAGCGTCGAACCCTCGATGTGCGTAGCCACCGGATTCCGTTGACGGCGATAGCGAATGGAGAACACCGTCACCATGGCGGCAACCAGCAGCAGACCGAAAATCGACATGATCATCAGGTAGGCATACAAGCCGTCTGTATACGGTGCTACCGTCGACGCTTCCTTCGGGAAGACGGCAAAGTAGTTCAGCCATTTCACTAAAAACTGCCAGAGTACTGGACTTATCAAGTGCATCTTTCCCTTATCCCGTGCCCAAATTGCTAAGTGCCGCGAACGACGCAGCCACATTTACCCTTGTACGCTACGCCTGGTTCCCATCATTCCAGCGCGGTAGTTCCTGACCCTTGTTCTTCTTCCGATCATTCCTGAACATGGCCGCCATAAAGCCGCCCAGCCCCATCACTGTAAAGACTCCGCCTAGCTGCACGACCCGCGCCACCACCAGGCTGTGTGTATTCTGCCGCGGATCGTAGTGATAGCAGTACGTCAGAATCTCATCCACAGGCGAACCGATCTTGTGATCCGACGCCTCTACCAGGCCCAGCCGCAGATCTTTCGGGGAATACTCCACGCCCAGGTAGTACTGGGCCATCTTGCCTTCGGGCGTCACAATCTCGATAGAACTGGCATGCGCGAACTGCGTCAGTTTGCCATCCGGTCCAGGCATGCGTACATACCCGAATCCGGCGGCGTCGCTGATGGCATCGATCGCGGGTTTTTGTCCGGTCAGAAAGTGCCAGCCATTTGCCGTCTCCGGCTTGCCATAAAACTTCAGATACTTGCGCTTCTGCTGCGCCGCCAGTTCAGGCTTCTCTGCGGGGTCGATGCTGACAACGACTATGTCGAAATCCTTGCCCGGGGTGAAGTTCACCATCTCGAGCGCCCCGGCAAGCCCCTTCAACTCTTCCGAACACAGAATCGGGCAGTTGTAATACACCAGCGCCAGAATCGCTGGCCGCTTCCCGAAGTAGTCGCCTAGATGGACCGGCTTGCCTGTCTCATCCACGAATTCTGCACTCAGCGGCAGTTGCTGATTCAGCTTCTGCGTGATCGTGACCTTGTCCAGCAATTTCGGTAGATGATCCGAAACATCTCCCATCTGCTTCTCGCCCGGAGAGGACACCTGCGCAGAGGCCGTGACCGACAGACATCCGCCCAGCAGCAGGCCCAACGCCGCCACTCCGCACGCCTTGAAGCTTCCGCGTGTCCATCGAGTCGCCGTGTTCTCTGCCCGGATTGATATCGATCGCTGCTGCATACTGCTCTCCCTGTTATGACTGCCCTGCTCAGCTAATGCTGCTTGACTACTGCACGCCGCCCGCCTGGATCTTCGATTCCGGCTTCGTGGAAGGCTGTACCTTACTACTCGAAGACTCTGTCGCGGACCTCCGTTGACCAATCACATTCTGCTGCGTCTGTTCGTCCTGCTCGTAGGTCGTTCGTGCAAATCCGTTCGTCAGCGGGGCCGTGATCTTCGCCGCATCATCCATCGCCGACGACTCACCCGTCGCCGAAGCACCTGGCGCAACCGGCAGTCCTCTGTCGACGATCATCTGCATCGCCTGCTCGATCGGTATTCTCACCACTCCCTGCGACTTGTCCACCCAGGTGTAATGATCGAGCAACAGGTCTTCCTTCTGGTGCATATCCGCCAGGTCCTGGTTGCCATCATCCATCTGTAGCCGCGGCGTCGGAAAACGCTGCGTCATTGTCGCCAGCTGCTGCTGCTCCATAGCCGCGGTCGATGCCAGGCTCTTGCCGCGCTTGTGCGGGGCAGCCGTGGCCAGGTTCCACTTGCTCGGCGGTCCATCCTGCTTCACCAGCGCATTGTTGATCACCTTGCCCATGCCAAAGCAGAAGACAAAGAAGACCAACACGAACGCAGCCAGCGACACCAGGAACACCAGCACGCCCTTGACTTTGACATCACTTGCTTCGTAGCCAAGTTCCGGGTGCGCCTGGGCTGGTGTCACCTTGCCGACATCGGGATTGTTGAACGATTGGGGAATAGGCCGTTGATCAGGCATGCGCATGCTCCGGTTCCAGTATCTCCGCCAGATGCGGGTCGTTGACCGGCACCAACGCGCGCTTTTTCAGCTCGGTGAAATAAAACGCCAGCCAGAACGAGATCATGGCGACGGGGATCGAAAAATACTCCAGCTGCCCGAAAGACCAGTGCAGATGACGGGCAGCATCCGGGAAGTTTGGCTCAATCAGCCACCACATATCCCAGCAGCGCGCGAACAACATCCACTTGCAGACCATCACAATCCGGTCCTTGTCCCGCTTCAAATCGCGCGAAAGCAGCAGTGAGAATGGAATGACCCAGTGGAAGATGAAGTCGAGCGTAGCAATCTCGCCCCAGCCGCCGCGGATCCGATTCAAATACCAGGGAATCTCTTCCGGCTGATTTCCTGACCAGATAATGAGAAATTGTGCAAACGCAAGATAGATGTTCAACATCACGAAGGCAAAACAGAGCTTGCCCAAGTCGTGCTGTTCGGTCTTCCGCAGGATCGTCTTGTAAGGTTCTGCCGGGGATAAA
>CAZZVA010000052.1:0-15556 GCA_964657345.1 uncultured Acetobacteraceae bacterium | reverse complement strand
GATCGACAATAGCCGTGTTGCGCGCCAGCTCGGCACGAATCACTTTAAGCGCGACCAGTCGATTCAGCTCCTGGTCGCGGGCCTTGTACACCGAGCCCATACCGCCTTTGCCAAGAGTCTCCAGGATCTCGTAGCGGCCCCCCACAACCATGCCGATCTCGAGAGCAGCATCGTCGTAGTGCAGACCTGCGCGACTGGCGCCAAACGTCGAGGCCGAGCGAAAGCTGCTGCCCATGCTGCCCGGCATAGGCTCGCCTGCCAGCGTCTCGCCCGCCGCGGGATCGTAACCCGCGAACGTCGGGGCGTCCGAGGGAAGCGGAAGCCTGGGCGGCAGAACAGGAACGTGGCCCGGCTGCAGCAGTCCCGAACGCAAAACCTCCGGACGCATCGTCACGTCCGAACTGCTCAGGGCAGCAGACGTCCCGTACTCCGTAGGCATCTCGTTCTGCAATCGATCAGATGGTTGGTCGGCCATGGCGTGCGGTTGAGCTCAGGCTCGCGAACGCTCGAAACAGGGGCCGTGGTGCGGGAACGCGGGATCGCGATGAGGCGAGTATATATCCCTGCCCGGCAGGACTTTACCGGATTCTTGCTGCGGCCACCGGCCCTCCCGGTCGAATAGGTGACTACTCCGATGCCCAACCCCAAGTGTCTGGCGCGGTGAGCTAGAGTTTCGTTGGCGTAAATTAGGGTTTATCTGTAACGGGAGATCGCCTGCATTGAGCTTGCAAACAGTCTTGAAAATTGATCCTCGGGATAACGTACTCGTGGCACTCCGCGACCTCTCCGCCGGTGAGCGCGTCGAATTCGACGGCGCCACCTATCTGCTGGAGACGAACGTTCCCGCAAAGCACAAATTCGCCATGAACCCGATGCCAGTCGGATCGCACGTCATCATGTATGGCGGTGTCGTCGGCAAAGTCCGCGAAGCCATCCCGCAGGGCGGCCGCCTCACCACCCGCAATGTGCAGCATGATGCTACCGACTTCGCCCGGCGCGATGTCACCTTCCACTGGGCTGCCCCGGATGTGACCCGCTGGGCCGACCGCACCTTCGATGGCTACCATCGCCAAGACGGCCAGGTGGGCACCCGCAATTACTGGCTGGTCATTCCCCTGGTCTTCTGCGAAAACCGCAACGTCGAGGCCCTGCGCGAAGCCTTTGAAGAAGAGCTCGGCTACAGCCGTCCCAAAAAGTATGGCCAGCTGGTAAAGTCGCTGGTCGAGAAGTACGCCCGAACAACCTCGGCTCCTTCCCCTGCCGCACCAGCCAGGGAGCGCGTCTTTCCCAATCTCGATGGCATCCGCTTTCTCGTACATGAAGGCGGCTGTGGCGGCACGCGGCAGGATTCGCAGGCACTCTGCGGCTTGCTCGCCGGATACATCCATCATCCGAATGTTGCCGGGGCCACCGTCCTCAGCCTCGGCTGCCAGCATGCGCAGGGGTCCATGCTGCTCGAAGAACTCCGGGCGCGCCACGCCGAGGAAACCAAGCCGGTCTTGATGTTTGACCAGCAGCAGTCCGGTCTCGAAAGCACCATGTTGTCGCGCGCCATTGAAGCCACCTTCGAGGCACTCGTGAAGGCGAATACAGCCACCCGGCAACCCGCGCCGCTGGCAAAGCTCACAGTCGGCTTGAAGTGCGGCGGCTCCGATGGCTTTTCCGGCTTGTCCGCAAACCCCGCACTCGGCCAGGTCTCCGACATGCTCGCAGCCCTCGGCGCACGGTCCATCCTCTCCGAATTCCCCGAGCTGTGCGGCGTCGAGCAGAACCTCATCGATCGCTGCAGCCAGCCGCAGGACGCAGACCGCTTCATCCAGTTGATGCGCGACTACAACGCCAGGGCCAAGGCCGTGCATTCGGGCTTTGAAATGAATCCCTCGCCTGGAAACATCGCAGACGGATTGATCACCGATGCCATGAAGTCCGCCGGAGCCGCAAGGAAGAGCGGAACCTCGCCAGTCAATGGAGTGCTCGACTACCCGGAATACGCGACAGCGCCAGGATTGAATCTCCTGTGCACTCCAGGCAATGATGTGGAGTGCGTCTCGGCACAGGTAGGCGCAGGCGCGAACGTGGTCCTCTTCACCACCGGACTGGGAACTCCCACAGGCAATCCAATTACGCCGGTAGTGAAGGTATCGACGAACACCCAGCTCGCCGAACACATGTCCGACATCATTGACGTCGACACAGGAGCCATCATCCGCGGCGAGGCAACACTGGAGCAGATGGGCGACCTGCTCCTGGAGCGCATCGTCCAGGTAGCCAGCGGACAGGTTCTCTCAAAGGCAGAAGTCCTCGGACAAAACGACTTCATTCCATGGAAACGCGGCGTCTCCCTTTGATCGATGAGCCCCAACCACGGTCGGCCTGCCTTCCACCTTGTCATCAGAACCGAGGCACCCACTCCACTTTGTCATCTCGACCGAAGCGAAGCGAAGTGGAGAGATCCCAACCAGCCACCCTCCACAATCCCCTTGCATCATCACCGAAACCACCCTTGCTCACCCGGCCGATACCATCCCCGGAGAGCACAGCATGACAGGCCATGAAGCATGCTCCTGAACATCCATCGGCATGACCCTGCAATCGATCGCCTGGTGCCGCAACACCTGGCACTGGAGCAACTGGCGACAGGCTTCACCTGGACAGAAGGCCCGGTCTGGCTGCCGGGCGGCGATGTCCTCTTCGCCGACATCACCAGCAACAGCATCCGGCACTGGAGACCCGATGGCAGCACCAGCATCTTCCTGCAGCCCAGCGGCTACCTCGGCGCGGAGCCATTCACCGGCCCCGAGCCAGGCTCGAATGGCATGACCATGGATGCCGCCGGACGCCTCACCGTCGCAGGCCACGGCCGCCGCAACGTCTGGCGCCTCGAAGAGCTGGAAGGCCGGGAACAACTCACTGTACTCGCAGACCGCTTCCAGGGCAGGCAGTTTAATAGTCCCAATGATCTCGTCTATCACTCCGACGGCTCCCTGTACTTCACCGATCCCATCTACGGCTTGCCGACCCAGAGAGATGACGATCCGGAAAAAGAACTGCCCATCAACGGAGTCTACCGGCTCCCTGGTGCGAACAAACAAAAGGCAGGCGCCTCCCCCGACAATGATCGCCTCGAACTCCTGGTCAGTGACCTCGGACGCCCCAACGGCATCGCCTTCTCTCCCGACGAAAAGTTCCTCTACGTCAGCAATTCGGAACCGGAGATGTTCTGGATGCGCTACACCCTCAAGGCCGATGGAAGCGTCACCGATGGCCAGCGCATCTGCGACGCCGGGATGTACGCCTTTCGCGGTGCTCCCGATGGCATCAAGCTCGATGCGGACGGCAACATCTACGCCGCCGGCCCCGGCGGCCTCTGGATCATGGACCCGAACGGCAAACACCTCGGCACCATCGAAATGCCGGAAACAGTCAGCAACCTGGCATGGGGCGGAGAAGATCGCCGGACCCTCTACATCACCGCCACCACGAGCCTGTATCGCATGGTCCTGACCGTGGCAGGCGATATGCCGCATCTCACCCTCGCCGCGACTGGTCCATCCATCTCATCGCTGATCGGAACTGGAAGCAAACAGTAGTAGGATTTCCTCCCGAGGCGATGCCACGCCCACCATCAAAAAGCTGAGCATCGCCCTTCCACCGAAATGGCTTGTGGTCCGGCAAGCAGTGAGCGCCTGAGGCTGTCCCCTTTCGTGAAGCATGATCTTGCCGGGATCGCTCAGCTTGTCTCCCACCCCGCGAACGCCTACCCTTGACCCATGGATACAGTCGAAGAGCCTGCACATCCCGCGTTGACACTGCGGCTGGAGCGCAGGCATCCGCTCGCCATACGCTGGATGCACTGGATCAACTTTCCCGTCCTCTTCCTCATGATCCTCAGCGGCATCCGCATCTACTGGAACGACTCCGACAATGCCCGTCTGCATCCGCACGCCATCTACCGCATCGGCTTCGGCTCGCACACACTCCTGCGCATCTTTCCGGAACCTGTCTGGAAAGCACTCCATATTCAGTGGCACGTCACCCAGGGCATGGGCGACCACTTCTTCTTCATGTGGATCTTTGCCATCAACGGCATCGCCTACGTAGCCTACCTGCTGTACTCAGGCGAGTGGCGCTTCCTGCTGCCGCGCCGCCATAGTCTTCGCGAGGCATGGCAGGTATTGCTGGCCACACTGCATCTCCGAAGCAGCGCACCCGCACAGACGAAATACAACAGTGCACAACGCTTCGCCTACACCGGTGTCACCCTGATGGGCGGCGCCAGCCTTCTCACCGGCCTCGCCATTTACAAACCGACACAGGTCCACTACCTCACGACGATCCTTGGCGGTTACGAATGGGCCCGCTGGGAACACTTCTGGCTCACCATCGGCTTCTGCCTCTTCTTTTTTGTGCACGTCGCCCAGGTCGCGCTCGCCGGCTGGAATACCTTTCGCGGAATGGTGAGCGGCTACGAAGTCCAGCCAGTCAACTCCCCCTCGCTGGAAGCCGAAAGGAGAAGCTGGAACCGATGAACGACCTCAACAACAGCGCTCCCAAAACCGACGCCGAAGTACTCGCAGCGTCCCGCCGCCTCACACGCCGCAGCTTCGCCGTTGCAGCCGTGGCCGCCGCAGCCGGTTATGGCTTCTGCCGATGGGTCTGGGATGGTCCCGACGAAGGCGAGCAGCCCCGGGCCCGGCGCCGGGTCATCCAGGCCAATGCCAGCTTATCGCGAGCCATTTTCGATGAGCGCGCCCTCGCCCCTGCCTATCCCGCCAACCACGCAGAGCCCCTGCGGCTAAACGGATTTGTAGGACTGAAGGAAGCCATCGTTCCGGAAACCTGGCGACTGCAGGTGGTCGGCCTCGAAAATCCCGCCAGCTTCGCGCAGTATGTACCCGACGTCACGCAGTGGGAGTATGCCTACGTCAAGCCCGACCACTTCGAAGAAGGCGACCACTTCACCTCCATCCCCATCGATCCGCCCCTCACCGGCGGGACCCGCTACAAACAGCGCGCCGGAACAGGCGGCAACGAAGAAGCAGGAAAAAGTTTCTCCGCCCTTGCCGCACCCACTCCAGGATTGCTGCTCACACTCGAAGACCTGCGCAAGCTGCCAAAGCACGACCTCGTCACAGAATTCAAGTGCGTGGAAGGATGGAGCCAGGTCGCCCGCTGGAACGGCATCCGCTTCACCGATTTTCTAGACGCCTATCCGCCGGCCCGCAAGCCGGATGGCAGCCTGCCCCGGTACGTCTACATGGAGACGCCAAGCGGCGACTTTTACGTAGGCTATGACATGGCCGTCTGCCGCCATCCCCAGACCCTGCTGGTCACTGAAATGGCCGGGGAGCCCTTGACCCAGCTCCATGGCGCACCGCTGCGCTTACATACGCCACTGAAGTACGGCTACAAGCAGATCAAGCGCATCGGCTTGATCGCCTACACAGACGTGAAGCCCGATGATTTCTGGAGCAAACTCGGATACGACTGGTACGCCGGCCTGTAGCCCGGCTGTATACGTAACCACAACTGTCTTTAGTGGGCTGTTTTCTTCTTTGCGGCCTTCTTGACCGCCTTCTTGGCAGCCGTCTTCTTCGAAGCCGCAGCAGTGACAGCTTTCTTCTTCGGCGCAGACGTCTTCTTGACCGCCTTCTTCACAGCAGCCCTCTTCTTCGCAGGGGCCTTCTTCGCAGCAGCCTCGCGGACCTCCGTCGTCTTCTCCGAGAGCGCTGCCTTCAGCTGGTCCACGTCCACCTGCCGCGCCGATTTGCGAAGGCGCTCAATGTCATAGAAAGCTCGCTTCTCCGCCGAAAAAATGTGGCACACGAAGTCGAAATAGTCGAGCAGGATCCACTCCGACTGCCGCCGCCCTTCCACCGAGGTCGCATACGTCGCAAACTCCCGCTTCATCTGCATCTCGATCGCATCGCCGATCGCCTGCACCTGCCGCTCATTCGTACCGCTCGCAATCACGAAAAAGTCGGTAAAGCCCGAGTCGGATGGGTCAAGCTCAAGCACGCGAATGTCTTCCGCCTTCTTGTCCTCGGCGGCGGCAACAGCCGAGGCGACCATGCGGCGCGTAAGCTCGCGGGCCTTCTGCTGTGTGGATACGGCGGATTTGCTAGCTGCTTTCGTGGCCATGCGTGCTGGGCTTCTCCATGCATCTCCGGCTAGGCAGACCCTGCCGGGATGAACCCTCATCGTAGAGTATTTCGCCGGCAGTTGCTATGCAGTACGCGGGGTCGACGGCTGGCGATACAAACCATGCCCGCGGATATAAGCCGCAACCGACGGCGTCAGCATCCGGTCCGATACAGCCGTGTCTCCCACCGCCAGCGCCTGCCGCAGAGCTGTGGCAGATACATCTTCGGCTAGATCGGGCAGCACGTAGAGCGTCGAAGTCCGGGTCGGGTCGACACTGCTCTCCAGTCGCAGCTGAAGCAGGTCCGGGGCCTGCTCACGCCCGCGAATCTCAACACCCGGCGGCAGGCAGTCTGCCACGGCTTCCAGCGTATAACCAGGCCGGGCCGCCACGACAAAGTCGCACAGCAGCACCAGGTCTGTGGCGCGATGCCAGTGGTTGAGCGTATGGAACGAGTCCGCACCCAGAAGACAGAACAGGTTCGACGGGACAGCCTCCCGTGCCAGCTCAGCCTTCAGCGCCGCCAGCGTGTCATAGGTGTAATTGTGGCTGCCGTCCGCTCGCGGCGCGTCCAGCGTACTCGGATGACAGCGCGGATCGTCCGCGAAGGCAAGCTCGACCATCGCCAGTCGGTCCGCAAATCTGGACGCCGGGAAGCCCGCCTTCAGGGGCTGACTGCCCACCGGCGCCACCAGGATGCGCTCCAGCCCGAGACGGTCAGCCGCCGCCCGCGCAATCGCAAGATGCCCCAGGTGCGGCGGATCGAAAGTCCCCCCGAAGAAAGCAGTACGCTCCGGCCTCGCTCCCTCTCCGCTGGTCGCCATGGACATTGCATCGAGAATACCCTGCTCCACGTATGCTGGTGGGCCTGGGAGGATGCGCGCTTTGGCAATGGCATACGTCGGGTTGGGTTCGAATCTTGGATATGGCGCTGCGTCGCCGGCGGATACAGTACTGGCGGCCCTGCGCGAGCTGAAGAGCTTAGGCGACCCTGGCGCACATTCCTCGCTATATGCCAGCCAGCCCGTCGGCTTCAGTCACCAGCCCGGCTTTGTGAATGCCGTAGCCGCACTCGAAACCCCTCTGGATGCCGAAGCCCTCCTGGCAGAATTGCTGCACCTGGAGCGTCGCTTCGGGCGCGACCGCTCAAGTGGAATCCCGAACGGCCCGCGGTCCCTGGACCTCGACCTGTTGTTATTGGGTGACACCGTCATTACAACCGGACAACTGACATTGCCCCATCCCCGCCTGGCAGACAGGCGCTTCGTCCTCGCCCCCCTGGCAGAAATCGCGCCGCAACTGCGCCATCCCTTGCTGGGCAGCACCATGCGCGAACTCCTGTCCCGCCTCCCGCAGGACGGAGAAAACGGTGTCGATGCCGTAACCCAGCTCAAAACAGGCTGAGAAAATCGTCGACCGTTAAGCGCGCAGCGAGGACTGGTTTGGCAGGATCGAGCCGCCGCGGCCCGTCATTCTCGCCCACGCCCCTTTGAGACGCCGCACAATCCAGGCAGCACACAGCAAAACCAGCAGGAGAAGCACGCCGGAGACGCCGGCCGCAGCCAGCGGATGATGCGAGGCAGCATACGTCATACCGATCGCAGCAGCATCTTCCGTCGTGGACAGCGCAATATTGGAGACCGGCTCAGGACTCGGCGTCACCACCGCACGCAAGGCCGTTTTCGAGCTGTGCGTAGCCATCGCGATCAGCCCCCCGGCAGTCGTCGCCGCCAGCTGCATCCCCGGCGACAGGTGCTCGGTAGCCCGATACGCCAGCAGGGCCGCCACTGGCACCCGGATAAACGTATGCGCCGCATTCCATACCAGGTCGAACCCCGGTATCTTGTCCGCAACAAATTCTGCCGCGAACATCGCACCACTCACAATCAGCAGCGGCCAGCTTCCCAGCACATCCAGCCCTTGCGGCAGCGCCACCCACTGGAATCGTGCCAGGATGCCAAGCGTCAGAAGCGTGGCATACAGGTTCAGTCCTGCAGCGAAGCAGGTGGCAACCACCAGCCCGCCAAGATCAGCTGGAGAAAACGGAATGCTGGACGGAAAGCTCATGGCTCGCATACTACATGGTCAGATGCTTCGATGTCCGGCCGCACCCGGACTCCCACAGGACCGGTGCCCCATCCTCGCGCAGCGAGCTTGGCCATGGCGAAGCTTTCCGTTTTCCGTACTGAGTGCCCATATAAATCGTGCGGCTGGCGCGAAGATGCGAGCGCCACCCTACTGCGGCACCTGGCGCACCGGCGGCGTCCGCTTCTTCCGCTTTACCGGCGGCGCTGAACTGGGCGCCCGGTTTTTCCCGCTGCCATTGCGCTTGCCCGTAGCTTCAATCACGCTGCGCATCCAGTAGTCGCCATTCGCATCCACCTCGATGCCGTGGACCTCGCGTTCGAAACCGGGAAAGCGCTTGCTGAACTCTTCCATCGCCAGGATCAGCCGAAGCACCGGACTATCCGCCCCACCCAGCCGCTCACCCGGCATGCTGACCGGTATACCCGGCGGATAAGGCACCAGCATCACTCCGGCAATCCGATTCGCCATCTCGGTAAACTTGACCTTCTCCGTCCCGTTTCGTAATAGCTTCTGATACGTTTGTGCCGGGGTCAGAATAGGCGTCGTCTCCACATCGCAGGCCTCGCCCACCAGCGACGGCAGATTCATCTGCACCATGGCAGAATGCATCTCGTCACTCAGGTCCTTCAGTGTCACATTGCGATACCGCTGCGGATACTTCGCCACCAGGTCCGGCAGCGCTTCTTCGAGCGAAGCCTCGTTGTCGTAAAGCCGTTTGAACTCGAAAAGATTCTCCAGCAGGCTGCCCCACTTGCCCTTGCTGGTGCCCACAGAAAACAGAACCAGCACGGTGTAGTCGCCAGTCCGCGCAATTTCCACCCGGCGCCCATCCAGAAATTCCGTAAGAATAGCAGCGGGAATACCCCAGTCGCCAACCTGGCCCTGCGCGCTGACTCCCGGCATCAGGATCGTCACCTTCGTCGGATCCAGCATGCAGTAGTTATCAGCAATGTCTTCATCCTGAAAACCATGCCAGCTCTCGCCCTGCTTCAATGCCCAGCAATCGGCATTGGTAGCGAGCAGACGATCCGGAGCCTCTTCAAACAGGTGCTGCACATCTTCGATCGGATCGGTAACCGTGTCTGGCTGAAATAGCCGGAAGAACCATCCCCCGCCATTCTCCGCCGCCCGCAGACGATGCGCAATCGAAGACATCGCCTTGCGGAAGCTGATAGCGTCCTGGATAGTCTCATCCATAAGCGTCGGGCCAGTGGGCTCATCCATCATCGCAGCCGCAACGTCGAGCGACGCAATCAGCGGATAGAACGGGGACGTCGTGCCATGCATCATGAACGACTCGTTGAACTGGTCAAAGTCGAGCGGCGCGCGCTGGCTCAGCTTGATGTGCACCATCGAAGCCATCGAAAAAGCCGCCAGCATCTTGTGCGTGGACTGCACCGCAAAAATAGCTGGACGATTCGGCATCTCGTCCGGAACATCCATCGCAAATCGGCCGCGATAAATCTGGTGAAACTTGGCGTAGGCATACCAGGCTTCGTCGAAATGTACCCGCGGCACACTCTTCGCCAGTTCTTCCACCACGCGATTCACGTTGTAGCACAGCCCGTCATACGTCGAATTCGTAACGACGGCGTACGTCGGATCCTTCGAAAGTGCACCCGCAGAAAAAGGACTCTTCGCAATCAGCTCCTGGATTGCCTCGGGACTGAAACGCTTCAGCGGCACCAGGCCGATCATGCCATAACCGTTGCGCGTCGGCTTGAAGTACACCGGCCGCGCTCCCGTCACCGTCAGCGAATGACAGATCGACTTGTGGCAGTTCGCATCGGCAAGAACAATGTCATCCTGGCCGATCACCCCGTGTCCCACAATCTGGTTCGACGTCGAAGAACCACCCAGCACGTAGAAGGTCCAGTCTGCCCCGAAGATGCGCGCAGCATTGCGCTCCGACTCGCCCGGAGGGCCGATGTGATCCAGCCACGAGCCCAGCGGCGACGTCGAAATGCCCAGGTCGGACCGCATGATGTTCTCACCGAAAAAGCGGTGAAACTCCATCCCGACAGGATGCTTCAGGTAGGCGACGCCACCCATGTGCCCCGGCGCGTCCCACGAGTAGGCGCCCTGGTCCGTGTACTTCTTCAACTCACGAAAATAAGGCGGCAGCAGCTGCTCTTCGTAGCGCTCCACCGCAAAGTCGACGCGATTGGCGATGAACGCCGGCGTATCGCCGAACAGATGAATATACTCATGCACCTGCTTCACCACTTCCAGCGGCAGCTCACTGACCAGCGTACGATCGGCAATCAGAAAAATCGGAACCCGCTTGTTGCGGCGACGCACAGCGCGCAGAATTTTGATCGCCGCGCGTTCATCGAACTGCGTATCGGATTCAAGGTCCCAGTCGAGCAGAATCGCACTATGCGATGGGTCGGATTTCACCAGCGACAACCCATCTTCGGGCGTCGTAGTACGCACCACCTCGTAACCTTCTTTGCTGATTGCATCTACCAGGCGCTGCATCGCGCGGTCAGACACCGAGTCGGTTCCACCGACCTCGCTCGCGATCAATAAAACCCAATCCCCTTCGGCCATACACCTCTCATTTCCAAACCCATGGTATCGCCTCGGAAGGATTTGTGTTGTAAGCGCCAGGTGAACAGATTCCACAACGGTGGCTTCACAATCCCGGGTGACACCCTCGCGCAGCCAGGGTAAGTAATGAACGAACCCGGGCGAAGCCATCCGAACTCATTCACCCTTCTGAAGACTCCGAAGACTACAGCAGGGTCTTTAACACGCGATGCGGCCCACACAGGCAATCCAGATTGGAAATTAGCCACAGTCATTGAATCTTTGCCGCCGACACGGATGGCATAGCTAAAAACACTCGGGTCAAATCACCGAACGGCGTCGTGAAGATGGCGACGGTCCTTCTCTTCGAGGATGACCTGCGTGACCGTGGCAGCGCAGTGGCGAATCTCAAAGTGGCGCAGGAAGCACGCATGTGCCCGCTCTGCATAGCCCGCGCGATCACCCGCAGACAAGCCCGCCCATTGCCGCAGCAGCTCGGCCGTGCCCTCCAGCGTGTCGCCGTAAACCAGCCCCGCCCCGTCCTGCTCGATCTCCCGCCAGATATTCACCTTGTTCGAAATCAGCACCGGCTTGCCACACGCCAGCGCCTCCGCCACGGCGATACCGAAGTTTTCCTGGTGTGAGGGCAGCGCGAACACCTCGGCAGCAGCAAGGGCGCCCCACTTCGACTCCCCCATGCGGGGTCCGGCCCAGGTGACACACTCCGCAATGTTGAGCGACTTGGCCAGCTCCTCCAACTCAGCCTGCCAGCCTAGCTGGTCAGGACCCACGAACAGCAGATGCCATTCAGGCGCGTGAGAGAAAATCCTCGCAAACGCCTGCAACAGAAGATCGCAGCCCTTCTTGGGATGAATGCGCCCCATGAACAGGAGAATGCGTTTGCCCTGCAGCTCAGGATGATCAGCCAGGAAATGGCTTCGCGCCGCATCGAGATCCACTTCCGGCTCGCGCGTGCCCATGCCCGTGACAATACTGTTGGCCCGGTACAGCCAGAACGATCGCGGCGCCAGCAGCTTCTCATCTTCGCAGGTAAACAGTACCGCCGCCGCATCGCGCAGAACGCGGTAGTCACCCCACGGCCAGAAAAGCCATTTCTTGAAATGCTTGCCCGGATACTCATACTTGAACCACGGATCGAGCATGCCATGGGGATACACGTAATACGGCGTAGCCGTCCCATGCAGCGCCTTGCGGACGCCATACCCCTGGTACTGCCACAGGCCATGAACAATCACTCCGTCGAAACGCAGATGGTTGTCGCGAAGCCAGGGAACAAAACTGGGCGCGTAGCCGAAGTTGCCTCGCCCGGGACCCAGGCAGTGGGGGACAACAGGCAGACTGACCCTGGGATCGCGCGGATCATCCAGGGATGCAATCTCCACCTGGTGACCCTGGTCCAGCAGAGCCTGCGTCATCAGGCGCACTGCTTCAATCGGGCCGCCATGCACCGGGTCCAGCGATCGTACAACATGCAGAAGTCTCATCCGTGCTGCTTCATCCTAATCGGGGTGGGCCATCGGATCGACGACCCGAGAATCTCATTGACAAGGTAATGACACTTCTCTTCTACTATCCGCGGTAACTTTTACATCTTTCGGGCAATTCTAGCCTGCCGGGCCATCTGCCAGTCTTTGTCTAGGTGAACGTCATGGCTATCGAACAGGCTTATTGTGAATCAACCTGCGCCGCACAGGATCTTCAGGAAGACTGCAGCTGCTTCCAGGAGGAAGACGAAGAGTCCCACCTGTTCCGGGCCGTCATGATCGCAGTGCCGGCCGGCCTCATGCTGTGGGCAGGAGTTCTGCGCATCGCGGTCGTAATCGCTCACCGCTTGTAGAAAGCATTTGTCGAAGTCTTATCAGCGCAATTTCCGAAGCGGCGAAGTCTGCCGTGTTTTTGTCTGCTGAAACCAGGAAGAACGACAGGCACTCCGCAGCACCGCGGAAGCATACCGGGCCGGCATCGTACTCCTTAAGCATAGGCATTCCTGAGTTCAAAACCGGGCAGCCGTGCTGAAGGATGGGCATGGCCTCGATTCCACTTAGAAAATTCGGTAAGTCCAACGTCGAAATCTCGGCGCTGGGCTTGGGCGGTCATCACCTTGGCGCGGCCAAGGACGAAAAGACAGCCATTGAAATCGTGCACCGCGCTATGGATGGCGGCATCACTTTCTACGACACCTGCTGGGAATATCACCGGGGCAAGTCGGAAGACTGGCTGGGCAAGGGTCTTAAAGGCAGGCGGGACAAGGCCTTCCTCATGACCAAGGTCTGCACCCACGGGCGCGATGCAGCCATGGCCACCCGGATGCTCGAACAGTCACTGCGACGCTTGCAGACAGACCATCTGGACCTGTGGCAGATTCACGGCGTCGTCTTCCAGAACGATCCCGAATTGTTCATCCGCAAAGGTGGCGCAGCCGAAGCCCTGCTCAAAGCAAAGGAACAGGGCAAGGTCCGCTTCCTTGGCTTCACCGGCCATCGCGATCCGGATGTACACCTGGCCATGTTGAAGACTGGCTTTCCCTTTGACGCCGTCCAGATGCCACTGAACCCCTTCGACGCCACCTTCATGAGCTTCGAGAACAAGGTTCTGCCAGTCCTGAACGAGCGCGGAATCGCCGCCCTGGGCATGAAGCCGATCGGCGGTCACGGTGAGCCCGTACAGAAGGGCGTCTTCACAGCAGAAGAAGCCCTGCGCTATGCCATGAGTCTTCCGGTCACAACGACCATCTCCGGCGTGGAAGAAATGCACATCCTGGAGCAGAACCTCAAAATCGCGCAGAACTTTACACCCATGACACCAGCCGAGATGAACGCTCTCCGCGATCGCTGCAAGTTCTACGCAGGCGACGGCCGCTTCGAGCTGTACAAGACAACCATCAAATTCGACAATCCCGAAGCACGTCTTGCCCATGATTTTCCACTGGACATGGCATCGGCCGAAGTAAAAGAGATGGTCCACGAAACCGACAACTCCGGCCGGCCATGGCCCCAGGTCGGCGGTGCCTGAAAGTTATCGAACCATCAACATCCGCTCGAATTCCGAAGCGCAAACGTCACCCGCAAACCTTTGTCCTCTCGACCGAACCGAAGCACACACACAATTTGTCATCTCGACCGAAGCGAAGCGCAGTGGAGAGATCCCGCACTCGCGACAACACAAACTTCTCCGGCAACACGCACTGACAGCAATCAGCACCAGACAGATCTGAGGGTATGACCGTGGGAACTAATCCGGAAGTAAGCCGGCGCGGCTTCTTGAAAGGCGCGGCAATGACAGGAGTGACAGCAGTGATTCCGAGCGAGAAGGTGCCGGTCGTGGCGGGTGGCGCAGGTGAAAGTGGCGAAGATGTCGGCAGCTTCATGGTGCCGAAGCGGCCCATGGGCAAAACAGGCCTGGAGTGCTCCATCATCGGCATGGGCGGCTTCCATCTCGGCACCGCCGCCGGCCAGCCGGAGGTCAACGAGATGGTCGCCAAGGCGCTCGACCACGGCATCAACTTCTTCGATAACGCCTGGGAATATCACTCTGGCGTCAGCGAAGCCCGGGTCGGGGCCGCCCTCAAAGGAAAGCGCGACAAGGTTATCCTCATGACCAAGGTATGCACCCATGGCCGTGACCAGAAGGTCGCCATGCGCATGCTCGAAGAGTCGTTGACACGCTTACAGACAGACCATCTGGACGTCTGGCAGGTCCATGAAGTCGTCTATTACAACGATCCCGACCTGATCTATGCCCAGGATGGCGTGCTCGAAGCCTTGACCAGGGCTAAGCAGCAGGGCAAGGTCCGGTTCGTCGGCTTCACCGGCCACAAGAACCCGTCCATCCACCTCGAGATGCTCAAGCGCGGCTACCCCTTCGACACCATCCAGTTCCCTCTGAACCCTCTGGACCACAGCTACAGAAGCTTCGAGCAGCAGGTACTGCCCGTCGCTAGGGAGCGCGGTCTCGCCGTCTTCGGAATGAAGAGCATGGGCGGATCCGGCGAAATGATCTCCAAAGGCGCCTTGACCCCGACCGAAGCCCTGTCCTACGCCATGAGCGTTCCCGGCATCGCCACCACCATCAGTGGCATGGACTCCATGGGCGTACTCGACCAGAACCTCGCCATCGTCCGCGATTACAAGCCACTCACCGAGGCCCAGATGCAGGCGCTCCGCGAGCACGCAAAACAATTCGAAGACGGCCGCTACGAACTCTTCAAAAGCTCCATCAAGTACGACGGAGACCTCGGCCGCACACAGCACGGCTACCCGCTCGCAATCGACTTACCGGCTTGAGTTGCTGCCTGTACGTGCACTGGCCGCGCGAGCGTCGGGGCTCTGCGCTTATTGAATGAATGATCTGCTTCTTTCTTGAGCGTGGAGCGGTTTCTACATCCGCATGGGTCGAAATAAGTGCATTTAGATCAGCGCGCCAGCATAGGCGTGTTGAAGACCTGCAGCAATATCCGACGGTGTGTGTCGATATGCCGCTGGCTGCCTGGTTGTTATCGGGGCCATTCGCCTGGTGGAGGCCGAGTTCGAGTGTGTGCGTCTGGCCTTGTTGTCGAGCCGGAATTTCGATTTACACCATGCTGATCTCGGGACAGGATTAACCATCAAGGATGAGTTCGTCCAAGCTGATGGCGCGCCAGCTGGATCCGGTGGCGAGATGCGTACTGCTACGCACAATCGACGAAGAAATCCTGAGCGTCATCTCGACTGAGTGGTCGCACGAGGAAGTTCGAGAGACGGTCCAGCAGCTCGCGTATCTCATCTAGGGAGATGG
>CAZZVA010000051.1:0-16294 GCA_964657345.1 uncultured Acetobacteraceae bacterium | reverse complement strand
GGAAAAGAGGCGTTTCAACAAATGCAGTCTCGACTCCATCGAACTCCCGTTTGCCCCCCACGCGTTGCCCGCCTTGCCGTCGTCGCCCTCGGCATCGGCCTTGGCATCGGCGCCGGCTTCGTCCGCCTGCATGCGCAGTATCCCGGCCATAGCGAGCGCAAGGTGAAGCAGGGCCCGGTGCTGCGCGCGGTCGCCGTCCTGGAATGGACCGGCGAGCCCGGCAAGCCCAGCGCCAGCCGCCTCATCCCCGTCTCCGTCTTTCACGATGGAACCTACGAGGATGGCGGCCTCTACCTCGCCCGTCCCGAGCCCCTTCCACTCGAAAGTGTACTCGAATACCAGCTGCAGGAAGCCGGGCTGCCCCAGAGCCGTTTCGACATCGCCTCCGCCGCACAACTCAACGGCAGCTGGTTCGGCTACGGCTCATGGAAGCCGCTCGCTCCTCCCGAGCCCATCCACAAACTCAACCCCTCCAGGATCGATCCCCAGGTCGTCGACGGTGGCGATGACCGCCGCCCCCACTTCCGCAAAGCCGCGCCGGAAAGCGCCAGCGGCGTTCCCGGCGCCGCCAACCCGCCGGAAGACCCCGACCGCCCCACCCTCCGCAAACGCGAAGCCGGCGCACCAGACACATCCGCCACCGCCAACCCCGTAACCGCCGATGCCACCGGCAGCCGCGAGACTGCCACCGCCGGTATCGATCCCGATCGACCTACGCTCGGCCACGGCAGGCATAGCGCCGAGACCAAGGAGCCCGAACGCCTGGAAGGCACGCCCGCAAACCTTGAGCAGATGGTAGCCGTCTCCGACGCTACCGACCGGGCCGCCCATTCCTTTCGCTACAGCTTTGCCGACCCACAAGAGGCCGGCAAGCTGAAAGCCCAGCTCACCACCATCGCCGAACAGGCCGTCGCCAGGGCAGCCGCCGCAGCCAAGTCACCGGCTCCTCCGGCTGGAACGACATCTCGTCCAGCAGCCGCGGCTCATGCCGCCACCACGCACGCGGCGACCTCGTCCGCAGCTGCGAACCAGGCCGCCACCCATGCCCCGGCAAAGTCGTCCTCCACGGCCGGCCTCACCCCCGCCCAGCTCGCCGCGCGCCGCCGCGCGCAGGCCGCCGCTGCCCGTCGCAAAGCCGCAGCTCATCCTGCCCCGGTCGTGCTCCTCACAGACGTGGAATTCCGCGCATTCGAACTGACCTACTCCGGCGGCGCCACCCTGGTCCTCACCGCCCGCACCGCCGGCGACGAAGCCAAAGCCACCTACATAACCGTCATCGCGCAACCGGACATCTACGGAACGCCGCAGGTGCTCTTCACTCACATCACCAAGGCCGACGACCTCGACGCACAACCACGCATGCGGCTCATCGACGCCGTCGACGCAGCCGCAGACAATCGCGGTGACCTGTTATTCGAATTACGCGGCGCCACGACGCGCCAGTTTGCCCTTTACCGCGCCGCCAGCGGACGGGTCGACCAGCTGATCGCCACCGTCCCGCTTCCCATTGGAGCCGCCACCGCGAACTAGCGCAGACTTACGGATGCTGCGGCAACTGCGCAGCATCCCAGCCGCCGCCCAGTGCCTTGATCAACTGCACGCTGGCCGAAAACTGACGCGTCGTCAGATCCGCCGCTGTCCGCTGATTGGTAAGCTCGGCTGTCTGCGCTGTAATGACCTCAAGGTAGGTCGTCACGCCGCCCTTGTACCGATTGGTCGAGATCGACACCGACCGCTGCGCATCCTTCACCGCCTTGTCCTGCGCACCCGACTCCTGGTCCAGAATCCGCAATGCCGCCAGCTGATCCTCTACATCCTGGAAAGCCTGCAACACCGACTGCCGATAACTCGCCACCTGCCCGTCATACGACGCACGCGCTTCATCGGTAATCGCGCGCCGCCGTCCCGCATCGAACAGCAATTCCTGCGCCTGGCCCCCCAGCGCCCATAGCGAACTCGGACCCTGGAAGAGATTACCCGGCCGAAGGGACTCCACACCGCCGCTTCCACTCAGCGTGATCGTCGGATAGAACGCCGAGATCGCTACCCCGATCTGCGCATTCGCAGCATCCGCACGCCGCTCCGCCGCAGCCACATCCGGTCGCCGCTCCAGCAGCTCGGACGGCACGCCCAGCGGTACCTGCGGCAGCGCCAGCACCAGCGGCGCAATCGGCAGACTGAAGCTCGACGCCGGCACCCCCGTAAGCGTCGCAATCGCATGCTCATACTGCGCTCGGGCCACTCCCACATCGATCACTTGCGCACTCGTCTGGTCCAGCTGCGTCTGCGCCAGTGCGACATCGGATTCCGTGGCAACGCCGCCATGGAACCGCTTCAGTGTCAGTTCCAGGAATCGCTGATACTCGATCAATGTCGTGCTCAGCAACTGCTGCTGCGTGTCCAGCCCGCGCATCTCGAAATAATCCATCGCCAGCTCGGAGTGCAGACTCAGATCAACACTTGCGAGATCAGCAGCCGACGCCTGCGCATTGGCCCGCGCTGCCTCCACGGTGCGACGAACCCGGCCCCACAGGTCCGGCTCCCAGCTGACCTGTCCCGAGACAACGATGTCGTTATACGTATTGCCGCTGGACGTTGGCGTGCGAATCGGCCGATTGTTCGAGAGCTTCGTGCGATCCGCCGTCGGCGCCAGTGCAATGGTTGGGTAGTAGTCGGCCCGGTATTCACGCACTGCATCCACGGCACGGCGATATTGTTCATACTGCGCCTTCAACGTCTGGTTCGAAACCACGATGGTTTCTTCCAGCGTGTTCAGCTGCGGATCGCCGTACATCTCCCACCACTTGCCGCGCAGCTTGTCGTCATTCGGATCGACCCGCTTCCAGCCACTATTTGCAGAACTCGGCGGCGGCGTCACTTCGCTTTCCTTGAACGCAGGCGCTGTCGGCGCCGTTGGCTTGTGGTAATTCGGCCCGACGGTACACCCGGCAAGCGCACTCAGCACTCCCAGCACCAGGACGCAACCGGCACCCTGCACGCGCCCTCGCCTCGACACTTCAGCATGCAGCAGCTTGCTCATTTCCCTTCGCTCCCGCTGCCCTTTTCCGCACCCTGCTTCTGCTGCTGGTTCTGGCCCGGCTGATTCGGTACAGCCTGCGGCGGCGGCACTACGTGAACCAGCTCGTTATCGCCCAGCGAGTCCGGCGGATTATCGATCACCATCGCGTCTTTATCCAGTCCACTCACCACCTGCACTGTCTTGCCGTCATCGTGTCCCAGCACAATACTCGCCATCTTCACGCGATCGCCATCCGAGCTGTGGACCACGGTTGCCACCCGCAACCCGGCCGTCTGGAAAATCAGCGTCGAGACCGGCAGTACCAGCGTCGGCACTTCGCGGTTCACCTTCAAATGCACGACCGTGTAAGCACCCGGCACCAGTTTGCTATCGCGGTTGTCTACATCGATCTCCGTCAACAGCGTGCGCGATGCCGGATCGATCGCATTCGCAGTCCGCACCAGCGTGCCCGTGAACGGCTGCCCGGGATACTCCGCAAGATCCAGCGAAGCCTTCGCGCCGCGCACCGCATCTCGCACATAGATCTGCGGAATATTGGTATAGACGCGCAGCATATCCGTGCGCGCCATGTGGAATAGTTCTTTTCCCGCACCCGCATCGATCAGCGTCCCCGTATCCACCGCCCGGGATGTGATCACACCATCGAACGGCGCATAAATCTTCTCAAACGACGTCAGCGCCTCCAGCCGCTGTACATTCGCCAGCGCCGACTTCACCGCGGTATTGCTCGACGCAGCCTGGGTCGTGAAGTTCTCGGTATCCTGCCGCGACACTGCATCCGACTGCAGCAGGTCCTGGTAGCGCTTCGCATTGGTCTGCGCAAAACTGGCATTGGATTGCGCCGTCGCCAGGTCCGCCCGCGCCTGTAACAACTGCTGATCTACTTCCGGTGACGCGATCGAGGCCAGCAACGTCCCTTTGCGAACATGCGCGCCGATATCGTAATACCACTTGTCGAGATATCCGCTGGTCCGCGCATAAATCGGCGAGTCCGTGTACGCAAACATATTCCCCGGCACAATCACTTCCTGGTCCGGTGTTCCTGTCTGTGGCTTGGCAGCCGTCACATCCGGCGCAGCAATCGCATCCGTGTCGTTCTTCAGCGTGGTCCGCGCACGCACCCGCGGCACAATCCCTGCAATCACAACAATTACCGCAATAATCAGCAGCACAAAGAGGAAAATACCCGCAGTCCTGCCGGATACCTTTCCCTCTTGCCTGTCATCATGGCTGTGACTGCCGCCCTGCTCTACCCATTGAGGGGCCTGCCGGTCGTGATTCTTTCTGCCTTCGCTCATGCTAATTCTCCCGACTCTTCATCCTGCGCGTCGTGCTCCTTCTGGAGCCGCTGTTCGTTCTCCCGTTTGCGTCGCTCCAGCGAGGCATGCACCACGCTGAAAAAACTCGGCACAAAAAACAACGTCGCCGTCGTCGCAAACAGCAATCCGCCGATCACAGCCCGCCCCAGCGGCGCATTCTGCTCACCGCCATCGCCCAGCCCCAGTGCCATCGGCACCATGCCGATAATCATCGCCAGCGCTGTCATCAACACCGGACGAAACCGCGTAAACCCGGCATCGAGCGCAGCCTGCGCCGCATCGCCGCCATTCGTCTCCAGCTGCTCCTTCGCAAAGGACACCACCAGGATCGAGTTGGCCGTCGCCACACCCATGCACATGATCGAACCCGTCAACGCCGGCACACTGATGTGGGTACCTGTGATAAACAGCATCCACACAATCCCTGAGAGCGCAGCCGGCAGAGCCGCAACGATAATGAACGGATCCAGCCAGCTCTGGAAGTTCACCACGATCAGCAGGTACACCAGCAGGATCGAGAAAGCCAGTCCGGCAATGAGACCCTCGAACGAGGCGTTCATCGTCTGTACCTGGCCGCGGATCACAACCCGCGATCCTGCCGGCAGTTCTTTCCTGTACCGATCCACCAGCTTCTGCACCTTCACCGCGACGCTGCGCAGATCCGTGTTCTGCACGTTTCCGTAGATATCGATCACCGGAATAATGTTGTAGTGCGTCACTACGGCCAGTTCACTGCCGCGTGTAATCGTTGCCAGGTTCGCCAGCGTCTGTACTGGCATACCGCCCATCTGGTACGAAGGTGTAAATGGCACTGTCCCTGAACTGCTGTAATTCGAATTCGATGGACCGGTACCGGCCGTCGTCGGCGTCGCACTGGCGCTCAACTGTTGCGTCCCGGATGCTGGCGTCAGCGGAACATTCTGCAGCTGCTGCAGGGAGTCCATGTTGTACTGCGGGGACTGAACAGCAATATTGTAACTGACACCGTTTCTTGGATCGAGATAATACGTCGGCGACGTCTGGTAGCTTCCGCTCAGCGCTGTCAGCAGGCTGTTCGTAATATCTTTCTGCTGCAATCCGACTGACAGCGCTTTCGACCGGTCCACATCTACGAAGTACCGCGGCAGGTTGAAAGGCTGTTGCAGCCGCACATCTACCGCTCCCGGGATGTACTTGATCTCGTTCATCAACTTCTCGGCGAAGACATGATTGGCCATCATGTTCTGTCCGATCACCTGCACATCCAGCGGCGCCGGCAAACCGAAGTTCAGAATCTGCGTCGTCATATCCACCGGCAGCTGGTAGAACTCGACGCCCGGAAACTGCGCTGCCAGCTTTGGCCGCAGCTGCTCGACATATTTATTCGCAGAGTGGTGCTTCTCGGCAAGAGAGACCGTAATGTCCGCGTCCGCACTGCCAACCACACCGGTGTTGCTGTAGGAAAGATTCAGACCGGAATATGGAATGCCGATCACATCGACGACACTCGTCAGTTCGTTCCGCGGGATTGTCGCCCGCATCAGGTTCTCCACCTCATCCGCTATGTGTGCCGTCTCTTCGATCCGCGTTCCCGTTGGCGCTCGCATGTGAATCTCGAACTGCTGTCCATCCACAGTCGGGAAAAAATCCTGGCCCAGCCACGGATACAGCAGCGCAAACGATCCGATACAGAAAATCATGAAGACGATCAGGAACACTGTCGCATGCTTCACCGCCAGGCCGAGCAGGCCATGATAGAAGCCACGCAGCTGTTCGAAACGCCTTTCGAATCCCTGCTGAAAACGCGTAAACGGATTGCGGCTGTTCTTGCTCGCCTCCGCATGCTCCGGATCATGCTCCTTCAACAGGTACATGGCCATCGTCGGCACAATCGTTCGCGACAGGATGTAGGACGCCAGCATCGCGAACACCACGGCTTCCGCCAGCGGCACAAACAGGTACTTCGCCACACCGGTCAGAAAAAACATCGGCACAAACACGATGCAGATCGACAGCGTCGAAACCAGCGCGGGAACAGCAATCTGCGCAGCGCCATCCAGGATCGCCTGCTCGATCGCCTTGCCCTCTTCGAGGTTGCGGTTGATGTTCTCAATCTCCACCGTCGCATCGTCCACCAGGATGCCGACAGCCAGCGCCAGTCCGCCCAGCGTCATAATGTTGATGGTCTCGCCGAGCGCACCCAGGCATAACAGCGAAACAATGATCGCCAGCGGAATCGACACCGCAATAATCACAGTCGATCGCCAGCTGCCGAGAAACACCAGGATCATGAAGCCCGTCAGCACGCCCGCAATAATGCCTTCGCGCACCACACCCGAAATCGCCCCGCGCACATAGACAGACTGGTCGGACAACGGCGTCATCTTCAGCGCGGGCGGAAGCTGGCTCGCCAGCTCCGGCAGCTTCTTGTACACGCCCTCGATAATGCTCAGGGTCGAGGTATGTCCATTCTTCAGAACCGTGATCAGCGAGGACCGCTGCCCATTCACTCGCACGATATTGGTCTGCGGCGGGAACCCGTCACGCACATGCGCAACATCGCGCACATAGACCATCGCGCCATTCACCTGGCGCACCGGAAAATTGTTCAGCCCCTCGATCGTGAGTGGCGCACTGTTCGTCGAAATCTGGTATTCCGTACCCCCGACCTTCAAAGTGCCCGATGGCAGGATCAAGTTCTGGCCGGCCACTGCATTCACCACATCCTGCGGCGACAGTCCCTTCGCCTGCAGCGCTGTCATATCCAGGTCGAACTGCACCTGCCGCTGCTTGCCGCCATAGGGATAGGGCACAGCCGCGCCCTCGATCGTCACCAGCTGCGTGCGGATGAAATTCAATCCGAAGTCGCCCAGCTGCTGTTCTGACAATCCCTGCCCGGACAGACCCAGCTGCAGAATCGGCACACTCGACGCACTGTAGGTAATTACCAGCGGAGGCGTAGTCCCCGTCGGCAGCTGTCGCAATTGTGTTTGCGATATGGCAGTCACCTGCGCGATCGCCGTCGAGATATTAACCGTGGGTTGAAAATAAATCTTCACCACGGCAACGCCATACAGAGAGTTCGATTCAAAATGGTCGATGTTATCCACGGTCGTCGTCAGCGTTCGCTCGGTGAGCGTCACGATGCGATTCGCCATGTCCTGTGGCGCAAGACCCGCGAAATTCCAGATCACGCTGACCACTGGAATATCGATATTCGGAAAAATATCGACCGGCGTCGTGTAAATCGACACTGGTCCGAGGATCAGCAGCAGCAACGCGAGAACGACAAAGGTATAAGGGCGCCGCAGCGCTAGACGAACAATCCACATCTTGCTTTACATCTCTCCTTGCTGTGAACCCTGCATGAGACAGTGCAGATGCTTTTCCTGTGCGCACCTCGCGCAGCAGGAACAGTCTCGAAACTTTTCAGTCAGCAGGCTGAACAGTGCTCTATGGACAGGCTTGTCTCTACTGCTGTACCAGTACTGCCTGCCCCTGCGTTTTCTGAAGAGATGCGAGGGTCTTAAAGGCTGCGAACGCTTCCACAGGACCCCAGTCCGCACTCGTCTCCATGCTATACGTCTTGAGGAGTCTCATCGATGCAGCAGGTGTGAAGCCCACTGGGCTGCCCGGCGTCATCTCCACGCCGCGCCTGGTATACCTTCTCGATTTCCTCTATTGAAAGACGTTTTTTGGCCTCTGAAAGATTCATTAGTTGCGCCGGCGCAGACGACCCGGACAAACAGAATTTCGCAACACCGCATCATCCAGTCCGTCGCAGCAATGCGCGTGCCGGTGCAGCCTCATGTCCGGCAATCTTCAAGGGCAGCACCACAACTTCATAAGCGCCGGCCTCGACACCGTGCAGGTCCAGCCCTTCCACAATCGCGATGCCGTTTCCCAGCAGCGCCCGATGCGTCCTGGGATCATGCGCAAATCCTTCCACCGACAGATAATCGACGCCGACCATGGCCAGCGGTTCAGACGCCAGCAACTCCGCAGCATCCGCAGCAATGTATACGTAGTCCTGTTGAAACTCCGCCTGCTGCAGCAGCCGGCGTGCCGAGTTCCGCGTCTTGAACAATAGCCGCTCGTGTCCGCGCCACCTTTGTTGCTCCAGCAAGGCCGCCGTAATCACCGGCGCCTCCGGATCGATCGCGATCACCTGGGCCCTTCCGATCAGCCGCCCCGGATCCACCTGATCGATCGGGAAACCGCCCTCCACAAAATGCAGTGGCGCATCCACATGGGTCCCGCTGTGCGCACCCAGGCAGTACTTCGACAGGTTTACCCCGGCCTGCGAATCAAGCCGGCTCGTCCACGTAAACTCCAGCCCGAAATTATCGGGATAGACTGCCATCGTCTTCGGATCGAGCGTCGTCGAAATGTCGATCCAACCGCCAGTGACCGCGGGAGGCGTGTAGGGAGAACTTGCAGGATAAGTCACACATGCCTTGGATGCCGTCTGCAAGCCAGGCACCACGCCATAAACAAAAGCCCCGCAGCCATGGAAAGCTGCGGGGCCTACTGACAATCGAAAGTTCTTGTGGCGTTAGTTCGATTCCGAAATCTGGCGCGCGTACGTCTTCTCCAGCTCCTCGGCAGAATACTGGTGCTCCTTCTCCGGGTAGTACGCATTCACCAGGTACTGCTGCAGCATGCGCTGCGTGTTGAAGAACGATCCGTTGTGCGCAATCGTGGTCCCCATCAGCGCATTCCACTCACTGCGGTTGCGATAGTACAGCGGCAGAACAGCATGCTCCAGCTTGTTGTAGAGGTGCTCTGCTTCCGCGCCCGAGTCTGCGCCATCTTCGATCGCCCAGCCAGTCACGCCTTCGGTGCAGCCTTCAATCCACCAGCCATCCATGATGCTCAGCGATGGCACACCATTCAGCGCAGCCTTCATGCCGCTCGTGCCGGAAGCCTCCAGCGGACGCTCCGGATTGTTCAGCCACAAGTCCACACCACTGGTCAGAATCTGGCCCAGCTCCCAGTCATAATTCTCCAGGTACTGGATATGCAGTTTCGCCGAGGTAAGCCTGGCCGCTGCTTCAAACACGCGGCGGATCAGCGCTTTGCCGGGCTGGTCATGTGGATGAGCCTTGCCGCCATACAGCACCTGCAGTCCACCAAACTCCTCTGCCATCCGCGCCAGGCGCTCCGGCTGTGAGAACAACAGGTCTGCACGCTTGTAAGTCGCGACCCGGCGCGCAAAGCCGATCGTAAATACCTGCTCGTCCAGCTCCACACCCGTACGCTGCTTCACCACCTCAATCAGCGTCTTCTTCTGACTGCCATGCGCTGCCGCAATTTGTGCCGGCGGGATATCGATCGCATACCGCAGCTGGATGTTGTCTTCCTTCCACCGCGGGAAATGCTGCGTGAACACCGCCTGCATCTCCGGACCCGTCCAGGTCGCAGCATGCACGCCATTGGTGATGCCATCGATCTGCACGCCCGGGAACATCTCGCGCGAAACCTTCATGTGCTGCATCGCCACGCCGTTCACAAATCGGGAGGAGCGCAGAGCAATGTACGTCATGTTGAGCAGTCCGTCGTGACAGCCGCCCACTCGTTCCAGCAGGTGCACAACATCGGAACCCAGCAGCCGATACGCCTGCTCCATCGAGAAGCGATCGTGTCCGGCCGGAACCGGCGTATGCGTCGTGAACACGCAGCGCTGTTTCACTGCTTCAAAGTCGCGATCGGTCGCACTCGAAAATGCGCCGCCGTTCAGCTGCTTCTCCAGCACCGCCACCGTCAGCAACGCCGCGTGGCCTTCGTTCATGTGGTAAACATTCACATCGTAGGCCAGCGCTTCCAGCATGCGCGCCCCGCCCATCCCCAGCACAATCTCCTGTGCCAGCCGATAATCGTTGTCGCCGCCGTACAGGCAATCCGTCAATGTGCGATCGCGAGGATCGTTCTGCTCGAGATCCGTGTCCAGCAGGTAGATCGGGAGCGTGTGACCTGTTACCCCGACCATGTCATAGCGCCAGGCCTGCACAAAAACCGTTCGCCCCTCCACCATCACCGCAACCCGCGGCTCTTCCAGATGCAGGGTCAGCGCCGGATTCCAGGGCTGCTCTGCTTCATGCTGTCCACCCTGCGCATCCAGGGTCTGTCGGAAATATCCCATGCGGTGGACCAGCGTCACTGCCGCAAGGGGTACACCCAGATCAGCAGCAGCACGCAGGGTGTCGCCGGCTAGTACACCAAGACCGCCGCTGTAAGTCGGCATGGTCGGCAGGATTGCGATTTCCATCGAAAAATAAGCGGCGTGGCCGTCGATATTCGTAAAATTCCGGAGTTCGGTGCTCTTCTGATCAGAGAAATACATGTGTCTCCTAGAGTGGGTCCCTTACCGTGCTCATTCCCTGGCAAATCATCCCCGGCGTCCCCATCGCAACTGCTGAAAGGAGATGCCCATTTCACTGGCACTTCTATACCTCGAGCAATCTTGCGCTCGTGACACCAAAAGTGGCTCCGGGAGTGTGTTCGCGTAGTGTACCAAGTCGCTAACTTTTTGCTCCATGCAACTTCCTGACAGGCCCCTGAAACACCTTGTCTGGCAAGCCGTTCGTAATGAATCATTTACGCCTGGCTGGTCGCCTTTGCCATACGGCTTTGGCGTTACTGCCTTCGCCAGCCAACTCCGCTTGTGCCTTTCTCGTCAACAGCTTGGCACCGATGCTCAGTTTCTATAGGAAAATATCGGCACTTCTCACAGATATTCGCAAAATAGAGAACGCGAAGGGGTATTACCGAGGTGACGAATGGGTCGGACCGAAATGGGATTTGCACACGGAATTCACTGACCCGTTGCCTGCTGCTGTGCCAGCGCTTCCTCCGCCGCCCGCTCCAGGAGTGCCACAATCCGGGGCATCGCCCCAAGGTGTTCCGGCTTCATCAGCACCGATCGCAGGCATCGGACTGTCGCGCTCTCCTCCACATCCGTCCAGCTCTCCGGTGGGAAGAAGCGCGCCGGCAACTGTGCCAGGGCAAGGTGCAGCCCCTGCTCTGCTGCCTTGTCGAAGATCCCCTGGGCGCAGACCGAAGACTCCTCCAGGCTCCCCGCCTTCACTGCCCAGATCACGATATCGAGCTCAGGAACAAATGCAGTGACCCACCTGCCAGGCGCAGCCGCCAGGTGACCGTGCAATTCCATGGCAGCAGCACGGCAGCGCTCGAGATCCCTGCCAAACTCGCCGCCAGGCGTCATCGGCAGCAGCCTCTGCGTTGCCCACAGCGCGACGGCCGCCGCTCCCGCCCTCGAACACTCCAGGCTGATCTCTCCCAGGTGCAGCTCCGGCGACGAGAAGTAGGTGTAAGGAGAATCATGCTTGTAGAAACGTCCCACCGTTGCATCCCGGAACAGCACACACCCGCATCCGTACGGCTGCAGTCCGTGCTTGTGCGGGTCGATCACCACGCTGTCCACTGCGCGGATCGCGGCAAAGTGAGATAACGTCCCTGGCGACAACGTCGAGCAAAGCCGGAAATACCCCCCGTAAGCAGCGTCCACGTGAATACGAAACGCATATCGTTCCTGGAGCTTCAGCACCTCCGCCAGCGGATCCACCGACCCCGTAGCCGTCGTTCCCAGCGTCACCACTACTGTCCCCACGGGCCGTCGCTCGCCCACCTCGCTTTGCTGTAGCCGCGCCTCCAGTGCCGCCACATCCAGCCGTCCCGCCCCATCCGACGCTACTGCCTCAAACGGCAGCTTCAGCACGGACGAGATCCGGCTATGCGTGTAATGCGCCTGGTCAGACGCCAGGATCGCCGCCGCCGGCTTCAGTTTGCCCGCCACCCACAGCGCCTCCAGGTTGGCAAACGTCCCGCTGCTTGTCAGGTGCCCCAGGAACGGCCGGTCTATCCCGAACATTTCCGCGATCGCCCCCACCGCCTCCACTTCCATCCGCGAGCTCGCCCGACCGCCATCCAGGGCGTGATTGTTCGGATTCACCGCCATCGCCATCGCATACGCTGCCCGCGCCACCGGATGCGGCGGCTTCAACATCTGCCCCGCATATAGCGGATGGAAATAGGGGTAGTTGTCCCCCATCCGCTCCGCTACCTGCGCCAGCACCTTGCGCGCAGCCGGCTCGTACGTGTCGTTCGTATCGGCCGCTGCGTCGATGACTCCGGCGTCCGGCACCATCTGCTTGGCGAACGCCTCATCGAGACTCGAAAATCCACCGGCCAGCAGCCGCATTACCTCATCATTCCTCATCCGTGAAGGCTAAATGCCCGTGGCCGATCGTGCACATAGGTTGCTGAAATCCGCAGTCTCGATCTGCTAAACTGGCGCTGCGTTGACAAGGACCGGGCAGGCACCGGGGGCAGGACTGACTACGCTATGTTGCAAAGCCACTGCCATAAGGTTCCGACGATTCGCGCTGGCGCAATTCAACATAGGGAATCGCACCATGGAACAAGGCACAGTCAAGTGGTTCAACGACGCAAAGGGGTTCGGGTTCATCTCCCGCCAGAATGGGGAAGATGTGTTTGTGCATTACTCGGCAATCAGTTCCAGCGGCTTTAAAAGCCTTCAGGAAGGCCAGGCAGTGCAGTTCAACGTAGTGAAAGGTCCAAAAGGCTGGCAGGCTGCGGACGTTCAGCCTCTCTAATCACTCCCGCTTCGAGATAACAGAACGCCCAGGTTCACGCTCGGTTCCTGGGCGTACTTGCCTGGCTCTCACCCAAGCCGACGCTCGCTCTCCGCAATCTTTGCGTCGTTGATACTCGCAATGCGTTTCCTCATCCGCCCGTCCAATGCGAACTCCCACAACTCCACTCCATACGACCGGTACCACTGCCCGGCAGCGTCGTGGCTCTCATACTCAAAGCTCACACTGATGCGATTCTCGTTGAAACACCACAATGTCTTGCGCAGCCGATACTCCAGTTCCCTCTGCCATTTGCGAGTTAGAAACGCTCGAATCTCCTCCCGGCCCGCCAGGAGCTCGTCCCGATTCCGCCACTCGGCATCCTCGGTGTAAGCCAGCGACACCCGCTCCGGATCGCACGTATTCCACAAGGCCTCGGCTGCTTTGACCTTCATCGCTGCCGTCTCTTCGCTAAAGGGTGGCACCAGCTTCGGTGAAGACGATTCCATCACGCAGTTCCTCTGCGCTTCATCGTCCTCTCTCATGCTTTGGGAAGCAACCCGTCTCCCTCGTCTTCTTCTGCCAGCAATGCGCCGAGAGCATCCAGGCGCATCTCCCAGGCAGCACGGCGATCACGAATCCACTGCTCCGCCATCGACAGACCGGATGGTTCGAGGCGGCAGGTGCGCACGCGCCCACTCTTTTCGCTGCGCACCAGCCCGCTCGCTTCCAGGATCTGCAGGTGCTGCACCACCGCCGCCAGCGTCATCTTCAATGGCTCTGCCAGTTGCGAAACCGAGCACGGCCCTGCGCTCAGCCTCTCGACCATCATCCGCCGCGTTGGATCGCCCAGTGCATGGAACACCCTCTGCACCGCGGCCCTGTGTCCAGGCATCTTCGCTCCCTTAGCTGTTGAATTCCCCCGCGAGCGAATCGAGCAGCCCACTCCAGCCCGCCTCGCGCATCTGCGGACCATCCGAACCTTCGAAGAAGGCACCCTGCTCCGTAAAAATCAGGTCTGTTCCCGATCCGTTAAGCACCAGCTCCACCGTCGCCAGCGAAGCCGAGAAAGGCTTCTCTCCAAAGGCCATCGTGTACGCCCACACAATGCGCTTATTCCATTCAATGTCCTGGTAGGTAGTCCGGTTGGTCAGCAGCGCTCCTGGGAATGGCGTCTGCTCATTCATCTTGAATGTCGCCAGGTCCACACCGCCCGTCCGGAAGTCCATCGTGTACTTCATAACTTCGTGATTCCGGTTTTCGGCATACCAGCGCCGCTTCTTCTCCGGATCGGCAAAAGCCGCAAACACCCTTTCCGGTCTCGCCGGATAGTGGCGCTCAATCACAAACGTGCTGTGAATTACGGATTGCCCCTGGTTCATGACATCCCTCCAAAACAACATAGTTTAGCTTTTACTTAAGTATTTGCTCCTCCCGCACATTTGTAAAGCAGAAACTAAAGTATTGCGCCTGGCTTTCTAACCCTCATCAAACCTCGGCAGCCAATTCTTGATTCACCCCAAACCCGCTTCTCCATTCCACAGGGAAATGTCATGGGTTGAACGATTTCGTCCCGCATGCTTTTACACTGGGAGCACATGCGCACGCTTACCCTCTCCCGCCAGTTGCAGCAACGCGCCGAACGCTTCATGCCCGGGGGCGTCGATTCCCCGGTCCGTGCCTTCCGTGCCGTCGGTGGCGACCCGCCCTTCGTCCAGCGCGCCAACGGCGCCTATCTCTGGGACGCCGACGGCAACCGCTACATCGACTACTTCGGCTCCTGGGGTCCCATGATTCTCGGCCATGCCTGGCCCGCTGCCGTCGAAGCCATCCAGAAAGCCGCCGCCGACTCCGCCAGCTTCGGAGCCTCCACCGCCGCCGAAGCCAACCTTGCCGAGCTGGTCACCCGCTGCTATCCATCGATCGAGAAAATGCGCTTCGTCAGTTCCGGCACAGAAGCCACCATGTCGGCCATCCGGCTCGCCCGCGCCTATACCGGACGCAAATACATCATCAAGTTCGAAGGCTGCTACCACGGCCATTCGGACGGCCTGCTGGTCAAGGCCGGCTCGGGCGTCGCCACCTTCGGCATCCCCGGCTCAGCCGGCGTGCCGGAAGAGATCGCCCACTTCACCGTCGCGCTGCCCTACAACGACATCGCAGCCGTCCGCGAAGTCTACGCCGCCCGGCGCGGCAACATAGCCGCCATCATCCTTGAACCTGTCGCCGGCAACATGGGCACCGTTCCGCCCGAGCGCGGCTACCTCGAAGCCCTGCGCGCCATCACCGACGAGCACGGCTCCGTCCTCATCTTTGACGAAGTGATGACGGGCTTCCGCGTCGCCCTCGGCGGCGCCCAGGAACGCTACGACATCACGCCCGACCTCACCTGTCTCGGCAAAATCATCGGCGGCGGCCTGCCCTGCGGCGCCTTCGGTGGACGCGCCGACATCATGAACATGCTCGCGCCGTTAGGCCCCGTCTACCAGGCCGGCACCCTCAGCGGCAATCCACTCGCCATGGCCGCCGGGTTCGCAACCGTCAATCACCTGATTGAGAACGAAGAAGCCATCTACGGACGCCTCGAAGAAGCAGGCCATAAACTGGCCGAAGGCGTAGCTGCAACCGCCGAAAGCATTGGTGTACCCATCCGCACTAACCGAGTGGGCGCCATGATCACCTGGTTCTTTGCCGCAAAACCAGTCACCGACTTCGAAACCGCCGCGACCTCGGACACACAGGCTTTCGGACGCTTCCATCGCTGCATGCTCGATGCCGGCATCTGGCTGCCACCCTCGCAATTTGAAGCCGCCTTCTTCTCCACCGCCCACACCGACGCCGACATCGACCACACCATCGAAGCCGCAAAAAACGCCTTCATCGAGGTCATCAGCAAAGCCGAACTCCACACCTAGCTCCATCGGTGTGGCGCATCGCCCACTGGTCAGAACGAACCGGTTGCCCCACCCTTGCGCAGCTAGGGTGGGTACGGCGAAGCCATCCGCCCTTCTCAGCCACCCGCAGAAGTACCTTCGGCACCAAGTCCTTTCCTTGCCAACCGTGTTCCTACCTCCGTATGGTGCGAGACAAGACCGCATCCAAGGGCTGGTGAAATTCATGAACAAGTTCGCAAAAAACTGCACACTCTGCCTTGCGGCAACCTGCTGTCTCGGCTTGGCCGCCTGCCGGTCCGGCAACACCCCTGACCCCGCCGCCATTAACACCGTCCAGGCCGCCGAGCAGGACCCGAACGCTCCGCAGCAGCCCCAGGACGCCGGCCAGCAGCCGTATACACAGCAGGCGCAGCCATATGCGCAGCAGCCTCAATACCCGCAGCAATC
>CAZZVA010000050.1:0-16298 GCA_964657345.1 uncultured Acetobacteraceae bacterium | reverse complement strand
GACGTGGCTGGTTGAGACGGAAGGCTGAAGCAAAGCGTCGGAAGCGAGAGATGCGGTTGCCGTCTGATGTAGTGCATAGAAGTGCTGGCTGACAATCGAAACACTGGAGGATTGCTGTTCCACAAGCGGCAGATTCTGCTGCAGGTACCAGACGGACGCGAAGGAAGGCGCCATGAGTCTCGTAGCTGCAGGCAGCAGCGGCAGCACACCCGTGGCCCAGGTGTTCAGATCGGCCGCGTAGCTGGCCGCACTGTACGTCGAAGCACGGAGACCATTGCTGGAATACATGTCAGGCTCGTTGCCGATCTCGATTGAGCGGATGGAACCGGACGGCATGTGTGCGATAAAGAAAGCAGCCTGGTCCCTGGCAAGCTGCAGGTTGCTGGCGCCAAGATTGACCCCGAGGGAGAACTTGACGGGCAGCGCGCCGGCGAGCTCCGAGAAGGCCGTAACCGTGGTGGCCACCGGTTCTACCGAGCTGTCCGTCGAGCCGCCGCCGATGCGGATCAGGAAAGGCCAGCCGGGATTTGCCAGGTTATTCAGCAGCTGGCGGTAAATGGCATTGGCGCCCACAGCCGACCAGCCAAGATTGCCCTGTGCGTCTCCCCATTCATGAGAGAAGCCGATAAAGTCGCCGGGAATCGAGAGGCCGGGTTGGCTGCCGATGGTAGCCGTGACCACCGCAGCATTCCCGATCGGCAGGTCAAAGGTGGAACTGAGACCGCCGCCGGGTGATGCGTTCTGAGCGCGGATCACCAGGGAACTGGTGCTGTTTGCGGCCACATTGATCGTTGCGGCAAGAGAACTGGGCGAGAGATAGGTAGAAGCCACCAGTGTGCCGTTGACGAGCAACTGCGTTGCAGGTTCGAAGCCTTCACCCAGAAAGGTGACAAGGGTGGTCTGACCTGCAGCCAACTGTAACGGCGTCGAATCATTGACGACGGGAACCGGATGCAGCAGGGACAAGCCGGAGGTGGCAAAGATGGCGACATCGGAGGCAAGTGTCGCCGTGACGGTGATGTTGCCGTTCGAAGGCATCGCAGGAGGCGCCTGGTAGAGCCCCGACGAAGAGATGGAGCCGCCTCCCTGGACAGACCAGAGAATGTTCCAGGGCAGCGTCGGATTGCCGGAGCCGAGGACCGAAGCGAGATATTGGACGCTCTGCCCGAGTGGTACCGCAGTCGGACTCAGGCCTTTCTGACTGTAAGAGCTAAGCTGGATCGTCAGGGGCAGGATGGTAGCTGTTGCCGAAGCACTGGGGCCGCCGCCCGGCTGAGGATTCTGCGCAACTACTGGAAGAGAGTTCAGCGCGACTGGACCAACTGGAATCTGCGCAACCATCGTGCCAGGTGACTGGTAAACGCTGGACACCACCTGGCCGCCGACCAGGATGGTCGTAGCCGGTGTGAAATCATACCCGGTAATACTGACGGAGTTGATCTTCCCACTCATCAATTGTGACGGCGTAAGCCATCGAACCGTGGGCACCGCGTAGATGAGGGTCAGCTGAGACGTGGCGAAGACTGCGGGGTTGGAGACCAGCGTGGCAGTAATCTTTATCGTCGAAGTGGAGGGCATGACTGCCGGCGCTGAGTAGACTCCCGTATTGCTCAGGGTGCCGGCACCCTGCAGGCTCCAGGTATAGACAGGATTGACCGAACCAGGGAGGCTGGGCACCATCGTGATGTTGCGGCCCAGGCGTGCGGTTCCGGAGTTGGTGCCGTCCGCACTGTACTCGGTGAGTGACAGGTGAGGCAGACTTGTCGCGAGGGAGACAGGAACGCTAAGCCCTCCTCCCGGACCGGGATTGCTGGCCGCCAGGGAAAGCGGCAGCGTTGCCGTGGATGCTACGGTTACCTGCGCGACAACCGTATTCGGCGCTTGAAAGCTGGAGGGCACAGCAACTCCGCCGACCAGGATGGAAGTTGCCGGGGTGAAATCGTAGCCGACCACAGACACAGCATTGACCCGTCCAGCCGTCAGGAGCGTGGGAGTCGCCCAGCGGATCGTGGGAACAACATACTCCAGCGTCATGGAATAGGAAGCCGTAATGGAAACTGAACCGGACATGGTCGCCGTCACTGTCACCGTAGTGTTCTGCGGCATGGCGGCGGGAGCCGTGTAGACACCTGCGCTGCTGAGAGTGCCGGCTCCAGTCAGGGTCCAGACAAACGTTGGATTGGTATATCCGGGAGCACTCGCAAGGATGGTGACGTTGCGCCCCAGGCGAGCTGTACCGGAGTTGGTGCCATCCATGTTGTAGGCGGTCAGGATCGCCTGGCTGGCCGCAGCTTTTCCGGCGGCAGACAACAACGGCGATCCGGTCTTGACCAGACTCAGTTGTGCATGGAGCGGAAGGGAGGCGCAGCTGACCGCCAGCAGCGTTCCCGCCATGGCTGAGAAAGGACGCCGCACCGCCGAACGGGAAGAACAGGCCAAGACAGATTCAGCCTGAGCCGCGGTTAGGCCGGTCGCCTTGCGGCAGCGACCGCGCAGGAACTGATTTAGGGAAGTTTGCCAGGAACTCTTGATCACTCCATCACCTCGAACCGATATCTCTTTGCATCGGCATTCCGGGAGCGAACATTAGAAAGATCTAAGAAGTGCATGCCTGGATCCAGGTACGTTGGCGCACTCGCCGAGTACTTCGAGCGGCCGGAGACTTGCCTCGTGACTCTCAACAGACTGCAGTCCACTGCCCAAAATAAAAAACGATGGATAATTATTTTGCTCATCAATGCCCTGGTGATCCAGTTATTACCAAGCAGAGCATGTCGCGCGTCATCCGCTACCCTGCCTGCCGGGTTCGGTGACGCGACCATTGAACAGGCGTGTTCATGAATCCGCAGTAAAGCATCCGATCTCTGGAATGCGCCAAATATGCTTGAATAAGGCCCGCAGCGAAACATGCGAGATGAATATGACGCGTCTGTATCTGCCACTGAGCACGTCTCATTTACTGTCTTTCCGGTTCGGGCTAGGTAACAAATACAACAGGAAGGAAGGCTTGCGGCACCTCTCTTTTGCCATTCCCGTTACTTTGGTTTGATTGGACACAGTGACTGATAAGATATCGGGAATTGACCGGGCGCTCTTTACCCGCAGGTATGCTGTAGTCGCACACCAGCGACAGGAGCCTCGACACGCATGCTGAACGACCTGGTTTCGGTAGTCATCCCCACTCGTCATCGTCTCGCGCTGCTGCAGAGAGCACTCATAAGCGCCATGGAACAGACCTACAGGCCGCTGGAAATTATCGTGGTGGTGGATGGGGTCGATCGCGAAACGGAATTATATCTGGGCGGCCTTGCGGATACGCGGGTACGGGTGCATGCACTCTCCGAGCCGGTGGGCGGCTCGGACGCCCGCAATGCCGGCGTGCTGATCGCACGCGGCGCATGGATTGCCTTCCTGGATGACGACGACGAATGGTTCCCGAACAAGATTGCGCGACAGATGGCGCTGCTTCATCGGAATGGAGACAGCCTTTCTGTGATTGCCTGCAAAGTCATCGGCCGATATCCGACGCATGACTACGTCTGGCCGCGCCGGCTGCCGGGGCCATCCGAGCCGCTGTGCGAGTACCTGTTCAATCGCCGGTCCTTGTTTCGCGGCGAGGGCCAGCTGCAGACGTCGATGCTGCTGGCTTCGCGTGAGTTGATGCTGCGGCAGCCCTTCAGTTCCGGCTTGAAGAAGCACCAGGACACCGACTGGTATGTGCGTGTCGCGGCCATTGGCGGCTTCCGTGTGCTGTTTGTCGACGACCCTCTGGCTGTGTGGTACCTGGGAGAAGCTCGCAACAGTATCGTCCGCAACCTGGATTGGGAGCGGTCATGGCAGTGGCTGCTGGGTGTGCAGGGTTTGCTGACGCGGAAAGCATTTGCAGGCTTTATTGCGACGCAACTGATCGGTGAGGCCTGCGCACAGGGATGCATGCGTCAGGCGCTTCCCTTCCTCATGGGGCAGATGTTTCGGCGGGGTCATCCGCGGCCGATGGATTGCCTGTTATTTCTCGGCAATAGTATTTTTCGTCCGGCAGCGCGGGGAAGGCTGCGGCGGATGTTGAGTCAAAGGATAAGCGGGGAGGAGCTGCGGCACCAGGTTTGAAATGTCAGCGGTTCGCTGCCACGGATTCGAAAGCTATCTCCGGGAACACCAGACATTTTCCTTTGGATAGTGTGACAGTTACGTTATGCTCATTTGCAAGCCCCTTACTGACAATTGGCATGAAGTGTTCAGGCTCAGCACAGGTAGGAGTCTGCCCATGCGCAACCGTGGCGCGCAATCGCCGGTGCTGCACTGCGGACGGAACGGGAGTAGAACCACGTGGCTCGAACGGTGTACCACCTGCTGTCGGAAACCGAGCCCTTTTCGGATTATCGTGGAGGGGCGATCTCTCGCTGGGTCGCCAACGTCCTGAAACGGGATACTGAGTCGGTGATCCTTTGTCCTTCTGCGGACGATAGCTGGGGATTTTCCAAGACGCGCGTCGTGGCGATCCGTCGATTCGATCACTACGAAAAGATCCGGCGGTTCTCGACGAGGCTGCCACATCTGCTGCAAGAGCAAATCATCAAAACAGTTCTTCTTCCGACCATCGACCGGATCGGCTCAGGCGACGTGCTGTGGGTGCACAATCGACCGGCTTACGCAGCGATCATCGCGCCCCAGGTGCATCGCTCCGGTGGCAGGGTCGTTCTGCATCTGCACAATTCCCACCTGAACAGTCAGCCAGTGGAGCGGATGAAGAAAGCCAACATCGACCATTATGTATTTGGCAGCGCATTTCTGCAGCGTGAAGCTTTATCCCTGTTTCCGGAGCTTCCTTCCACAGTGCTGAACTGCGGTGCGGATGAAGCAGTCTTTTATCCGCCCATGGTGGAGCGAGGTGCGCCCGACATCCCGAAAGTCCTGTTCGCCAGCAGACTCGTCAAGGAAAAGGGCGGCCACATATTTCTTGAGGCGATGCGGCGACTGGGCGAATCCGGAGTCCGGGTGAAGGGAATCATGGTGGGAGCAGCCCACTTCGGTGGCAGCAGGACTACTTCCTACATCCGGGGCCTGCACAAAATGGCGCCGCCCAACGTAGAGATGCGTCCCTATTGCAGCGGCACGAAACTGGCAGAGATGTTCCGTGAGGCTGATATTTTCTGTGCCCCGGTGATCTGGGAAGAGCCGTTCGGCATGGTCAATGTCGAAGCTTTCGCTTCTGCGCTGCCGGTCGTCGGGACACACGGTGGTGGCAGTAAGGAAGTATTCGCCGATGGAGGAGGCCTGCTGGTGGAACGTGGGTCCACTGGACAGCTGGTGGATGCCCTGAAGCAGCTGATCGTTAACCCGGCCACACGCAGGAAACTCGCAGACGAGGGCCTGCGCTCCTTCAAGAAAAACTTTACCTGGAACATCATCCAGGAGCGATATCGCAATACCGTGGGTGCAATCTAGGAATGGGTGTCGACGGTCCTGTTGGGCGAGCAGCAGAGTGGTCCCGGGCACAGGTAGCCAGTCTGCGTGCCAGCCGATTGGCCCGTAACGCAGTGTGGATGTTCGCCGGCCAGGGCTTGTCCTTCCTGGTGCAGGCCCTCTATTTCATCCTGCTGGCGCGGCTGCTGGGCACGTTGGAATATGGCATACTGGCCGGCGCCATTGCCTTGGTATCAGTAGTAAGCCAATACAGCACCATGGGCTCCGGGCTGCTGGTCTTGCGCTATGTGAGCCCCGACCACACTCGCTTTCGCGAGTACTGGGGCAATGTGATTCTGTCGACAGCCTTCTTCGGATCGCTGCTGGTGCTGGGTCTGCATTTGGCCGGTCGCTGGATGGTCGGCAGCAGCAGCGCATCCATCCTGGTCATTCTTGCCATCGGCGACTGCCTTTGCGGTCAGCTGACCACGGCAGCAAGCCAGGTCTTCCAGGCCTTTGAAAAAATGAAGATCACTGCCACGCTGAACCTCATCACCAACCTGTGCCGGCTGCTGCTCGCGGCAGGAATGCTGTTCTCGCTGCACCGGGCAAGCGCCTGGCAGTGGGCGATGGCATCCCTGGTGGTTTCGGTAGTGGCAGTGGTGTGCGCGGTAGCAACGGTGACGGTTCGCTTCGGCTGGCCGCTGTTCCGGCCGGCCCTCTTGTTCCAGCGAATTGGGGAAGGAGCGATCTTTGCTGTCTCCGGCTCGACGACCTCGATTTACAACGATGTGGACAAGGTGCTGCTCGGACACTACGGGATGGCTGCAGCCAATGGTATCTACAGCATGGCGTATCGAGTAGTGAACATCGCCACGATGCCCATCATGTCGATCCAGGCAGCCGCATTTCCGCGCTTCTTTCGCGAAGGAGTCAAGGGTGCGACCGCAACAGAGCCGCTGGCCCGGAAGATTCTCAAGCGCACTCTCCTGCTGGGTGGCGTAAGCGCCGTTGCGATGTTTCTTGGAGCGCCGCTGCTGCCGCATTTGGTGGGCGGGGGCTTTGGACAGAGCGTCGGCGCCCTGCGCTGGCTTTGCCTGATCCCGATCTTCCGCTGTATCCACGTGGGATCGGGCGATGCGATGGCCGGTGCCGGCTACCAGAAGTATCGCCTGGGCGCGCAGGCAGTTGCGGCCGCCGGCAATCTCGGCATGAACCTCTACCTGATTCCCCGCTACTCCTGGACTGGCGCCGCATTGGCAAGCCTGCTGACAGACGGGGGCCTTGCGGGAATGAACTGGACACTGTTGTTGTGGCTCAAACGGCGTGAAGATCGCCCCAACTTTTTAGGCTTTACCCGACTGAACGCGGCTTCGCAGGAGATGCAATGAGATTATTACGGCGCCTGGTGGATCGAAGGAGTAACGGAGCTGTCAGGTCCGGCGAGACAAGCCGCGCCTGGAAGACGGTGCGATGGACGATTGCCATGCTGATCCTGATCTATTGCATGGGCATGCTGACACCGTCGGAGGCGGCGGAAGGTGGCCGTGACCCCCTGATGAGCGAGGTTTCTATCATCGGCCAGGCAATTGTCATACCGTTGACCCTCTTCCTGGTGGCAGCCGATTGGCGCCGCATGCTGGATTCCGTGCGCCTGGCCAAGCTGCCGATGCTGCTTTCACTCTTGCTGCTGCTTTCGACAGTATGGTCGATCGAGCGGCATGTGACCTTGCGACGCAGCCTGATCTTTTTCTTCACTACCCTGTTTGCGATCTGGATGGGTTCCTGTCTTTCCAGGGTCAGGCAGATTCATCTATACGCAACAGTTTCGGTGCTCTCCATTGCAGGCTGTTTCCTGATCGTGATTCTGCTGCCAAGCTACGGGATCAGTACCGACACCCACGCCGGAGAGTGGAAGGGCCTGTTCCAGCATAAGAACGCGTTGGGAAGAAACATGGTGCTGGCGATCGCACTGTTCGCGGCAGGCAAGCCGTTCCAGTCACGATGGTTGCGCTGGACAGCGCTTGCAGGCGCACTGGCACTGCTCGGGCTTTCTCGATCCGGCACGGGCCTGATGGGCTTTGCAGCACTAGCGGGGGCATTTTTGATTGTGAAGGTGGTACGGATCAAGCGGCGGCAGACACTCCCGCTTTGGGCCGCACTGATCCCATGTGCAACAGTCGGCGCGTATCTCCTGCTGGTTTTCCGCGGCCAGATGTTTGCTCTCATCGGCAAAGATGAATCGCTGACCGGACGAACGTTCATCTGGGCCTTTGCAAGGGACGCCATCAAGCAACAGCCATGGCTTGGCTACGGCTACGGTGTCTTCTGGAGACAAAGCCTGGTCGGCCAGGTCATGCCGCGCGGGTTAGCCGCAACCCATGCGCATGATGGCTATCTCGACATTCTTCTGGATTGCGGCATGGCGGGAATGGTGCTAATTGTCCTGATGTTATTTCTCTACAGCCGGAAGACGCTTCGGCGGTTGTTGGACCAGGCAGAAGCGCTCTCTGATTTCACCAGGTTTGCCTTTGTTTTCCTGTGTTTGTTTGTGACCATGAACCTGACAGAGAGCAACCTGTTTCGCGAGCATACGGTGCTCTGGATTCCCTTCGTTTCCATTTACGTGGCATTGTGCCGGCAGGATGCGCAAGGCATGTTAACGGCGATTCCGGCCGCTCCTCTGGACTCCGCTTTAGCAGCGAGAGCAGCATGAGCGGTGCGTCCGGCGGGGCATGAAGGCCTCCTCCGGTGCCACCTGCAGCTACCAGGCACGAAGCCGCAGGTCGCTTGAAAGCGCTAGTGTCCTGTCCCGGTACCTGGAGCTGTCAGGCCTTTGACCCGCACATAGCTGAGGTCAAGCGACTGCGGGAGCTGCGTGGTCTCCGGCGATCCACCATCCCAGTTGTGAGAGAACGCTACGTCGAGAACGATCATCATCGGCACCTGCGGTACTTTCTCACGAACAACATAGTAGGGCTGACCGTCGAGTGACCAGGTGATGCTGCCGGGAAGCCAATCCACAGTGTAGACGTGGAAGCCGGAGGCGAGATCGGAGCTGAGATGGATCGTATTGTCGAAGCGATCGCAGCCGGGTTTGTGATAGCGCGGGTCGTCCGGTGTGGTCTGCACCAGGAGCCACGCACAATATTGGCGCGGCTCTACGCCGTTCACCCATGGATGCATGGTGCTTTGAATGACATTGGGATGACTGCCATGACCTTCCATGATGTCGATCTCGCCATTGAACGGGACACCGTAGGGTGTGCGCATCCAGATCGCCGGCCAGATTCCGGCACCGCGAGGAAGCCTGGCCCGCACTTCAAACTTTCCATAGAGAAAGCTTTGCCGTGTCTGAAGGCGTCCTGATCGCAGGGGATACGCATTGCCGGTCTTTGCGTCGGTGTTGGGAATCTTCTCTACTGCTATATGCAGGGTGTGATCACTGACCTGGATGGCCTCGGGTTTATAGAAGACAGCGTCCGCGCGGAACGTGCCCTGGTTCCGCCCGGGGAAGGACTCGATGATCCACTTGGTGGCGTCGATCGACGAGCCTGGGAATTCATCATCGAACGAGGTCGCGGGAACCTGTGCGGCAGAGAGCAGGGATGAGGCGACGAGAAGGCACAGCATGGTGAAGGATCTGCCTGGTAGATGCAGGTGAGCCGGGATACGGACAAGCATGTATCGCTCCTGGTGAAGCTGGATTGTCCTGATGCGGAAGGTGTAAGAGAATATTAACTCATTGTCTGTTACAAGATGTAAAGTGAATCAGGAACGCAAGCTTCAGATCCGAAGCCGCAATATCCTGCGAAGGTAGACCTGCCACGAAATGGCCGCCTTCACGCGGAAATCCATCACGGAAGCGAGCGGCACCATGATTGCAGAAAAGCCGGTTGCGCTTATATTTCGCACACAATTGCTTCCGTACTCTGAAACCTTCATTCGTAATCAAGCCGAAGCGATGCAGCGTTACCTGCCCTACTACGTAGGTATCCGCGACGTGCATGGGCTGGATCTCCCGGAGGATGCGTGCTGGATCGCCAACCGGGGTGGCCTCGCCGGATTCTGGCGGGAAGCCAGGTGGGCCCTCCAGGGGGTTTCCAGGGAGTGCACCACGCATCTGGCACGGCTCAAGCCAAAGCTGCTCCACGCCCACTTCGGCCCTGATGGTGCCGCGGCGCTGCCCATAGCGGCGGCTCTCGCTCTTCCCCTGCTCGTTACCTATCACGGGTATGACGCAACGCACGATGATGCTTCGCTTGGCCGGAGCCGGCTGGGCCGGAGATATCTGCGCGAACGTCCGGGCATGGCAGACAAGGTGGAGCAATTTTTTGCCGTTTCCAAATTCATCAAATCCCGAATGGTGAACCAGGGATTCCCTGAAGAAAAGATCCTGGTGCATTACATCGGTATCGATACGACCTGGTTCTGCAGACCGGAAAGGCGCCCGGGGACCGTAAAAGTTTTGTTCACGGGAAGACTGACCGAAAAGAAAGGGTGCTCCTATCTGATCCGCGCGATGGCGTTGGTGCAGAAGAAGATGCCGGAAGTGGAATTGATAGTGATCGGAGACGGAGATCAGCGGGTAAGACTGGAGAGACAGGCGGAGGGATCGCTTACGAAGTTCACCTTCCTGGGACGGCAGCCGCCAGTGGCAGTGCGGAGCTGGATGCAGACGTCAACCCTCTTCAGTGTTCCCAGCGTCACGGCGGCCGATGGCGATTCCGAGGGCTTTGGAATGGTGTTTGCCGAAGCCCAGGCGTGTGGATTGCCCGTTGTCAGTTTTGCAAGCGGAGGCATTCCGGAGGCTGTCATCCACGGTGAAACAGGGATGCTTGCGCCGGAACGTGACTTTCACCGCCTTGCCGATTATCTGCTGATCCTGCTGCAGCAGGCTGATCTGCGCAATGAATTCAGCCATGCGGGCCGAAGACGCGCAGTCAGAATGTTCGATCTGGAGCAGCAGACAGCAATACTGGAAGATATCTACACAGAAGTCTGTATCCGCGTAGCAGCGAGAAAACCCGCTTGTGATGCGGCGCCTGCTGTTTTGCTGGATGAACTCGAGAGCGATCCAGCCGCTGCCGGCGACACCCTGGTCGAAGAGCGCAAGACCCTGGAGTGTGAAGCAGGCACCTGACTGAATGCCTGCGCGGGTTGCGTGGCTAGAGGCGTCCGTAGAGGAAGGCAGGAATGGGCTGCATGGTCCTGCTGAGTACCGCGCCCAGGATGGTTGAGCCGGCTGCTTCCAGTTCGTGCAGAGTGCGCATGGCCACGCCTTTGCGCGTTCTGCTTGCCTCCACTACCAGGACGACACCATCGGCTGCCTGGCTGAGTGCTACACAATCCGACGAAATGGCCAGTGCGGGCGAGTGGATAAGGACGTAATGAAACTCCTTGAGGGCGCGCTGCAGAAAAGCCCGCATGGCGCCGGCCTGCAGCAGTTGACCCGCGGGTGGCCCGGACTGCATGACGAAAAGGTTGTTCTCCTCGGTCTTGCTCGCGTGCGAGCGAATAGGGTCATCACTTTCCATGGCGGTCGATAGACCACGCTGCTCGTGGTTGCCATTTCCGTTGCGGAGCAAGCGTGATGATGACACCGGATGAACACTGTCGGCATCGATCAGCAGGACATCCTGATGCACAGCCGCAGCCAGGACCTTCGCGGTCTCCATGCTGATAGTGGTGCTTCCATTGACCGCCTCGACGCCAGCGAAGGTAACGATGTGGCATGGATTGGAAGCAAGAAACAGACGCTGGACGAGATGCAACAGGTCCAGTCCTGCGGAAGTTCGTTGCAACATTTCGGCATTCTTCATGTAAGCCTCCGGTGTTTGCTTCGTTGCGGGTGCATGGGTAGAGATCATCGCGGGATGGCAGCGAGAACCGGGATGCCGAGTGCGTCGGCTACCTCGGCAGGAGTGCGAAGCGAGGGATCAAGGTACTCGGCGACATAGGCAGCAGTGAAGGCGAATAACAAGGCGAGTGGAATGCCGAAGAGGAGAATCTTGGACGGCGGATAAGCCCGCAGCACAGGAATGACAGCAGGAACCGCGATGGCTACGTTCGCTACACCTTTGCGATCAAGTTCATCCGAAATACGAGCCTGCTCGCGTTTGCTCTGGTAAAGCAGGTAGTCGCCTTCGGCCGATTTTGCGTCGCGCTCCAGGGCCGCCTTGTTGATCGAAAGGCCGTCCATCCGGACCATCTCTTTCTGCAGGGATGCGATGCTTGTTCCGAGAGCCTGGATGAGCGAACGCTGGGTAGCGAGGTCGGCCTCGGTCTTGGCAACATCTTCACGAAGATATTCATAAACGTGATCGCGATCGGTGGTGCGATCGGTATAGGTAGTGATCTGAGCAGTCCGAATGGCAGCTTCGGTGAGTGCTATCTCGGCATCCACTTCCTTGACCAGCGGATAGGCGGGTTCGTATTTCAACAGCAGTTGGGACCTGTGAATTTTGGCGCTCATCAGGTCGGAGCCAAGCGTCTGTAATAACAGGTTGGAATCAAGGGTGACCTCGGTCGTCTGCGCACGCAGCGGCATGTCGGCCATCTGATTTTTCTCGGTGGCTATTCGCTGGGTGTCGGCGGCAACCAGCTGGGAGGCCTGCGTCCGTTGTGCTTCCGCACCAGCCGTCTGCTGCGCAAGATCGGTTCGCAGGATCTCCGGCGCAGCGACTCCCTCCGCGCGGCCGAAATCGATGAGCTTCTGCTCTGCCTGTTCCAGGAGCTGCCGGTAGTTTGCGGTTTCGATACGAAAGAAGTCAGCCGAGCCGCCGGGACGCTGAAGCATCACGTGCTTGTCGATATAAAGCTGGCCCAGGGTCTGCAGCACACATGCCGGCGTTCCGGGTTCACCGAGACGACCATATTTCACATTGATGACGTCGGATCCTGCCTCGACCATGACCTTCAAATGGCCAGCCAGTTTCACGACTGCGGCTTCGCGCTTCATGGCCCGGATCTGATCGGCGGAATCGAAACGAAAGCGGTCGCGAAAGGTCGGATCGTAATTAGCAAGCGCGCAGGTATCTACCACTTTGCGCAACATATCGGTTCCCTGCAGTAGGGTCATCTCCGAATTCACCTGATCCAGACTGATCTGTCGCGAGGTTGGAGGCAGACTCTGGCCGGGAGAGATCGCAGGATCGAGCCGGTTCTGTTCGACCAGCACCTGCATGGTGGCCACGTAGTAGTGCGGCGCCCACAGCAGAGCGATGGCAAGGACAACGACCATGAGAAAGCAGAAAGTGCCAACAAGCGCACGGCGCTGGCGGAAGATGGGCGTGACCATCTCACGCAGATTGAGGTCTGGCAAATGTTCGCCGATGTTCTCCGGTGCTGTGTTCATACAATCTCCTGCAACAGTACTTCGATTTATGACTTGTGCGGCCGAGGCGTTGGCCGGCGCAGTGGAAACACCTGAGAGTCCCAGGCGCTAATACAGGATGTTGTTGTTCGCCGGCGAGAAACTGAGGCCGAGACCGTAGGGCACATACTTGCGGAAGCCGACGATCACTTTTTCAGGCACGAAGATCATGTCGCCGGGTCGGACCAGCACATCGTTTTCAAGTGCCTGGCCGTGAACTACTTTGCGCAGGTTGAGGACCTTGATTTCTGCCCACTCGGTTGATACCCGATGCATGAGCACAACCTGCGTCTTAGCAGTTTGAGAGAGGCCGCCCCCTATAGCGAGCGCCTGCATCACGGATAACTGGTAGCGCAGATCGTATTGACCGGGTCGACCCACCTGGCCGCTGACATAGAACGTGGGCCGCTGAGAATCCTTCAAATCCACGTCGACAATGGGATCATGCAGTGTGCCTGCGTACGCCTTCTTGATGGCACGGACCACCTGCGGCACAGTGAGATCCTTGACGTAGACACTGCCGACAGTCAACAAGCTGACATAACCGTCGGGTTGTACACCTGCGGTCTGGTTGAGCTCCGGAGACAGTGCAAAGGCGATGATGAGGATGTCTTCCGGTTCGACCCGATAGCGCTCGGAAGGCGAGACAGCACTATCGGACGGCGGCTGGCTGATCGCGGCCGCGTTCTGAATCGCCGAAACAGGTGCGATAGGATGCACCTGCGGATAAACCGGCAAGGACACAGACAACAGCAATAATGACAAGTACAACGGGAGAAGAGCTTTGATCTTCATGTTTCTGTCCGAGACCTTTTTTCCTGGGTGGTTGCGTTCATACTACTGCTTCTTTTTGTTTTTGCAACTGTTTCGTTTACATATGCATCGTGTCACTGTTTGCACGAGGATGACAAGGAAGTTGGTCGCTGGTTACCATCTGGAATGCCGGAGATGGTCAGAAGAGCCATCCGCAACCGGCTGGTGTTGACTGTCAGCCAATAACTACTTGCCACTGCGTGCATCGTTGGCAATCACTTATCGGCAACGATCATGCGGGTAGAGTCGTCCTGGTTTTGTTACTGACTTCTTCATAGATTGCTTCGAGTTTGCGTGTCTGGTCCGCAAGATCGAAGTGACGCTGCACCTGGGATAAAGCAGCCTCGCTCGACATATTCCAGAAAGTCTGGTCGGTGAGGTAGCGCAGCAATCCTTTGGCGAGCGCACCAATATCTTCTTCGTCACTTAAGAGGCCGGTGATGCCGTCAAGCACGATCTCCGGAATGCCCGCGTGACGGTAAGCAACTACCGGCAGTCCCATGGCATGTGCCTCTACGATGACTGTCGGCAGGCCCTCGCTGTCACCATTGGCAGCAGTGATGCTGGGAGCACACAGGACGCGCGCACGCTGCATCCAGTGCCTTACATCGACCGGCGGCCGCGGACCGAGAAAACTGCACCGGATCTGCAGAGTCTCGGCCAGGGCCTGGAGCGCCGGCAACTGCTCTCCATCGCCAATTACCACAAGGCGGATCGCTGGCAAAGCACCTTGCACCTGCTGCATCGCATGCAGCAGCCGATCGCAGCCCTTCTTCTCCGTAAGACGGCCGACAAACAATACCACCGGCTCGCGTAACTGCGGAACGGGCACAAAAACTCGACGATCGATGCCTATGTGGTGAACCAGCAGTTTGTCCTCCGGGAATCCCGCCCGCAGGGCCGCGGCGCGAATGAAGTGCGAAACGCAAAGGAAGACAGAAGCACGCTGCCACAGCAGCTTGCGACGATACAGAAAGGCCGCACCGAGAGGAGTTTTGCGCTGCACTTCATCTCGGATGGTGACATCGTAGCCGTGAAGCGTGACGATGGCGGGAATGCCGAGATGCCTCACAAGAGGAAGCGCGTGCGTTGCATCCACAGCGAAATGAGCGTGCAGCAGACGGGCCTTGCGCGCAGCCACTGCTCGATGAAAGGCAGGCGCAATCCCGGTGAGGCAATAGGCAGCTTTCCGGGCGCGGGCAGCGAGTGAACCGTCGGCACTAAGCAGAACTGCATCATCCATCCTGGCTTGACTGTGCGCTACACGACACAGACCAACGTAGACAGGGTGGTAGACGCGCAGGGCTGCGGCCTGGCTTGAGATGAAGGTCTCGCTGAGCTTCAACAGGTCATCGCGATAAATGAGAGCGACTGGAAGGATAAGCTGCCCCTTGCCTGAGTATTGTGCATGAAGCCGCTCTGGATACCCTGCGGCAAATCAGCTCGAAGAGGTTCCGGAACCTTACTGTAACAAACATTGCTTGTTTATGGAAAATGATTCAGTGGCCGACCGTAATGCGCTTGTCTTTGCCGGGATGGCTATTAGTGAGCTTGCAAGGGTCTTGCGGAGACAGGTGATAGAGCGCAGACTTGCGATTCAGGAATCGATTTCGGGGGAACGCGATGTCAGTCAGGGCTGCCGGTACGATCACGGAGTATCTTGCAGAAGAGATCGAGCTGCGTGACGACACAGGTCGGCTGCAAGCACAATATCGGGATGCGAAGCCCTTCCCCCATCTGGTGCTGAGCAATCTTTTCAAGACAGCTCGACTTGAAGGCCTGGTGCGTGAGATTGGCACCGTGCAGAATGACGGATGGGTTATCCACGACGAGGACAAACTGTCGAAGGCAAATCTGCGATCGGCCGTCGATCTCGGCTCGTGCGGCAAGCAGCATGTGGCTCTTCTTCACTCGGCTGAATTTCTGTATCTGCTTTCCGAGCTTACGGGAATCTGGGGGCTTGTGCCGGATCCATATCTGGCTGGCGGCGGCTACCATGTCCTGAATGCCGGCGGTCTGTTCGACGTACATGCGGATAGGAACGTGGATCAGATTACCGGGCTGACGCGGCGGATGGTGATGATTACCTACCTCAACCGGAACTGGGAGACGTCGTACGGCGGCCAGTTGGAGCTATGGGCAACAGACGCATCCCGCTGCGAATTGTCGATCGAACCGGATTTCAATACAACGGTGTTGTTCGAGGTCGCGGACTGTAACTTCCATGGAGTGCGGCCGGTGCATTCACCGGCTGGAATGTCGAGGAAGTCGTTTGCTTCATACTTCCACACGGTAGGAGATGGTCATGGCGGCATATCGGCTCCACATCATTCCGTCTACGCGCCAAGTGTCTATCGAAGACCACTGACGCTCAAGCGATTTGCATCGGAATACCTGCTGCCGCCGGGAATTGCAAAAGCCATGCGAAGTCTCAAGGGGCGCATGGCTACTGCGCATTGATGCTTTCCGCCCGACAAGATCAACTCAAAAGTCTTTAAAGTCTTCTTCCAGGGGGAAGCTCTGCCGGGCATCTGTGGTGCGGATGCTCCCGAATCTGTCCTCTGCCTCGCTGGCAGGAGCGGGTACTTTGACAGATGTGACGATGGCGACCCGCTTCACAGGCGCTGCGATGATTCGTGGCGCGGCTGCCTTCGCCGGGTTTGGTGGACGCGTCGCGGGCTTGGGCACATGCCGGGGGAGAGGCGCG
>CAZZVA010000049.1:0-16336 GCA_964657345.1 uncultured Acetobacteraceae bacterium | reverse complement strand
AGTCGTCCTGCATGCTGGCTGCGTTCTCCTTGATGTGCCTGCTGGGCTTGCGTTACCCGGTGCAGATGCTGCCGGTATTGCTGTGGGAGGTGACCTGGAAGACGCTTTGGCTGGTGCTGGTTCCGCTGCCGCAATGGAAGACGGGGCATGTCGATGATGCGATCAGGCCTGCGGTATTTGCGATTTCGATGGTGGTGCTTGTATACGCGGCAGTGCCGTGGCGCTACGTCTTTCGGCGATATGTGCGGGCGGATGGGGAGAGGTGGGGATAGTCGCGTCCGTGCCGATTCGGCTTTGCGCTGAAGTCAGCATCAGGTGAGTGAAGAACGCAGGAGTTGAGAACTCTCCACTGCGCTTAGCTTCGATCGAGAGGACAAGGCATGTGACGCTATGCTCCAGTCCACAGGGACACGGCGTGTGATCCTATCCTCCGGTCCACAGGGACAAGTTGATACTTCGCTCGCCCGGTGGCGCTACTGCTCGTGATAACTGCGCATCAGACCCCCGTCGACCACGTAGGTCGACCCGGTGATGTAAGCAGCATCGTCCGAGGCGAGGAAAGAAGCGAGCCCGGCGACGTCAGCGATAGTGCCGATGCGGCCGATAGGGATGTTCTTCAACAGAGCAGAGACTTCGTTCTGATTCTCCATCAGGCTTTTATTGATGGGCGTGGCGATGGCCCCGGGGGCGACATTGTTGATGGTAATGCCCAGGGGGCCGAGTTCCACCGAGAGATTGCGCGTGAACATGCGCATGGCCCCCTTGCTGAGGCAGTAGGTGGAGAAGCCGGGAAAGCTCATGTCTTCATGCACAGAACTGATGTTGACGATACTTCCCTTCTTCTTCAGCTCACGCAGCTTGTTGACGAAGACCTGGGTAAGGAAGAAGGGCCCGCGCAGATTCACGGCGAGCACCTTGTCGTAGTCGGCTTCGGAAACCTCCCAGAAGTCTGCTTTCTTTTCCATGCCGGCGTTGTTGACCAGGATGTCGATGGTGCCGTAAGCGGAAATGGCGGCGTCGATGAGCTTCTGGCGGTCGGCGGCGCTGGTGATATCTGCCTGGACAAGGATGCCCTTCGACCCCGCGGACTGGACGGCTTTGAGGGTGTCCTGCGCGCCGTCGGCTGCGCCGATGTAGTCGATGACGATCTTCGCGCCATCCTGAGCGAAGCGTTCGGCGATCCCCTGCCCGATACCCTGGCCGGAGCCGGTAATGATGGCGACTTTGTTGCTGAGCTTTCCCATGCTTAGCTTTCCTATGCGTCTTTCTGCGTTGAATTGAATCGGTTACGGTTCAGTGGCTGGGATGCAGGTTTGTGGCCCGGGCAGATGAGCAGCAGGTAAATTGTGGGCCACTGCGGACACGGTGGAAAGGACGGCGCACGGTTTGAATCCGTGACAGTGATTGGCCTTTCCTGGTCTTCTGGCGTCATAATGTGTGGCGGCGGCGTGAACGGGTTTATGGCCGCATGGGGCTCGGCTTTTGAAACGATTCGGAATGGCTGCATTGCTTTGTTCTTGTCTTGGCGCCGGAATTGGTACCAGTGCGCTGGCGCAGCAACGCCCTCAGATTACCGGCATCTCTCACCTTGCCGTGTATGCCAGTGATCCCGCGTCGACGGAACATTTCTATATCGACATTCTTGGCGCCTCGAAGGGCGTGGATCCCGAAGATCCGAAGGGTGTTCGCTACTACTACAGCGCAACGCAATACACCGAGGTACTGCCGCTGCCGGCAGACCATACCATCAGCCGCATGGATCACGTGGCCTTCAACACCAATGACGCCAAGGGGCTGCTGGACTACCTCAGGACGCATGGGACGGCAGGGCTGAGCGATGTCCATACCGGTTCCGATGGCAGCCAGTATTTTGAGAGCAGGGATCCTGAGGGAAACAAGGTTCAATTCATCCAGCCGGGCAAGCCCGACGTCAAGCCGACGGCTGCCGAGCTGCCCAGCAGCCGCGTAATCCATGTCGGTTTCCTGGTAAAAGACAAGGCCGCAGAGGACCGCTTCTACAAAGAGCTGCTGGGCTTCCGGCCTTACTGGTTTGGTGCGATGCATCCTGACAAGGTGGACTGGGTGTCGCAGCAGGTGCCGGATGGGCATGACTGGCTGGAGTACATGCTGGTAGGCGATGGGTCGGATACGCCGGCGGCCAAGGTCGATCAGCGCCAGCTTGGCGTACTGAACCACTTTTCGCTGGGCGTCCCGAATATGGAGAAGGCGATGACGCTGATGATCGGCCAGGAGCGGCTGAGTCCGCGGCATGATGGTCCGCAGATGGGCAAGGACGGAAAGTGGCAGGCGAACTTCTATGATCCGGACGGGACTCGGGTGGAGTTCATGGAATTCCAGCCTGTGATCAAGCCATGCTGCTCCGGCTTCACCGCCGAGAGCCCCGCCGACTGAGTCATGGCCCTACGGGGTACCTGCCGTACGGGCGGACGCCGTTGGGCGCATGGCATGTTGAGACCGGGTGGTTTCTGCCGGAACCGTGGATCTTCAAAGTTAAATAATTCTGGAGGTGGGATAGTGACTGATTTTTCTCGACGTAGTTTTCTGCGGCAGGCTTCTGCTGCGGCGGTGGTGGGAACCATAGCTCTGAAGGCACCGCGGTTGCTTGCGAATCCGCTCGGGCTGCCCCTAGGATTGCAGTTGTACTCGGTGCGGGATCTGCTGCCGAAAGACTACGAGGGCACACTTCACAAACTGGGCGAGCTTGGCTACCAGGAAGTAGAGGCAGCGGGCTTTTTCGGGCATGATCCAAACCAGGTCAATGCAGCGATGAAAAATGCCGGACTCAAGTGTGTGAGCGCGCATTATGGGTACGACGCGTTGAATCCAAAGCTGGATGAAATACTCGACTTCGGCCACAAGATCGGGCTCAGCTACCTGATCTGCGCGTTCCCGGGACATAAGGATCCGTCGCAGGTAAAGTCGGGTCACGGGCGTGAGTTCTCGCTGGATGACTGGCGCTGGAACGCGGAGCAGTTCAACAGGATCGGCGAAAAGGCGCATGCAGCCGGGATCCGCTTCGGGTATCACAACCACACCATGGAATTCCGCAAGCAGGAAGGCGTAGTGCCGCTGGATGAAGTGATCAAGCTGACGGATCCGGCGAAGGTGACGTTCGAGCTGGATTGCGGCTGGGTGATGGTGGGTGGCGCGGACCCGGTGACCTACCTAAAGAAGTACGCAAGCCGCATTTCGATGCTGCATGTGAAGGACTTCAAGGAACTGCCGAAGGCCGGCAGTGAGTCGACCCCACCGCCGGCCGCCAACCTGGGGCAGGGCGCAATTGACTACAAGCCGATCTTTGCCGCGGCAGACAAGTCGCGCATCAAGCATATGTTTGTGGAGCAGGAACAGTTCGACATGCCGCCGTATGACGCCTTGAAAGTGGACGCCACCTATATGCAGGCATGGAAAGGCTGATTCTGGAGTTGGAAAAGAGAAGCAAACTCTCCACTTCGCTTCGGTCGAGATAACAAATCTTGCTTACTCGTGCGAGATGACAGCACTTTTTCAATGGGCACCCGGCTATAGGGGTGCCCTGTTTTACGTCCACCAGGCTGCGCCAGGCTTTTCCTGGATGACCACTTCCTGCAGGAAGCGGGCGGCTTTGCTGAGCCCTTCCTCGGCAGACAAAAGGCTGTCTTCGTGCTCGATGGAAAGAACGTCGTCATAGCCGTACATCCTGAGCGTCGACACGAATTCCTTCCACCATTCAGCGCCATGACCATAGCCGCAGGTGCGGAAGATCCAGCCGCGATTGCGTTCGTCGGTATATGGCTTAGTGTCGAGGACACCCGTGCGCACCAGGTTCGCCGGGTAAAGCTGCGTGTCCTTGGCATGCACATGGAAAATAGCGTCGCCGAGAACTCGTATAGCGCCGACTGGATCAATTCCCTGCCAGAACATATGGCTGGGGTCGTAATTGCAGCCTATGACTGGTCCGGCGATGTCGCGCAACCGCAGCAGCGTCTCCGGACTGTACACCACGAAGCCGGGATGCATTTCGATGGCGATCCGGACACCATGGTCGGCAGCGAACTTCGCTTCCTCGATCCAGTGCGGCGCAACGACGGAGTCCCACTGCCACTTCAGGATGTCGCTGTACTCGGGCGGCCACGGGCAGGTGATCCAGTTGGGGGCCTTGGCATTGGGCGCATCCCCGGGACAACCGGAGAAGTCGACCACGTTTTTCACCCCTAGCTTTTCCGCCAGCAGGATCGTGCGCCGGCGTGTTTCGTGCGCGGCCTGGGCCTGCGCAGGATCGGGATGCAGTGCGTTGCCGTGGCAGCTCAGGGCGCTGATGGTGACGTTGTGGGCTTTGAGATGATCCCGGAACTCGGTGAGGGCAGACGGCTGGTCGAGGAACGCCAGCTTACAGTGCGCATCGCCCGGATAGTTGCCCGTGCCGAGTTCCACTGTCGAGATATCCAGGGCAGCGAGCTTGGAGAGCACGTCGCCGAGAGGGAGTTGCGAGAGGAGGGGGGTAAAGACGCCGACTTTCATCGTGTTCCAAAGTAGAGCAGCGGGCAGGATGCTGTCGATGGCGATCCAAAATCCCGAGCCCCGAAGCGGCGACCCGGGATCCTTGGCACGACCGGTCAGGCAGCGGCTTCCGTGATAAGGTCGGCCACGGCCTGGGGCTGGGAGATGAGCGGCATATGGCTGCTTGCGACCTCCCGGACAGTCGCATTGATCTTCTTTGCCATTTCGTGCTGAGTCTTGGGATTGAGGATGCGGTCGTCGCTGGTAACGAGATAATAGCTGGGCTTGTGCTGCCAGGCCGGATCGGAGATGGAGCTCTCGAAGAGCTTCGCGGCATAGGGCTTCTGGACTGCGACGGCAAGATTGACGAGACCGCGATGCACGTCATGTGCGATGGCATCCTGCATGGTAGGGGCGTCGATCCACAAATAGCCCTCGGGATCGGGCGCGAGATTGAGGCTGGCAGCGGGCGGGTTGATGCCAAGAATCGAGCCGAAGACCTGGTTCGGATCCGGCGCGAAGGCCGTGATGTAAACCAGCTTCTCGACATTTTTGTGGTTGCCCGCCGCGGAGATGACGGCGCCCCCATACGAGTGGCCCACGAGGATCACCGGACCATCGACGTGGTGGAGCAGACGGTGGACCGTAGCCACGTCGTCCTCAAACGAATTGAGCGGAAGCTGGGCGGCATAAACCTTATGGCCGGCGTGGGCCAGCAGCTTGATGACCTCGCCCCAGCTGGAACCATCGACCCAGACTCCGTGAACCAGAACGATCGCCTTCTTTGCGGTTGTTTCCATGGTGCGTGCATCCTCCTGTTGTTGATGGTGCTTTCCTGACTGATCCTGCGGGCGCAGTTTGTTACGATGCCGCATGACCAGCAAGTTGACCATCGTAACGTTGCTTACCGCTGTAGTGACAATGCAATCCGCCGGTCCGATTTTGGCAGCGCAGACAAAGCCGGCAGCGCAGGCGCCTTCGATGCAGGACCGGATGGCGCACTTTCTCGGTGGCGGGGACGGAGCATGGACTCCCGAACAACTGGCCACAATGGCTAGAATCCGAGACGCAGCGCTGAGCGACGACTATGCACTGGCACAATTGCGGCATCTTACTGATAACATTGGCCCCCGCCTGAGCGGTTCTCCCCAGGCTGCCAAGGCTGTGGACTATGTGGCGGCGCAGATGCGCGCGTTGGGAGCGACGGTCACCCTGGAAAAAACGATGGTGCCACACTGGGTGCGCGGTACGGAGACAGGCGCCCTGGTCTCTTGGAAGGACATGGCTCCGGAGACCCGGCAGAAGATCGTGTTGACTGCGCTGGGCGGAAGTGTGGCTACTCCGCCGGAAGGGCTCACGGCGCCAGTCATAGTGGTGTCGTCATTCGAAGAATTTCGAAAGCTGCCGGCCGCTTCGATCAAGGGCAGGATTGTGCTGTTCAATCATCCCTTTGACAAGGAGCTTGCGGCACAAGGTCAGGGCGGCCAGGCTTATGGACAGTCTGTCATCTATCGCGGTGCCGGGCCGAGTATTGCCGGCGCAGCAGGCGCAGTCGCGGTACTCGTTCGGTCCGTGGGCGGCGCAGATTACAGGCTGCCGCACACCGGCGCGACCTTCTACGATCCTTCGGTGCCGAAGATACCGGCAGCCGCCGTCACCGCAGAAGATGCAGACCTGATGGCAAATCTCGCGACACAGGGAGAAGTGCGGATGAACCTGGTGCTCACACCGGTGACAAACGCAAAAGTGGAAAGCTACAACGTCATCGCAGACTGGAAAGGGTCGTCTCACCCGGAGCAGGTAGTGATCGTGTCGGGCCACCTCGATTCCTGGGACCTGGGAACCGGCGCCATCGATGACGGAGCGGGAGTCGTAGTATCGATGCAGGTCATCCACCTGATGCAGAAGTTGGGAATTCATCCGCAGCGAACAATCCGTTGCATCGCGTGGATGGATGAAGAGTCGGGGTCCGAGGGAGCGGCAACCTATGCAGAAGAGCATGCGAGTGAGCTTTCGAATCACGTAGGCGCTCTGGAAAGCGATCTGGGTGCAGACCATCCCACGGGCATCACCTTCGCCGGGAAGGCGGAACTGGGTGAGTGGCTGAGACCGGTAGCACATCAATTGGATCCCATCGGCGCATCCACGATTCGACAAGGTGAAGAAGCCGGCGAAGATGTAGCCGCGGTTGTGACCAGGGGTGTACCCGGGTTCACGCCAACCCAAGACAGCCGGTATTACTTTAATTTTCATCACACACCCGCCGATACTTTTGACAAGGTGTCTCCGAAGAATCTGAGCGAAAATGCAGCAGTGATGGCGGTTACCGCCTATGCGCTGGCAGAGAGCGCGAGTCCTGCGCCGCGATAGTCTCAGCGACAATTCACATCCAAATGGAGAGAAAGCTGCATCGCGCTTGTGAATGTGGCATGGTAAGAGAAGTCAGGGCGGTTCCACTTACTTCGGGGAAGATGGTTGAACTCACAGTACAAACTGAAGGTGGATAGGCCCCTGCCGGTGCCTGAGGTCAAGAATGCCTCCGCTCCAGGCGAACAGTATGCCCCTGTAGCAACAGTGCGAGTCAATCTTCAGGCAACTTCAAATGGAGACCTGTCGGAAGATCGAGCGGCTTTTTTCCTTGCGGGTGTGGCTGCATTAACGGCGCGTTCGAAAATGGCTACGCATGTCGCCATTGGTTTTGCCGGCCGCAATCTGCAACTGGAGGTAGATACCAGCAGGCCATTCTCAGAATTGGATGCACAGGTTCGCATTGCGTTGAAAAGTGAAGTGGAGACGGGGAGTGCTGCCGCCTGCGATGCTGTTGTTGACCTGCAGGACGAGCCTGCTTCGTGGTCACAGGCTGCGCCTCGCTACAGGTTTAAGACAAGCGACAAACACACAGTGTCAGCTACACATTTTCTCGCGCATGAACAGGCGGGCGTCGCTCGCGGCTTGGAAGCGCTGGCGTGCCTGCTTGAGGATGCGGCCGATCGGCCGTATGAGGCGACAGGCCGGCTGCGCCTGATCCGCGATGAGGACGCACTACCGCTCTATGCCGACCTGAATCGCACAGAGACCATGGTGATGGAAGGGACGGTGCTGGACCTGGTGACATCGGCAGCCAGTTCCCATGGGACAAAGCCGGCGCTGGTCTTTGCCGATCGTGCAATTTCCTACGAAGATCTGGAGATGCGGAGTGATGTTCTGGCGCGGCGCCTGCTCATGTACGGTGCTGACCAGGAGCATCCGGTGGCCCTATGCGTAGATCGATCGGAGACTGTGCCGCTACTGCAGCTGGCTGCTATGAAGGCTGGCAGTTTCTTTGTACCTCTCGATCCATCTCATCCGCAACAGCGACTGATTGCCATGACTGAGGAGTGTCGTCCGGCACTCGTCATTGCATCAGAAGCGACGGCAGCCGCCTTCCGAGCTGCAGGCATCGCCGCACGCACTGTGGGTGAGCTGGAGTCCGAAGCAGTGGATGCGCTGGAGATGCCGCACGTGGCTCCTAGTGACCTTGCCTACATGATTTACACATCCGGGACAACGGGTCGCCCCAAGGGCGTAATGGTGACACACGGCTCACTTTTGAACCTGCTGCTGGGTATGCGGAGCTTGATGGACGATACCCGGCACGTGTTGGCAGTAGCCTCGTTTGCATTTGATATCTCCGTGCTGGATATCTTCCTCCCTTTGATTCATGGCGCGACCATGGTGATTGCACCGGATGGCGCGACAGGTGATCCGTGGCAGCTGATGAACTTGATGGAGCAGCACAACATCGATTTTCTACAAGCGACACCGGTGACATGGCGCATGCTGCTGGCGGCTGGATTCGCGGGCCGGCCAGACATGAGGATGCTCTCCGGCGGTGAAGCACTGCCGCGGGATCTGGCGAGTGGATTGTTGCGAACGGGCGGCGAGTTGTGGAATGGTTATGGGCCCACCGAGACGACCATCTACTCGTCTTTCGTGAGAGTGCAGGCTACGGGCGCAGTGACGATCGGAACGCCCATGGCGAACACACGTTTCTACGTCGTGGATGAAGCAGGCCACCTGCTTCCGCCTGGCTTCGCGGGGGAGTTGTACATTGGCGGAAGCGGCGTTGCTGCGGGATATTTTGAGCAGCCAGTACTGCAGGCAGAACGCTTCCTGCCAGACCGTTGGGCGACACAGCAGGAAAGCACTGGTCGCACTGAATCAGTTCTGCAACCAAGACTGTTTCGAACCGGCGACCTGGTGCGGTGGCTGCCCGCGAGCGAAAATGCATTTCAGATCTTCGGCAGGCTGGATCAACAGGTAAAGCTGCGAGGCTACCGGATTGAGCCGGGCGAGATCGAGGCTGTCCTGCGCGAAGTGGAAGGGATCGCGGATGCAGCAGTCGTATTAAGGGAGGACGAGCCGGGTGAACCCTGGCTGGTGGGATACTGCTCTCCAAAACCAGGCGCAGCGGTGGATACCGGCGCGCTGATGAAAGCCGCGGCAGAGCGGCTGCCACGCTACATGCTGCCGTCACGGCTGGTGATGCTGCAGAAGCTCCCGCTGACTGGCAGTGGCAAAGTCGATCGCAAAGCGCTGGCTGCATTCCCGGCGCCGGATGCCAAACCGGCTGCAATCGCGCCCATCCCGGCAGACCCGATCGATAGCGTCGAAGCTACCTTGCTGCGCATCTTCCGCGATGTCCTCAAGTCAAAGACGTTTGGGGTGGATGACGACTTTTTTCAGTATGGCGGATATTCGATGCAGGCAATCCGGCTGCTGGCGATGATCAATCACACGCTGCAGCAGCGGCTGCCGCTGACAGTGCTGTTCGACGCGCCGACGGTACGAAAACTGGCTGCGTTGATTCACGAAGGCAAAGTACTGGAAGTATTGGTACCGATTCGGCCGGAGGGTGAAAAGGCCCCTTTCTTTCTGGTGCAATCGTATCTGCTATACGAGTTGTCGCGGAATGTGGTGGAGGAGGGCCGGCCTGTCTACGGGTTGCGCGAAGCAGGTGGATCGAAAGGTCTTCCTGGATTGCAGGAGCAGGTGGCGGCCTACGTGGCTGCAATCCAAAAACAATATCCATCAGGACCCGTGCATCTGGGAGGCTGGTGCGCCGCCGCTCCACTAACGGTAGAGATTGCCCGGAGACTTGCAGCAGCAGGGAGAATCATCGGGATGGTGGCGCTGTTTGATGCGGAAGCGCCTGGCTTTGTGGAGCGGCCAGCGAAAGGCAGCGCACTGCTGGCGAAGGTGGGTGCGATGTGGCGCTTCCACCGGATGCGATTGCGGGAAATGGGCTGGCGGAAGAAGCGTCGCTACGTGCAGCAGCGGCTAGCGCAGGCACCTGCAGTCCTGTTAGGACGCTTCTATGAGCGCTATATGGGCGGCCTGGTGCGGCTGCAGAAAAGAGTTCCATGGCTGCCGGGAAGCCTCTTCCGCAACCGCTTCAATGCAGGCGACCTTATGCAGGTAGAGCAGGTGCAGCCATTGGATCTTCGGATCCAGTTATTTCGCGCGCGCGATGTTCCGATCATCCCGGGGAGTGATGAAGGACTGGGCTGGCACAGCATTGCACGCGGCGGAGTGGACGTGAAGTTCATCGCGGGCCACCACGAGTCCATGTTTCTGGCTCCGAATGTAACTTCCCTTCGAGCTGAGTTTCGAGCGTCGATGCAGGATGTGGAAACGCGATTGTCAGGCGAAGGATCGCCAGCCGGAGTTGCGGCGAATCAATAAAATATCCCCGACGTACTGCAGAGCTGCTGCCTTTCGTCACCATGCAAAAGATCAGGGTGCATCCACAACTGGCAGAAAACCGTCACTGTGTATGTGAAGGCGGGATCTGCTGCATGATGCGACCAGAACGAGTGAAAGCCCTGCGATGGTTGCTGCTGCCGCTGCTGCTGGCAGGAAGCAGCGGCATGCGGGCACCCCGCGCGCAATCGCAGAAGCGGCAGGAGCATCCGTTGCTGGTGGCCTACTTCCCGCAGTGGGGCCTCCACGGCGAAGTGAAATACACCGTAAAGAATCTTGCGGATAGCGGCGGGGCAGCGCTTTTAGACCAGGTGAATTATGCGCAGGGTTCACCGAAAGACGGCTCGTGCTCGCTGGCGGACCCACAGGCGGATATCGGCTACACCTTCGCCGCCAGCGAGAGTGTGAACGGGCGCGCAGACCAACCCGCTGCGGCCTTCCGTGGAAATTTTCACCAACTGGAAGAGTTGAAGCAGCAGCATCCCCGGCTCAAAGTGCTGATTTCGCTGGAAGGAAACGCGAAGTTCTTTGCCAACGATGCGCTACCCGAACATCGCCGCAGTTTCGTGGCTTCCTGTATGAAGCTGTTCATCGAGGGGCGATTGGCGCCCGGGATTCACAAGCCAGGCTTGTTTGACGGAATCGATCTGGACTGGGAATATCCGCAGGCGGGCGAAGCAGAAAATTACATTGGACTGCTACAGGAGTTTCGCCGACAGCTGGATGCCTATCGGCCCGGATTGCAACTGACCGTAGCCGTCGGACCAAGTCCGAGAATGTATCCCGGCGTGGCGATGACCGAAGTAAGCCGCTATGTGAACCGTGTCGGCGTAATGAATTATGACTACGGCGGACCGTGGAGCAAAACCACGAGCATGATTGCGCCGCTTTACTCTGCGAGTGATGACCCGACCGAAGGCGGCAGCGTGGATGGCAGCTTGCGCCAATACCAGGATGCCGGCGTCCCTCCGAACAAATTGCTGATGGGCCTTCCCTTCTACGGCTACGGATGGGAGCAGGTAGGTAGCAGCCATGATGGCTTGTACCAGCCGGGGCAGCCGATACACGAGGACAAGCCCTATAACTTCGTCGCGGGATTGATGGCTCACTCGGTAGTCCACCGCGTGCAGGAGTCGCAGGCTCCGTGGCTGTACGACGGCAGCAGCTTCTGGACCTACGATGATCCGGTATCCATCGCGTACAAGGTGGAGTATGCGCAGCACCACCGGCTCGGTGGATTGATGATCTGGGAGTTGAGCGGCGATGATGCGAGCGGGACATTGCTGCGCGCCGCTTATATGCAATTGACGCATCCACTGCAGCGAAACGCTGCAGCAACGAGGGACAACAGTGAGGCTGCGGCCGTGGAAAGCGCACCCGCAACTGTCGGCGGACGCAAGGAACGCTGAACCGCATCCTGCCTTACGAACTGAATTTCAAATCATACGAATTGCGGCTGATAAACATTCGTTGCCTACACGGAACGATTCGTTCCAGTCTCCATATAGGAGGCACGCATCCCACGGAATTGCAGCCCGGAAGCCGCGCGTCTTCCCGGCGCTGCACAGTTCAGTGGGGTTGATTGATGAAGCAGGAAGAAACAGACTCGACAGCAGCAGATCGAAACACCGGCGGCGCGCCATGCGATGTGAGCGTAAGTCGGCGAACGTTTGTGAAGGGCGCGACAGCTTTAACCGGAACCGCCATGGCCGGCCTGCCGGTGCTTGGCGCAGAGCATAGTGCCGACGCAAGCAACCCAGTGACGCAGCTGCCTCTAAAAATTACCATCAACGGCCGCCAGCAGGAACTGAGAATCGATCCACGGATCAGCCTGCTGGACCTGCTGCGGGAACAGCTTCAATTGACCGGCACCAAGAAAGGCTGCGACCACGGGCAATGCGGGGCATGCACCGTACTCGCAAACGGGCGGCGCATCAACAGCTGCCTGGCGCTCGCGATCGTTCATGACGGCGACGACATCGTGAGCATCGAAGGGCTTGCACAGGGCGATTCCCTGCACCCGGTGCAGCAGGCGTTCCTCGAGCACGATGGCTATCAATGCGGATACTGCACACCGGGGCAAATTCTCTCTGCTGTTGGCCTGCTGTCCGAAGCGAAAAAAGGCGAGGCAAGTTTCGTCACAGCCGAATTGACGAAAGACGGTCCGGCCGATTTGACGACAGAAGAAATCCAGGAACGGATGAGCGGCAACCTCTGTCGCTGTGGTGCCTATCCGGGCATTGTGGCAGCAGTTCGACAGGCATACAAAAGCTAAGGCCAATACAGAATGCAGCCATTTGAATATACGAGAGCAGAAGATCCCCAAGCCGTTGTGAGTGCTCTGGGACGGGCGCCGCGAGCAAAAATACTTGCTGGTGGCACCAACCTGGTCGACCTGATGAAACAGAACGTGGAGAGGCCGACTACCCTGATCGATGTAAATCGCCTGCAGCTTGCAGAGATCACGGAGACGCCGGACGGTGGTTTGCGTCTTGGCGCGCTCGCGCGCAATGCGGACACGGCGAATCATCCTTCCGTGCGCAGGAACTATCCCCTGCTATCGCAGGCGATTCTTGCCGGCGCTTCTCCGCAGCTGCGCAATGCTGCGAGTAACGGCGGCAACCTGCTGCAGCGCACGCGCTGCTACTACTTCTACGACCCTGCGTTTACAGCATGCAACAAACGCAGCCCTGGCAGCGGATGCGCAGCGATCAAGGGTTACAACCGCATTCACGCGATCCTTGGTGCCAGTGCGGAATGCATCGCGACCCATCCATCCGACATGTGCGTCGCACTGAGTGCGCTGGGCGCGATCGTCAGGGTACGTGGTCCCCGCGGAGAGCGTACGATTGCCTTCGACGAATTTCATCGACTCCCAGGCAAAAGTCCGGAGGTGGATACGAACCTGCGTGCCGATGAGTTGATACTCTCTATCGATCTGCCCAAATCACCGTACGCAAACCACTCGGCCTACATCAAGGCGCGCGACCGGGCCAGCTATGCATTTGCACTGGTCTCTGCTGCGGCAGCACTTGAGGTAGAGAGAGGGACAATTCGGTCAGCACGCCTGTCGCTTGGTGGGGTGGCACACAAACCCTGGAGAGCCGAGGTGGCGGAGCACATGCTGATAGGCAAGCCTGCGGCAGAGGCGAGCTATCGTGCAGCTGCGAACGCTGCATTAGCCGACGCGAGAACACTTGAGCACAACGCGTTCAAAGTTGAGATGACGAAGCAGGTGATCGTGCGGGCCTTCACCGTGGCGGGAGGTCTGGCATGACAGCGATTGGCGACGCAGTGATCCGTAAAGACGGTCCGGCCAAGGTAATGGGCCAGGCGAAGTATGCCGCTGAATTTGAGGTACCGAATGCGGCTTGCGCAGTGATGATTACAAGCACCATTCCGAACGGCCGTATTGCGCGCATGGACGTTGGTGCGGCCGAGCGTGCCCCGGGCGTACTGAAGGTGCTAACTCCTTTCAACATGCTCAAGTTGCCTGACGGTGGCAAGGCCGCAGTGCATCCGCCGGCTGGCCGGGTGCTGAGCCTGCTGCAGGATGACGCCGTGCATTACAACAACCAACCCATCGGCGTGGTAGTGGCAGAGACACTGAATCAGGCATTGTTTGCTGCATCGCTGGTCTCTGTGAAGTACAGGACGGCGGCGCCCAATTTTGACTTCGAGGGCGGATTCGCGAAAGCACATCCAGGCTCGCATGGGAGAGATCCTTCGGATGTGGGCGTGGGCGATTTCGACAAAGGCAAGTCGCAGGCAGAGGTGATGGTCGATGAAATCTACACGACGCCGATGCAAAACCATAATCCCATGGAGCCGCATGCCACGATCGCGCAATGGGACGGCGAAAAGCTGACTGTCCACGATGCCACGCAATATGTTTCGGGCGTAAAGCAGACGCTTGCAAAGACGTTTGGCATTCCGGAAGATAACGTCCGCGTGATCTGTCCTTACGTGGGCGGCGGATTCGGATCGAAAGGATCGACCTGGTCGCACGTGGTGCTCGCATCGATGGCCGCGAAGATGACGAGCCGGCCGGTACGTCTGGTGCTGGAGCGGCCGCAGATGTTCGGGCCGGTGGGTGGCAGACCCGAGACGCATCAACACATTGTGTTGGGTGCCAAAAGCGATGGCACATTGACAGCGATACGTCACGACGTGTTTTCGCATACCTCCGTGATTGAAGACTTTGCTGAGCCGTCTTCGAATGTGACACGCATGCTCTACGCCTGTCCGAATATCATCACTTCGCAAAAGCTGGTGGCGCTGCATGTGGGGACGCCGACGTTCCAGAGAGCACCAGGTGAGGCGACGGGGACGTTCGCTCTTGAAATCGCGATGGATGAGCTGGCGGAGAAGTTGAAGATGGATCCGATTGCGCTGCGGATAAAAAATTATGCCGAGATGGATCCAACGAATCGGAAGCCATTTTCCAGCAAGCATTTGCGCGAATGCTACAGGCAGGGTGCTGAGCGATTTGGCTGGAGCAAGCGGAGTGCAAAGCCGCGCCAGGTAAAAAACGGACACCTGCTGACTGGAATGGGCATGGCCACTGCAACCTATAGCGCGAACCGGTCCGCCGGAATGGCGATGGTGCGCTTCGAGACCAATGGCCGAGTCACGGTTGCATCCGGCTCGCAGGACCTGGGTACCGGTACCTATACGATTATGGCGCAGGTCGCTGCGGCCACTCTCGATCTGCCAATCGAGATGATCGACGCGAAACTCGGTGACTCTGAATTGCCGAAGGCGCCGGTCTCCGGCGGCTCGCAGAGTGCAGCCAGTGTGACGCCGGCGGTACAGCTGGCAGCAGAACAGGCACGGTTGAAGTTGTTCACCGCGATGGTCAGCGATGCTTCGACACCATTCCATGGAGCACAACCCGAGGACCTCGCCTTCAAGAACGGCATGGTGATGTTGAAGGCAAAGCCGAAGGGCGAGGCTGTGAACTATAAGGAATTTGTGGCAAAAAGCTCGGATCCGATCAGTGCGACCGAGTCTGCGCAGCCGGATCAGGATGCGGATGGCTACTCGAACCACTCCTTCGGCGCAGTCTTTGCGGAGGTCGATGTGGACGAGGCGCTGGGCATGCCGCATGTCCGGCGTGTGACAGCAGTGTATGACGTTGGCACACTGCTGAGCGGGAAGACGGGCATCAGCCAGTTGATCGGTGGCATCGTCTGGGGAGTCAGCCTGGCGCTGCACGAAAGCACGCACATCGATCTGCAGACGGGACGGCCGGTCAACAACAATCTGGCGGAATATCATGTACCGGTCAATGCCGACATCGGCGCACTGGACGTCTCGGTGCTGAACATAGCGGACAAGAAGTTCAATCCGCTCGGGGCGCGCGGGATCGGCGAGATCGGCATCACCGGCGCGGCTGCTGCAGTGGCAAATGCAATTTACAATGCGACTGGCAAACGTTTGAGGAGTGCGCCAATTACGCCGGACAAATTGATGGCTTGAAACGAACGCAATCGATTCCTCAAATGAGGCCCTCTGCAGCTTAGGCTGGTGCAGAGGGTTTTTCATTGACCATGAAGGCGGAATCAGTCTGGGATTATCCACGGCCTCCGAAGCTGGAGCACAGTGAGCGAAAGATTCGCATCGTGCATGCAACTGTAACTCTTGCGAATACGCACCGGGCGCTGCGTGTACTGGAGACGAGTCATCCGCCGGTGTACTACATTCCACCCGACGATATTGCGATGCATTTCTTGCATCGTTCGCCGCGACGAAGCAGCTTCTGTGAGTTCAAGGGCATGGCGGAATATTGGTCGCTCGCGATGGATGGTACGGAGCCGGTGGCGGATGTAGCGTGGAGCTATGCTAAACCGACGGGTAAGTATTCTGCATTGCGCGACCATCTGGCTTTCTATGCCAGCCGGGTGGATGAGTGCTATGTGGACGACGAGCGGGTGGTGGCGCAGCCCGGTGATTTTTATGGCGGCTGGATTACTGCCGACGTGACAGGACCATTCAAAGGCGCGCCGGGAACAATGGGCTGGTAGTCCATGGCCGCTTGACGCTGCTACGCGTTAAGCTAGCAGGGATGAGCGAGGCGGAAAGATTTCAAGGC
>CAZZVA010000048.1:0-16377 GCA_964657345.1 uncultured Acetobacteraceae bacterium | reverse complement strand
CACGCCTTCGTCATCCAGGTTCACGCTGCACAGAATGTGCTTCGGCTGCCACTCCGTCTCATGGCGGACTGCGCATTTCGGCCCCACAATCATCACCGGAACAGGCACGCTGCTCGCAATCGACTCGGCATGCGAACCGGCAAACAGCCTCGCCAGCCCGCGCCGTCCATGCGTCCCGGCTACGACCAGGTCTGCATGCGAGTCCTTCACCTGGCGCGCCAGCTCGTCAGCCACTCCGCCATAGCCGCAGGCGCTTTTCGCCATGAAACCTTCAGCCCGCAGGGCGATCGCCGCGGCTTCGAGGTTGATCGCGTCCCGCTCCACTTCACTGGCGTCGTCCATCCAGCCGCCTTCCGGGATATACGTCGGCATGACCGGCCGAGACACATGAGCCAGTACCAATTGGCCATGCGCACTGCGCGTAATCGCCTTGGCATAGGCGAGCGCGCGGTCGGCTTGTTCACCGAAATCGGTCGCTGCCAGGACAGTATCGAAGGTGGTTTTCAGAGCTGTTGCCGTAGTCATGATTTGTCTCCACAGGCACAAGACTAGGTCGGCCCCTGCCAACCTCCTGTAATCAAGGACAGTCGTGATTGTGTCGCAGGTCACAGGAACTGAAAACCCGGCTGATTCGGCCGGTCACCAGCTCCACTATGGGAACCAGCAGGAAAATGCGGCAGGCGGTTCAACCGATACTCCGCCGGACGCCACACCGGCATACAGAACAGCCCAGTGGACGATAGAATCAACAGCTGACCTGTTCATGCCCAAACAGCCTCCAGATCGTGGCGAGTTTCCAGGGAATCTGCCGGAACGACGACCCGCCGATCCCGATCCCGGAAAAGCCGGCAGCCGGCGTGGCACCGGAAATCCGGAAGGTCAGCCGGATTCATACCTGTCTGACCCCGACCGCCCGGAAGCCGAATCCCCCGGATCGGGAATCGATGGCAGAATCGGGGAGGACGCGCAACCCTCTGGGGACTCCGGTGTCTACAAGGATATGGCGACCGGCGTTCTCAACTCGGCCCAGCTTGGAACGGCCCAACTGGGGGCGGCACATGCGGTGCCGCAGGCTGTCCGCCAGGAACTGGTTGCAGCTCCCTTTGTTGCCGATTGGAGCATCCTTACCGATGCCGAAATCATGCTGCGCGTCAGCAAAGGCGACGATGTCGGCTTCAACTATCTGATTTCCAAGTATCAGCGGCAGATCGTGCACTTTATGTTCCGCATGGTACATAACCAGGCCGTGGCCGAGGAACTGGCGCAGGAAGTCTTCCTGCGCGTCTATCGCTCCCGGGAAACCTACCGGGCAGAGGCACGCTTCTCCACCTGGCTCTACCGGATTGCTACCAACCTGGGCGTCAACCATGCCCGGGATACCAGGCACGAGCGTGCCGCGCAAAACGTTTACCTGGACGCCCCGGACCCCGAAACAGGCACCACCCCGGATGTGGCGGATATGACCCCGAGTGCCGAGCAGGATCTGCTGCGGGACGAGCGCCTCAAGGCCATCCGCGACATCGTTCTGCAGCTGCCGGAGCGGCAGCGTACCGCGGTTTTAATGCATAAGTACCAGGGTATGGATTACAAGCAGGTAGGCGAAGTGCTCAAACTGAGTGAATCCGCCACCAAGTCGCTGCTCTTCCGTGCCTACCAGACATTGCGCGAAAGCCTGAAGGAGTTCGTGTAATGCAGGAAGTGAGAACTACCATGATGAATGACAAATTGAAGCCGAATTGCGACAAGTTGAAGTCCAGCCTTCCAGACCTGCTCCTGGACCCTGCTGCTCTCTCCCCATCCGTGCGGGCCTCGCTCGATCAGCACCTGCTCGCCTGCACCGCCTGCCGGGAAGAACTGACCGCACTGCAGGCGACCATGAACCTGCTGGACAGCTGGCATGCGCCCGAGCCCTCTCCCTACTTCCAGACGCGGATGCAGGCAAAACTGCGTGCCGAGAAAGAAGCTGCACCGGAAGGATTCTGGGAGCGGCTGCGTTCCCGCATATTATTCAGCACCAATGTCCCGATGCGCGCCGTAGGCGCAGCCGGACTGGTGATGGCGCTGGTACTGGGCGGCAGCACAGGCCTTTATGAACTGCATAACGCCAGCCAGCCACCACAAACCCAGGCCTCGGCAACCGTCCGGGACCTGCAGTCGCTGGATGGCAATGCACAGGTATTCCAGCAGTTAAGCTCGCTGGATACCGATGACTCGGATTCCGGAGCATCGCCGAACTAGGCAATCCTTTAGCCAGACCATCAACACTGATAACGGGAGTCGCAGGATGAAGGCGGGAAGCAAGCAGCGGAGGGCAGCAGCCGGGAGCGCGGCGCAGGGAAGATCCCTGCCCGCCCGCGACGGCCGTCCCGCGCCTTTCTTGCTGACCGGAAATTGCGGCAAAACCGCCCGGAATAAAGCACACTGCTTCCCAATGAGCTCGGTCCTGTTCTGTCTTCTGCCGCTGTCCATGGTCCCTGCCGCAGGCGCGACAGAACCGGTCACTCCGCCGCCGCACTACTCCCAGCCCAAACCTTCGGCTGTTCACCCGGTCGCTCCTCAGGCGCCGACGCCGCAACCCGCTCCGGCGCGCGCTGTATCGGCGCCACAGTCTAGCCATGCAGGTCTGCCGGCAAATCGCGGGTACGCCCCGGGCCACCCGGGTCCTTCTGCCCAGCACGCTCCCTCGTCGTATTCCTACGGCTACAATCGCCCCGGAGCGATGCCGTCTCAGCCTGTTCGCCAGGGTCCCTACCTCCAGCCCAATAGTGCATACGGAACATTGCAGGCCCAGAACAATGCCCGCCAGCCGTTTGCCCCCTCCAGCCAGCAGCCCAGGCTCACAGCCCAGGTCGGCAATGGAGCCAGCGGCGAACACCTCGGCAGCTGGATGAAGCAGCACCAGAATCAGTCATTGCCGGATCAGGAGAGGTCCCTCCGGCAGGAGCCGGGCTTCGATCGACTGGCGCCCCAGCAGCAACAGAACCTGGTCAACCATCTCCACCAGCTAAACCAGATGCCGGCTGAGCAGCGTCAGCGTACCCTGAACCGGATCGAAAACATGGAGCACCTAACTCCGGAGCGCCGCCAGGCTGTCCGCAGTTCGGCTCAACAGCTGGGCGCGCTTCCGGAAGATCGCAAGCGGCTGGTGAAGAAGGCGTTTCGCGACCTGCGCGACCTGCCGCCGGAGCAGCGCCAGTCCCTCATGAACTCGCCTCAGTTTGCAGGTCAGTTTTCCGCGCAGGAACGGTCCATCATGGGCAATCTGCTGGTCGTCGAACCCTACCAGCACCCAGGCGAAACTCCTCAACAACAAAACGGTCGATAGAAGTTTAGGCTTTTCGTGGGATTGTAGTGCCGATACCTTCGCTGCCTGGCGACAGCTTTTGATGGGAGGCCGGTTTCGTACTCGATGCCTTGAACCAGCCTCGCCTTTGCGGCATCTACGTCTGAAACAAGAATGCCGCAATTGTGCGCATGCATCCATACATCTTTCTCGTCACGGAGGCTATTACTGATCGGTAAACCTCGTGGCAAGTCGCGATGCTAATTCTTGAAGAAGTTCTTTGCCAGGAACAGCACATTCGCCGGACGCTCCGCAAGGCGCCGCATAAAATACGGATACCACTCCGTGCCGAACGGCACATACACCCGCACCCGGTAGCCCTCGTCCACCAGTGTCTTCTGCAGATCCCGGCGAATCCCGTAAAGCATCTGGAACTCGAACGCGCTGCGATCGATATTCTGCTCGCGTGCAAAGCGTCGCGTCGCGTCGATCATCGCTTCATCATGGGTAGCGATCCCATGGAAGATGCCGCTGGACAGTAACAGCTTCATCAGCTCGACGAAATTGCGATCCACTTCTGCCTTCGCCGGAAATGCCAGCTCGGCCGGCTCCTGGTACGCTCCCTTGCAAAGCCTGACCCGGATACCTTCCCGCATCAACTGGCGAATATCCGCCTCACTGCGGCGGAGATAAGCCTGGATCACCACACCGACGCGCTTCTCATTGCCCGGCAGCGCGTGGATCCGACGCACCAGGTCCAGCGTCGCCTGCGTATACGGAGTACCCTCCATATCGACCCGCACAAAGCTGTCGACCGTGCGGCCATGCGCAACCAGCCTTGAGACAATCGTCTCCGCCAGCCCCGGATCCAGATCCATGCCCATCTGCGTGAGCTTCACGCTCACATTCGATTGCAGTTTGCGTTCACCGATCGCGTCCAGCAGGCGATGGTAGATGGCCGCCGAGCGTTCCGCCTCCTCCGGCGTACTCACGTTTTCGCCGAGACTATCAAGCGTGGCCGCGATTCCATGCTGGTTCAGCGCCTGCGCCGCATCCAGGACTTCTTCCAGCGTCATGCCGGCAATGAACCGCGACGACATGCGCTTTCCAACAACAGAACTCTCGGAAAACCGTCGCAGCGACATTTGTGTAGACAAAGCAATAAATGTGGAGCGTAATAGATTCATAATTCAGAACAACTGATTGTCTCGCAAATTCAGGTTACAGTCTTCCCCGGTCGGCTACCCTCACCCCAGGACCTGTTACGCAAATATCCCTCGGATACGCCCTTCACAAGGGCATCTTTGCCCTGTCGACCGCGCATCTATGTAATGTCTGGTCAGTTTTCATACCAACTCGCTGAACAGCGCGACGGGCTGGCCTCGACCCGGCATAAACCACCTGCTGAGAGTACACACAACAGACGGCATCCCCCGGGTGTCAGTCAGGAGACTCTATGGTGAATCACTGCGCAAACCCCGATTGCTGCAAGCCGCTGCACTATCTACGAGAGGGCCGCGTTTTTATATTCGAGCTGCCTGATCCCGCAGCATCCCTCAAAAGCGGAAAAGTCGTCAGGCGTACCGAACACTTCTGGCTCTGCGGTGTCTGCTCTGAAGCCTTTACGCTTGAGCAGGGAGCAGAAAAAACTGTCCGCATTTCCCCCAAACCCATGCGTCACCGTCATGCACCCGTTGCTATCATTCCCACAGCCATCGCTTCCTGACAAGGCTGACTTCTTTCCTGAAAGGCATCCGTTGCGGATGCCTCTTCCTTTTGCCTGACTCCCTCGAATCGACTTTACTTACCGGCTTTTTGCCATCAATACATGCCGCACTAAGACAGCGACACTACCGCGAATCAGGCTGCAATCCCTTGATACGGCAGAAACAACTGGAAGACCGTCCCGCGATGCCGCGGATCCTGGCTGCTGCGCACCCTGAGTCTTCCCTGGTGCCGCTGCACAATCTCGCTGCTGATCCACAATCCCAGCCCTGTCCCGCTGATCCCTTTGGTCGTGAAGAATGCTTTGTAAATACTCTTCAACGCCTCCGGACTGATGCCCGTGCCGGTGTCTGCGATCGTAATCAGAATTCCCTTTGACTCCGTGCGCCACTCTGTCGCTTCACGACTCCGGATCGCCAGCCGCCCGCCGGTCGGCACCATCGCGTCGAGCGCATTGCGCACCAGGTTATTCAGCACCTGGCGTATCTCGCTCGCCAGGCAGACAAACGACTGCGTCAGCCGCTCCCGCCGCTCGATCGAAATATGCGCATTGCGCAGCCGCACTTCGTACAGGTCCAGCACCGATTCCAGCAGGCTCGCACCCGTAATCGCCTGCGGTCGCGTCGATTGTTTGTAAAAGCGCAGTGACTGCGACGTAATCAGCGAGACCCGCTTCAACTCCTGCTCCGCGCTGTCCAGATATTTTCTGGCACCGTCAAGTTCATCGCTGTAGCGGGCCAGGTACAGCAGGTTCATCACTGCTTCCAGGGGATTGTTGATCTCATGTGCAATGGAAGACGCCAGCCGGCCGACCGCGGCCAGCTTTTCGCTCTCGCGCAGGGCTGCCTCAAACTCCACCCGCGCCGTGACATCTGTCTGTATGCCCACAAAATGCGTCACTTCCCCTTCGCGATTGCGAATTGGGGACAGCGAAAGTTCATTCCAGAAGGCACTTCCGTCCTTGCGATAGTTGCGGATGATCGCCACCGTCTCCCGCTTTTGCTTCAGCGCCTCCCGGATGACCGTCAGCCCTGGCTGATCCGTCTCCGATCCCTGCAGAAAGCGACAGTTGCGCCCTTGAACGGCTTCCAGCGAGTAGCCCGTCATCACCTCGAAGGCAGGGTTCACATAAACCAGCGGCATATCCGGCAGGCTCGCATTGGCTACCGAAATGCCACTGGTCACAGAGCTGAAAATACGCCGGTTCAGATGCAGCTCTTCCAAGGCCGAATGATAACGGCGGACAAATGCACGCTGTGAGTACAGGATCAGGCTCAACTGCACCATCGCAGGACCCGGCTCCATGGGCATCTCCAGCACTGCATCGAATCCCTGGTCGGCCTTCAAAACAGGAGCAACCGGCACACTGCGGTAAATGTCGACAGTCTCGTTCTCACGGCGTCGGACCGCGACCACTGCCGGGTTGATCCGGTCCGCCCGCTCCTCATTGGTCGCGAGAACAGCCTTCACCTTTCGAGCAACCGGCTCGTCTGCGATGACCAGCTCGAACTCGATTAGGCGGCTGACCTGGACGTCGTTCTCGGTCAATTCCTGCGAAAGCAGTTCCAGGTGCGCTGTGGCCGATTTGAGCAATCTCCGATGCGTCGGGTCGGCAATCAGGATTCCGACCGCAATTTGTGTAAAAGGTTCGCCTGGAGAAGCGTCGGCCACCGGCCAGACACCCTCGATCTGCGCAATATTCGACGACTTCACCCTGGAGAGACACCCTTCCCGCTATGGCCCCGACACTCAGCCTGTGTTCCGCTTGATATTGCAGGTAGATGCAAAACGCCTCGGTCGCGTTAGTTTGCATTCCTCCAGAAACCCGCCAATGGTGTCTGCCCTCATACCCGCATGCTGTCTCACCGGCACTCTGGGTACCGATGGTTTCATCGTCAATGCAATTATTTAACCAGCGGCGAATTTGTTGCATCTACACTGCTTAACAAAGGTATCCTGCACCTGGAGCCGACTGGTTATGACGAAAGCAGACCTGGTGGAAGAACTGACCCATCTCGGCGAATTGACCCGCCGCGACGGAGAAGTCATCGTGGACACGATCTTCGAGTCGGTCATCCACGCCCTGCAGTCTGGCGACAAGATCGAGATTCGGGGTTTTGGCAGCTTCCGTATCCGCCAGCGCAAACCACGAACCGGCAGAAACCCCAAAACCGGGGCTAAGGTCGACGTACCAGCCAAGCGCGTCCCCTACTTCAAACCCAGCAAAGAGCTGCGCGACCTGGTCAATCCTCACGCCGCGAAACACGCCGGCGATGCTGCCGCAAAGGACCAGTCGTAACTGGTTCTATTCAGCGAATCCCGATCACGCTCATCATTCGTCCTGTAATCCCGCCGCTCTGTCGATGCGAGAAATAGCGTTGCGGCTCACAACTGGTACATCCCCCCGCCAGGTGGATGTTCATGGCTGACACGCCCGCAGCCGTCAATTGTCTCCGGTTCGCCTCTCTGAGATCCATCCGCACCGTACCCTCCCCGGCACCGGCATTCCGGCTCATCAACTCGGCCGCATAGGGGAACTCCGTACGAAACCGTTCCTCGACCTCCGCACCCACGGTATAGCAGCACGCGCCGATCGCCGGACCGATCAGCGCCTCCAGGTCAACCGGACTGCTCCCAAAGCTGCCGCTCATCTCCGCCACACCCTTCTCCACGATCCGCTGCACTGTGCCCCGCCATCCGGCGTGGAACGCACCCACTACCCGCAGGCGCTTATCCGCAATCAGGACCGGAACACAGTCAGCCGTCAGGATGCCCAGGACCAGGCCGGGAGTAGCCGTCACCAGACCATCTCCCGTCATCCCCGGAACAGCCGTCATCCTGCTCGCGTCTACTTTATGTATCGCAGCAGAGTGGATCTGGCTGACAGTCACCAGCGTTGCTCCAGGCGTCGAAGAGCCGGCTTGCACGACATCCATCATCAAGCCGCGGTTGCACCGAACCATCGCGGCATCGTCCGTAGGTGTGAAGCCAAGATTCAGGTCGCCTCCGGCGCCATAAGCAGTGGAATATCCACCCCCGCGGGTGCTGAAGCCATGGATCAGCCAGTCCTCCCCAAGCCAGTCGGGATACTGAATCATCTCCAGGGAAGGCCTGGAAGCCGGTTCGATCATGATCCGATTGTAAGAGCAGGCCAGAACCCGTTTTCGAATCCGGACAGCAAATGGGCCTGCTTTCCAGCAGGCCCGCTCCAGAGACCGGATGGTGGGAATGTCCAGGGGTGGATTGGACGGGAACTGACCGAAAGCCAGCTCCAGAAGGATGAACTACTAGGAGAAATGGGCCGTGGCCCGAAGTAGTCTCTGACGTTGAATCATTTGTAGCACCCTGCGTTCCATTTTGACTATGGGCTAGATCGCCTATAGTTACTTTAGTAAGTAATGGAGCAAGAAGGCCGTTCGCTCCGTCCACAGGCCCGCTTCTTCTCGCAACTTTTCGCGCTTTGCCCACAGCAGGATGGCCCTGAAAATGAACTATCCGCTTAATACCTTGGCAGTCAATCCTGTTTACTCACAAATTAAGAGCAGTCCGTGAAACTAGTCACGCAATTGATCCTTTATTGATTACATATCCAGTTGCTACCCGGTTATTGGCAGATTCGTCAAAGGGTACCCTCCAGCGGTTCTCGAATGCAGCGGCGTCGATTTTCAGGAAATTTTGCCCGCGTCGAAAGGCCGCTGGATCAATCCAGGGGTCTGCCATTTGACCCCACCTTAACCTCAAGAATCCGTCAGTAAGCTGACAAACTTCGGTACCGATGGCACGAGCAATTTGTCACCTATTTATTCTTATTCATGCTCTTAAGTCTGATTATCCAGCACCAATTAAGCCCGCGGCTACTTATACGAACCGTCCTGAATCTCTAGGCTTCTTGTCAGCGCCCCACCGCGCTGTCAAGGAGCTCTACATGAAAAAGATCGTTTCCCTTACCTTCCTCGCAGGCCTGCTCTCCACCTCCGCCCTCGCCTTCTCAGGTCCAGGTGGCACCAATCCCGTCCCGCCGCCGCCGCCGACATCCAAAATTGCCTTCACCACTTCCTTCTCCGGTCCAGGCGGCACCAACCCCGTACCGCCGCCGCCGCCGACATCCCGATGAACATCGAAAGCAGCGTTAAAATTACCTGAAGACGGTAATCGATCGTGGCGGTAGCGGAGGAAAATGGAGTTGACCCGGCTGGATGAGGGCCTGTGGCTTGTCGGGTTCTGCGGACACATTCTGCTCCTCGGGATCCTCATCGGCCGGCGGCGCTACACCACATTCCCCTTCTTCACGGCCTACATAGCTTTCGCGATCCTCATCACGATCTTGAACCTCATCGCGTATCACCACGGTAGTCGCACCACTATCTTCTGGACTTACTGGGGCCTCGTCACCGTTGACGCAGTTCTCCAGTTGGGAGTGGTCTTTGAGATGGCTCGCGAAGTACTCTGTCCCACCGGCCATTGGGTGCATAGCACCAGAAAAACCTTTCTCACCATCGGCTGCGGCGGTGCATTCCTCGCCGCAGCTCTCTCTTACGTCGTCAATCCTCTAGCTGCCAACACAATTGTTGCCTGGTCGATCCGTTTTAATTTGTTTACAAGCCTGCTAATTGCCGAGTTAGTTATTTCTATGTTTCTGGCAGCGACACGCGTAGGGTTACAGTGGCGTAACCATGTGATGGGCATTGCCGAAGGAATGGCACTGTGGGTATGTATTTCTATCTGTGTCGATACTGCTCACAGCTACTGGGGTTGGACCCAGAAATACATACTACTCGAACACTTGAGAATGTTCGCTTATCTGGTAGCTCTGACATACTGGTGCCTGTCTTTCTGGAGGGCAGAACCGGCCCGCACCACGATTTCTACTGAGTTGCACAGATATCTTTATGCAATGGGTGACAGTCTGGAGTACGATCTGCGCAAAGCGAAAGAAGCAAGAAAGAATCTATGATTGTTCTATTTACACCCATACTGCTGGTAAGCGTCTTCTCTTCCGCCCTGGTCGCCGCTTATTTCTGGCAGTTAGGAAAGGCCAGACGTTTGCGAGAAATCGACTGGAGTGAACTGGTATTCCGACTGCGTCCGGCCGAGCGCCAGGCGGTAGGGGAGATTGCCTCGATCTACTTGACCTCTCAACAACCAGGCGAATCACTCGCCACAGAGACGATGCTGGCGCAGCTCGGGGGCATCAGCGGACTCAACGCCATCTACGAAAATTCCAAGGTGATCCTCGCGCTCGCCGGCTATGTCACCCGCTGGAATCTCGAAGAAGCCCAGGCCGTCACCGAAACCATCCGTCGCGATGCCGTTCAACTGCAGAAGATCATCCTGCGCATCCGTATGGAGGTCCATGGCCAGCGTCTGCTTCGGATCGTCCCCTTTCGCAAATCTGCTCTTCAGCACCATCTGCTCAAATCCGCGGCACTCTACCAGCAGATGAGCGAACGGCTCCTCGCTCTCTACCGCGACAACCACGCCGGCCTCTATCCACAACTCAGCCTGGTCATGCGGATCTGCTGACCTCACGCCGGCGAATGACGGCGGGCCACCAGCAGCCCGCTTTGGCCCCGCCATGTGAAACGGAGCCGATGCAGATGCAGCCATAGGCTCCGTTCTCAGCAGCAGGGTGTGAATTACTCAATCCGGCCCGTCTTCTCCAGTTGATCGACCATTGCCCAAGGCAGATAGGGCTTGGAAGCGCGCAGCGTATCCAGTTTGGCCAGCAGTTCCTTCTGGTGCTCCTTGCCGTCCGGACGATAGCCCTCAAACACGGCATAACCATACAGGGCAGCGAAGTTGTCGGGTTCAATCGTCAGCGCCTGTTTGAAGTCATCGGTCGCCCCGGCCAGCAACGGCTCCAGTTGCTGACCGGTCAATCCGTTCTGCTCGCGATGTTCATACAGCCAGCCCATGTACGCACTGGCAGCCGACGCTCTCTCGGCCAGCAGCGTCGCATTTGGCTTCGGCGCGGCCGACGCCAGTTCATCGAAAAAGCTGTGAGCCCGGGAGAAGTCGTGCGTCTGCCCGATGGCGGTCCAGTAGCTCCCAAGCATGCGTCCAAACTCCGGCGAATCGGCAGCACTATAACGAAGTTTCGTCTCCAGCAGCCCGATGTCGTTCGACGTCTGGGCTGCAGCAAGAGTGCAGGCAGAGCCCGCAAGGACAATGGTGGCAATCACAGTAACGATGCGATTCATAACAATCTCCAGTGCGGCAGAGCCGCGGTTAGACAACGGGAACAAGTGAGCATTCCAGAGAACTCTGAAACGCAGAGTAAACGGACAAAAAAATTAGACCAGGGCCGCCCCCAGCAACTGCTTCAGTGCCATGACGTACCCGGCCAGCGCCTCCCGGCCCGCCTGCGTCATGGTGTAGATGGACACTGGCTTCCGGGCCAGAAACTTCTTCTCCACCGCCACGTATCCCGCTTCCTCCAGCTTCATCAGGTGCGCCCCGAGATTGCCATCCGTGGAACTGGTCTTCTCCTTCAGCCAGGCAAACTCCGCCTGTTCCACCCCGGCCAGCAGCGACAGCAGTGCCAGGCGCAGCTTGCCATGGATTACCGGATCGAGTTCCGGCAGCCCCGACGGATCAGGCATGCGCCACCTGCCCGGCACGCAGACGTGCCTTGTCCCGTGCTTCGCAATACATCAGGTACGCGCCGAATCCGATATTGCAGATCAGCGTACCGGCAAGAAAAGGATAGGCCGCGCCATTGCTGCTCTGGGTCAGGTTGGCGATCAATGCCGCAGCCCACCACACACACCCGATCGCGATCTGCCCTCTCCAGCGCAAAATGATCCCGGAAGCCACATGGGCCGCGCCCAGCAGCACCTCGATACCCGCAATAAAGGCATGACCATCGCCAAAATGCCGGCCGATGATCGCGGGAAAGGCAAAGAGAAAGATACTCATGCCGATAGCAATCCACGTCGCCGCAATAGCCCGGGACCGCATCGTCACCACCTGGCCTTTCGCCTTCGATCTCGCGACGAACACAGTAATGGCAGTAGCCAGCAGCATGGTCACCGGCCATGCCCACACGGCGCTGCGGCTATGGACGAAGTAGCTGGACCAGCCCATGGCTGCCAGGTAAGCCACCCCCCACAGCAGAAAGTTCCAACCCCAGTATTCCGTAGTCCGGCGTCCCTCAAGAATCATGCTCTCGATGAACCTGATCTGCTCCGCCGCCCCCATCTCGTCATTTCCCGTTTCGATTCCAGCCGCCATCACGCCCTCCTATTGCAAACGAGCCCAAAGAACTGCTCTCAAGTCCAACATCTCTTCCAATGCGAGAACTCTATTACGCAGAGTACTCCGCGTCAACATTTATTTTAATTTTGTGAGCTCGCCAGATCGCGCAGCGTGAAATCCGCCGTGTAAGCTGCATGACGACGTGAAAAGTCCTAACGCGCGAAAGGAGGCCGCCACGGCCGGTCCCCAGTGGCACGCCCTCGCGAAGAAGAGATCGCCATCCCGGATTCCATCTGTCTCCGCTGTTTTCAAACCTTTCGGGACACCAGCGGCCGCTCACTCGCTGAAAGCGGGTTCCGCCACAATGCGACGCTGTCGATGTTGACAAGGCGACCGTCACCAACAGCCGCCACTTCCATCGTGGAAGGGCTACACCCTCGCCTGGATCAAAGCTTCCACCCGTGACCAGACAACGGCATCATTCTCAATCTCGATATGCTGCCGCATGAAAACGCGGGCATACCAGGGAAAGCCGGCGCACGAGACAGGATGTCGGCGATAGCTTGACTGGTAATTTCCCAGGATCGTCGTCTGCTGCGGATCTGCCGCGACAATGGGATGGCGACCGCGCAGCAGACCCTCGGACTGGTAGAAATTCACCGCTTCCCGCACATTGGGCGGAATCCGGCCATCCTGCTGATGGTGTTTCTGCACACTGTCTACCTGCACCGTCAACAGAACCGGGATCTGCAGTTCCTCCAGTCGCCGCGCCAGCGTCACCGCCTGGGACGCACCCCAGCTGTGACCGTAAAGCACAATCCGCGCAGCCTGCTTCTCCTGCAGGCTGACCTGCCCGTCGCCGTCCGTATCCAGCTGCTGCAGAATACTGGCCAGCGCGGCATTGCCATCGGAGTTTGCGAACATACCCGCCTGCAACTGCTGCGGGTACGTTTCCTGTAACTTCTTCGCGAGCAGGGATTCCTTGCGCAGCACGTCGTTCCCGCGAATGTTCCCACCTAGAAACCCGACCACGATCAAACGGGAATTCACCTGCGAAACGGAAGCTTTCGCGGCATGCGCAGTCACAGCCGGCAGCCATAGGGACAGCCCGGCGAACGCGACACCGCTCCATCCAGACCACGACAACCGGCACGGGCTGGACCAGACACATCGCATCGGGCGTTTCCAGAAAACACTGCGTTGATACCGGCACCGTATCCGCGATGCCGGCAAAAGTTCTACTGGCCGCTCAAACGGATGGCCGTTAACTGTGACGCGGGCACTGCTCGCTCTTCCCACACCGGCATCGGCAATTCCGGCATCGGCTTCGACGCAAAGAACTTGCGTGTCTGCCGGGCCAGCCAGCGCGCCCCCGTCTGTGCCTTCTTGCGCCGCGCACTGTCCGTGCTGATGCCGGTACCGGCATACATCTGGCGATACAGCTTCGATATGAAAACGAAAGCCAGCCGCGCCTTCATGTTTGGAACGCACTCCGACCGCTTCCAGACCGAACTGTAGCTGTAAAACTTGTCCCACACGCCCTGTGTCCGGCTGCTGATTTCGGCCGACGTCATATTGGGATGAGGCGTAAACATCTTCGGCCGTGAGCTCGAAGGGATCAACCAGTAGCGGCTCAGCGGAATACCGTTGACGGTATCGGCAGCCTGCAGTTGTTCCTTCTCCCACTTCTGAAAATCGATCGTGCCCGGAAATGGCGTCAGCATCACGAACTGCGCAAATGTCAGTCCGGCTTTCGATGCCAGCTCTGCCGTCGCTTCGAACGTCTCCGGCTTGTCGCTCGGCAGCCCGAAAATGAACGAGCCCAAAATATGCAGACCATGCTCTTTAAAGGTCCGCAGCTGCTTCACCAGCTTGTCCCCGGAAAGGTTGAAATCCTTGAAAACGTGTTTCAGACCTTCCGGCGTCACCGCTTCAATACCCACCAGTGCGCCCTTGATATTGGCCTTCCGCATCGCATCCAGGTAGTCCGTATCTTCGGCGGATTCCATCGTGATCTGCGTAAAGAACACCATGTCCTTCGGCAGCTTGGCCATCTCCGCCATTAACCCGAACTTATCGGCGCGCACCTGCGTCAACTCTGCCAGCTTCTCCAGGTTGCCCTGCTGTTTCGCCAGGCGCAGGTCCGTCAGCGTGACCGGGTAGAAGTTGTCATCCGCCAGCGCGATAAAGCGAAATCCTCTGCGCCGCAGCTCGACGATCTCTTCAATCACATGCTGGAAGCTGCGCTGCCGTGGCTTCTGCCCATCCGTACGCCATACCGAGCAGAAGGAGCAGTGCTTGGGGCATCCACGCACCGTCTGGACCGACGCCCACATGTATTTCTCAGGCGGCAACAGGTCCCACCGCGCCGACACAAACTGGTCCGCATCGATCCGGCCGCCATCGTAAATGTGCCCGGGCTTGCCTGCAATGCAGTCCTCAATTACATGCTTCCAGATCACATCCCCATCGCCCTTGACGACAGAATGCGCACTGCCCAGCTCAAACGATTCTTCCGGATACAGCGTGGCGTGAATGCCCCCGTACACCACGTAAGCACCGCGCTCGCGCGCAATCTTGCCCACAGCATAGCCGCGCAGGGCATTGCCCGTATGCACGCCGATACCAACCACATCGCCGGGCTGAATCGTCTCCGGGACGAGTTGCTCCAGCGTCTCATCCACGATAATCGGTTCTCCCGCAAACGCAGGGGTCGCCGCAGCCAGCACATACAACCAGCGCGGGGTAATCACCGCCGTTCCAAACGCATTGTCGCTTGGATTGATCAGGTGCACACTCATCCAGACAGCCTTTCCTTGTGGTACTTGCAGCCAGTGCTTTGAAGACCAGAGAAAGCGGCGCTGGGCTCGGTAGAACGAGTCGCCGAATGAATCCATCTAATTCGTAGAATCGAATCAGAGGAAGAAGGGGCGGCAGAGTGCGCAGGGTTCTTATTCCCGCCAGCGCAAAATGTACGGTCGCATACAGAACCTATGGTACGCCAGTGCTAAATACTTTATTTTGTAATATTTAAGGAATAGCACCTTTTCCAGCTTACGTTCCCGCTAAGTCGTCTGCAATCGTACAGTTACCTCTAAAGCTAATCGAATGAATTATTTGTCATTTAAGATCTCTGCCGTGCTGCCCTAACTTGTCTTGAATCAAATACTTGCGGCTAACCCTCTTGTATTCAGATATATAGCAACATGTAAATCTGTAAACCCAATGGAATGAGATATCTAGTCAAGATGGACGACTTCGGAGAGGGGAGGGGGGATCAGGTACCAGCCGCTGCGAACGCCGCTCCAAAGCAGGCAGGGGGAGACCGGCCAGACATGCGCCGGTTCGCTATGTCGACGATCTGAGCCCACTCCTGCTAGCGTCTGAACATGGCTTCTCTCTCTCCGATGGCGCCATTCCTCTCACTCGCCGGCAAGGTCGCACTCATCACTGGGGGATCCCGCGGCATCGGTGCCGAAACAGTCAGGCTGTTTCACGCAGCCGGCGCAAGGGTCGTCTTCAACTATCGCTCGGCAAAGAACCAGGCAGACGCCCTGGTCGTGGAATGTGGCGGCCCTGAATATTGCATCGCCCTCGAGCAGAATCTGGCCACGCCGGAGGAAGGCCGCGCCCTGGTCGCCCAGGCCATCACCGCCTTCGGACGCATTGACTGCCTCATCGTCAACCACGGCATCTGGCCGCCAAACAACGCGCCCATCGACACCATGGCCGACGAGCAGTGGCGCACCACCCTGGGCATCAATCTCGACAGCGTCTTCGGACTCGTGCAGGCAGCCGTTGCCGCCATGACGACGCAGCAGGCCATCGGCGCGGCACGTGGGCACATCGTCCTCATCAGCTCAACTGCCGGCCAACGGGGCGAAGCCTTTCACGCGGATTACGCCGTGAGCAAGGGCGCACTTATTTCACTCACCAAAAGCCTGTCGAGCGAGCTCGCCGGGCAGGGCATCTATGTCAACTGTGTCGCCCCGGGCTGGGTCGCGACCGAAATGTCAGCCTCTGCGCTGCAGCATCCGGAAACGAGTGCGAAAATCTTCGCCACCATCCCGCTGGGCCGCGTTGCCGATGTGCGCGAAATCGCTGGCCCGATACTGTTTCTCTGTACCCCTTTTTCAGGGTTCATCTCAGGTGAGGTCCTCAACGTCAATGGC
>CAZZVA010000047.1:0-16578 GCA_964657345.1 uncultured Acetobacteraceae bacterium | reverse complement strand
TGAAAGCTTAGCCTTTGAAGGACTCCGGCGCGGGACTGGCCCCCCGTGCCGGATCATTCTCTAAGCGACGCCGATCACGGTGCACAATTCTTTCACGGCATCGGCACTCTTCTTCAAGGCGGCGGTTTCTTCGTCGGTCAGCTTGATTTCGATGATCTGCTCAAGACCGCGCTCGCCGAGCTTGCACGGCACCCCGACGTATAGGCCATTAATTCCGTACTCGCCCTGCAGATAGGCCGCGCATGGCAGAATCTTTTTCTTGTCCTTGAGGATGGCTTCCACCATTTCGACGGCTGCTGCAGAAGGCGCATAGTAGGCGGAGCCGCTCTTGAGATGCTTCACGATCTCTGCACCGCCATTGGCTGTGCGCTCCACCAGGCGGGCCACGGTCTCCTTGTCCATGAGTTCGGTGATCGGAATGCCGGCTACCGTGGAATAGCGTGGCAACGGCACCATGGTGTCGCCGTGGCCTCCGAGAACAAACGCTGTTACATTTTCGACGGACACTTTCAATTCTTCTGCAATAAACGTCCGGAAGCGTGCGGAATCGAGGACGCCGGCCATGCCGATGACCCGCTCGCGATTGAATTTCGAATGCTTGAATGCGGCCTGGGCCATGGCATCCAGCGGATTTGAAACAATGATCAGGATCGTATTCGGCGATAATGCAATTACTTTTCCGACGACATCCGACATGATCTTGGCATTGGTATTCAACAGGTCGTCGCGGCTCATTCCCGGCTTGCGAGGAATGCCTGCGGTAATGACCACGATGTCCGAATTGGCTGTTTCCTCATAGCCATTGGTGCCGGTGATGTGGACATCGCGCTTCTCGATCGGCATTGCCTGCAGCAGGTCCAATGCTTTTCCCTGCGGTATTCCTTCTGCCACATCTACCAGCACAACGTCTGCCAATTCCTTTGCCGCTATCCAGTGGGCTGCCGTCGCACCGACGTTGCCTGCTCCTACTACGGTGACCTTTTTCCGCATTGCTTCTCCTTCGAAAATCTTCTGGCACTATTTTACCGAGCGATGCTTTGCTGCTTTTGTCGTCTGCATGGAGCGCAGGCATTTACATGTTGGCGATCATGCGTGATGCGAATTCGCTTGTCTTGACCTTGGTAGCGCCCTGCATCTGACGCTCAAAGTCATAGGTGACATATTTCTGCTGGATGGTTTTTTCCATGGAGCTTTCGATCAGCTTGGCTGCTTCTTTCCAGCCGAGAAAATCGAAGAGCATCACGCCGGACAGAATGACTGAGCCGGGATTAATCACGTCCTTGTCTGCATATTTTGGCGCGGTGCCATGGGTGGCTTCGAAGACTGCGAACCCATCGCCGATATTGGCTCCCGGCGCGATGCCAAGGCCGCCCACCTGGGCCGCGGCTGCATCGGAGATGTAATCGCCGTTCAGGTTCGGTGTGGCGAGGACACTGTATTCTTCCGGCCGGATGATGATCTGCTGGAAGATGGAGTCGGCGATACGATCGTTGATCATCACCATTTTGCGCCACTTACCGCTGCCGTGCGATTCGCCGATGGTGGCGATGACGTGCTTCACTTCCGCGTACAGTTCTGCGCGAAACTCATCATTGCCGAATTCTAGGCCGGGCTCGATCAGGGCTGCATTGGCTTCCACAGTGAGCTTTGGATCAGCTTCCAGGTTGCCCAGGATCCAGCTTTCGCGCTCGGTTACGACCTGCGTGCGGAACTCATCGCGAGCCACTTCATAGCCCCACTCGCGAAATGCGGCTTCGGTGAACTTCATGATGTTGCCCTTGTGAACGAGGGTGACCGATTTGCGACCATTCTCCAGTGCGTACTTGATGGCGTAGCGGACCAGGCGCTTCGATCCAAAAATAGACATGGGCTTGATGCCGATGCCGGAGTCCTCGCGGACTTTCTTCTTCGAGCCCATTTCGTTATTGAGGAAGTCGATGATCTTCTTTGCTTCCGGTGTTCCCTGCTTGAATTCAATGCCGGAATAGACGTCTTCCGTGTTCTCGCGGAAGAGCACGATGTCGAGCCGCTCGGGATGTTTTACCGGGCTGGGCACCCCATCGTAGTACTTTACCGGCCGCACGCAGGCGTACAGGTCAAGGAGCTGCCGCAGGGCTACATTGAGCGAGCGGATGCCACCGCCGACCGGCGTCGTCAGAGGCCCCTTGATGGAGACGCGCAGGTCGCGTGCAGCCGAGACGGAATCGTCGGGGAGCCAGGTTTTGGATTCGCGGTAGGCCTTCTCACCTGCGAGGATTTCGAACCACTTTACGGAACGCTTGCCGCCGTATGCTTTCTCGACTGCTGCGTCGAAGACACGCTGTGAGGCGCGCCAGATATCGCGTCCGGTTCCGTCGCCCTCGATGAACGGGATGATCGGATGATCGGGTACCTGATAAGTGCCATTGGCGTAAGTGATGGCTTCACCGCCTGCGGGCAGGGCTTTTCCGTTGTAAGTCGATTGCATAGTCGTGAATAATCCTCGAAAGGTGATCTGAAAACGATAGACTGCGCAGCAGAGATGGCTTTGCGACGAAGGACTGAAACGGCGCCCGATTCTGGTGATGCGAAGCTATCCAAACGAAAACGAGGCTATCATCCAGCTTCCAGCACTCGCAAACCGGGTGGTCCGAAGCGGATCTGATTGCGGCTCCGCCAATGCAGCGAAAACAGCATCATCTCTCCACTCTGAGGGAGACGACTCGCGCCAGTACTGATCGCATCATGCTGTCGTTGTCATACCCCGATACAGCAGCGCGTGCGCGTCCTGCTGCTGCGATCTGCTGACGGGCCGCCGTATCTTTCAAGTACAAGCGTGCTTTCGCTTCGGCTTCATCCAGACTGGAAAAGAAGACGGCCTCTTTGTCTTCAAGAAAGCACTCAAGGTGCTCCGGGGTTCGCTCTGCGAGTAGAAACCCGCCACATGCCGCGATCTCGAACGACTTGTGGGCTACGCTGTCCTGGTTTGCTTTGGTCACGAAGGCCAGGTTGATTCTGGAGCGCCAGATGGCCTCGCGATAGGAGGCGCCCTTGAGTTCTCCATCGCGGAAGGTTGCTCGGAAGGCATCAGGTTTCAGCGCTTTCCGCCAGTGGGGTTCGGAGCCGGAAACAGTGACCGGCAGACCCTTTCGCCACAACTCCGTCAAGAATTCTGCACGATTGTCATAGGGCGTGCCTATGAACGAGAGCTCACGCGGTTGCGCGGATTCGGCCAGGGGGTTCGCCGGCGGGAAGTGTACGGTCGGCTCGTAGGAAAAACGGATCCTCATCACTGCGCGCGCGCCGTGTGCCTTGTAATCTTGCAGGCTTACATCGCGTGGAAGCGCGTGCAGATCGAACTCCGGAATGGTCTTGCGATAGAGGCGCCAGCCCGGGTCATGGCGCGGCCCGAAGCAGTTGTCATTCACATAGTCGACGGTGAACACACCCATTCCCCGCAACTGCCGTAGTGTCTTCGGCCATAGTCCCAGTGCCTTGTCGAACCAGGCTACGTTCGACTGGTTCTCGCGTGCGAGGCGCAGGACTTCCTGGTTGAAGCGCGAGACAGGCGGCCCCATCTGGGTACGAAACTGCAGTTTTCCTGCGAGGCCTTGCCCGGCATACGCCTGCTGGTCCAGAGCGACAACACTTTCAAGACCCAGGCGTTGCAACGCGGCGAGCCGGTAGGCGCCGTAGTAATCCGGATTCAAGGCAGAGACAAACAAGAGGCGCATGGTTCGCAACTGTTCGTCGACCCCTTCGCGATGCTGGTCCGTGCGGTCCATCGTCAATGTGCCATCTTGTCACATCTATGGCTTTCGCTCTGCATTCGCGGCTGCCTGGATGAAGATTCGATCAAAAGCGGCGGGCGGCTTCGTTGCGCCGACTGCAAGAGCTGTTTGATGCGTGCGGTCAATTTATACTCGAGGTGGAAACCTATGCCTGCTTATACAAATTTTCGCATCGGCCTGGTGCAGATGTCGTGCTCGCCCGATCCTGCTGCCAATCTCGACAAGGCTGCCGATCGTGTCCGTGAAGCTGCGCGCGAGGGCGCGAATGTTGTCTGCCTGCCCGAATTGTTCACGGCTCAATACTTCTGCCAGCGTGAGGACATTGCGCTTTTCGATCTTGCTGAATCGATCCCGGGGCCGAGCAGCGAGCGCCTGGCCGCGGTGGCGCGCGAAGAACATGTTGTGGTGATTGCGTCGCTGTTTGAACGTCGCGCGCCAGGGCTTTATCACAACACGGCGGCCATTCTGGAAGCAGATGGATCGCTGGCCGGGCTGTATCGCAAGATGCACATTCCGGATGATCCGCTTTACTACGAGAAGTTTTATTTCACACCGGGCGATCTCGGCTTCCGCGCCTTTCCAACATCAGCCGGCACGATCGGCACGCTGGTTTGCTGGGATCAGTGGTTTCCTGAAGGCGCGCGCATCACGGCACTGCAGGGAGCCAATGTACTTTTCTTTCCTACTGCGATCGGGTGGCATCCGGCAGAGAAGACGGAGTTCGGGGCGGCGCAGTATGACGCGTGGCAGACCATCCAGCGCGCTCACGCAATTGCCAGCGGCGTGTATGTCGGCGCTGTGAATCGCGTGGGTCATGAGAATGGAGATATCCGCGGCAATCGGGTCGAGGGGGCGGGTCTTGAATTTTGGGGAGGCTCTTTTATTGCTGATCCATTCGGACGCATTCTTGCCAAGGCGCCGCACGATCGTGAAGACATTCTGATCGGCGAAGTGGATCTGCGGGCGCTTGAGGATCAGCGCCGCAACTGGCCGTTCCTGCGCGATCGCCGGATCGATGCATATCAGCCGATCGTGCAACGGTTTCTGGATCCCGTGACTTCGGTAAAGGATCGCTGAGTGGACGGGACGCCTCGGCAGCAAGGATACCGCATGCCTGCGGAGTGGGCTCGGCATACAGCGACATGGCTCGCGTGGCCGCACAACGCGGAAGACTGGCCTGGACGCTTCCATCCGATTGCCTGGGTGTATGCCGATATTGTGCGGCATCTTTCGCGGGTCGAGCAGGTGCATATTCTTGTGAACAATGCACAGGCTGCTGCGCGGGCGCGCGGCCTGCTTACGCGCGTTCATGCAACGCTTGCCAATGTTCATTTTCACGAGTGGGCGACGGATAGAATATGGCTGCGCGATTCGGGGCCGATCTTTATCAAGAACGATGCAGGCGTTGCCATTACCGACTGGAAGTTCAATGCCTGGGCCAAGTACGACAACTGGCGTCTCGACGACGAGGTGCCTGCGCATGTCGAGCAGCTTCTGCAGATGCCGTCCTTCAGGCCCAGTGTCGTGATGGTGGATGGCACGGAGCATCGCCTGGTACTGGAAGGCGGGAGTGTCGACACGAATGGCTCGGGTACTCTGCTGACTACGGAAGAGTGCCTGCTGAGCGAGGTGCAGCAACGGAATCCCGGTGTTTCCCGCGAGCAGCTGGAGCGGGCTTTTTCCGACTATCTTGGCATCGACCAGGTCGTGTGGCTGAATCGCGGCTGCGCCGGCGACGATACGCATGGCCATGTGGACGATATCTCGCGGTTTGTGAGCACGAACACTATTGTGACTGCCACTGAGACGAACACGTCCGATGAGAATCATGAGCCGCTGGCGGAGAATCTCGATCGACTGCGGAGCGCTCGCAACCTGGAGGGCCAGGCGTTTCAGATTATCGAGCTGCCGATGCCGGCGCCAGTGGTGTTTGAGAGTCAGCGGCTGCCGGCCAGTTACGCCAACTTTTATATTGCAAACGGGTTGGTCCTGGTTCCGACGTTCAATGATCCCAATGATCGTCATGCGCTGAATATCCTGGCTGGCCAGTTTCCGGATCATGCTGTTGTCGGCATCCACTGTGGCGACTTTATCTGGGGACTGGGTGCGCTGCATTGCATGACGCAGCAGCAGCCGGCCTGAGGATGGATGGATTGGAGGAGGGTTTATCTCTCCACTTCGCTTCGCTTCGGTCGAGATGACACATTGTAGGGCGTTGGTGCGGTCGGGATGACAGTTTGGACGGCTGTGTGCCGCATCCTGCCATCTACAATCGAACGAGGGAATGACTGACACTGACTATGTCCAGGCCGCACTCGAGGAAGCCCGCCAGGCTGCGGCGGCGGAAGAGGTTCCCGTCGGGGCGATCGTGGTGCTGGAAGACCGGATCGTGGGGGTTGGCCAGAACCGCGTTCTGCGGACCAACGATCCGACGGCGCATGCGGAGATCGTTGCGCTGCGTGCTGCTGCGCTGACACTGAACAACTACCGTCTGCTTGGCTGCACGCTCTACACCACGCTCGAACCCTGCTCGATGTGTTCAGGAGCCATCCTGCATGCGCGTATCAACCGGCTGGTGTTCGCCACGCCGGATCCCAAGGCAGGCGCGGCAGGAACGGTTCTATCGGTGATCAATCATCCGAAGCTGAATCATTCCGTGGTGGTTGCTTCCGGTGTGCTGGCTGAAGAGAGCAGCACACTGCTGCGGGAATTTTTCCGGTCACGGCGTTGATCAGGCTATGGGGGCTGAAGCCCGTCTGCTTGCGAGGGTAAGGTGGCACGGTGGAAGCCTTGACCTTCGCGAAGCCGGATGATCTTCCTGGAATAGACTGGATGGGAGCCTGGAAACCGATGATCATCGCGAAGTGCGGCCCCTGGCGGCTGCTCACCATCCTGCTGTTTGTAGCGTCTGCCGGCCCCAGTTCCAACGCACAGGTCGATGTATTGACGCAGCATAACGACAATGCCCGCACCGGCTCCAATACGGCCGAGACGATGCTTACGCCAGCCAATGTCAATGCGCAGCTGTTCGGCATGCTGGCGAAACATGTTGTCGATGACCAGGTCTACTCGCAGCCGCTGGTTGCTACCGGCATCCAGGTCGCGGGTGGGACGCATGACGTTGTCTATGTCACGACGGTGAACAACAGTGTTTATGCGTTTGACGCGAATGACTCTACTGCTGGCGGCCCGCTCTGGCACGTCAATTTTGGCAAACCCGCGAATCTGTATGACGCCGACTTCGGCTGCCTGGATATGAATGGCAACTTCGGTATTGTCGGCACGCCTGTCGTGAATGCGGAGAAGACTGCGCTGTTCGTCGTGGCTCTGACCAACACTGGCGGTCGCTTCGAGCAGAGGCTGCATGCCCTGGACCTTGCTACAGGGGCTGACCTGCCTGACAGCCCTACTACCATTGAAGCGCCCGGCTTCGACCCGCTGAAGCAGAACCAGCGGCCTGCTCTTTTCGTCAATCACGGCAATGTTTATGTCAGCTATGCCTCGCATTGCGACAAAGGTCCCTATCATGGCTATCTGCTGGCCTACAGCCAGTCCACGCTCAAACGCACAGGGGTCTTCAACACCTCGCCGGGAGGGCTAGGCGCCAGTATCTGGCAGTCAGGGCAGGCGCCTTCGATCGATGCGGATGGCAACATCTACATCGTTACCGGCAATGGCAGCTGGAATGGAACGACGCAGTGGAGCGAGAGCTTTCTCAAACTGAGTCCGCAGCTCAGGCTGCTGGACTGGTTTACGCCGACCAACCACTTTCAGCTCGACAAGGATGACAACGACCTTGACTCCTCCGGCGCCACGCTCATCCCGGGTGCGCATCTCGCAATCGGTGGCGGGAAGCAGGGCGTGCTGTATGTGATCGACACCAACCACTTCGGGCACCTGGGGGATCAGCACGCACTGCAGCATGTGAAGGCGACCAGTTCACACCTGCATAGCCTGGTGTACTGGGAGAGCGCGAAGAACGGCCAGCTGCTGTACATCTGGGGCCAGCGCGATCGCGCGCGGGTGTACAAGATCGATGGCGGGAAGGTCGAAAAGTCGCCGCTGATGTCGCGCGACGAGAAGAATGAGGGCCATCCGGGGGCAATGCTTTCGCTCTCCGCGAATGGGAATCGTGATGGCATTCTGTGGGCGAGTATTCACGCTACGGGCGACTCGTGGCACGAATCGCGGCCGGGTATTCTGCACGCTTACGATGCGGATGACATCAGCCGCGAGCTTTGGAATTCACTCGAGAATGCTGCTCGTGATGATTGCGGGGAGTACTCGAAGATGGCGCCGCCTACGATAGCCAATGGCAAGGTGTATCTGCCCAGCTTTGGAGCGAAAAATCGCGGAACTGGCCAGCTTTGTATCTACGGACTGCTTCCTGGCAATGGCAATGTGCCGGAGGCGCCGACCAATTTCAAGGCGATCGGGGGGCGTACGTTCCTGGCACTGACGTGGAATCCGGTGCCGGGTGCCATTGCTTATTCGGTTCAGAGGACATCGGCTTCCGGCACGCAGATCATCGCCTCAGGGTTGACCAGGCCGGAGTATCGCGATCCAGCGAGCGAACCCGGCGACCTGAAGTATTCCGTGATTGCAGTGAATGTTAACGGCGCCAGTGTGCCTTCGCCGCCGACGGGCGTAACACTGATAAAAACGCCCAAGGAGCGCGACATGCCGATGCACTGAGGCATGGCGCTTCCCAAGCTCCTGTTGGAGCGCGAGAATGATTTCACCCGGAGGTTGCAAGTATGTGCCGGAATATCAAATTACTTTTCAATTTTGATCCGCCTGTGACGACGGAAGAGGTTCACGCTGCCTCGCTGCAGTATGTCCGGAAGATCAGTGGTTTCAACAAGCCGTCCAAGGCCAACGAGGCGGTCTTTCTTGCGGCTGTGGAAGAAGTGGCTGCAGCTTCCTCTCGGCTGCTGGTTTCACTGGAAACGGCGGCCGATCCTAAGAGTCGTGAGGAAGAAGCTGCCAAAGCGAAGGCGCGGTCTGCTGAACGCTTTGCCAGTTAGCGTGGCTTGTCCCGTCATGTTTAAAACCTTGCAGGGCCCGGTCTCGGGAGCGGAACGGTATGGCATCGCCTCGACAGGGGCATCTGCGCTGCACTAGAATCCTGCGCATGTCCCTGGTCGTGTACACAGCCTCCTGGTGCCGCGATTGCCGCACTGCCAAACGCTTTCTTGAAGAGCACCAAGTCCCATTTACCGAGATCGATATTGAAGAAACACCCGGCGCTGCGGATGAGGTGCTTGAGCATGTCGGCAAGCGCGCCATTCCGCAGTTTGTGATTGATGGCAAGTGGGTGCAGCCGTATAAACCGGGTCGGGGCTTCCTGCACGAGGAGATGAGCCAGCTGCTGAAGGTCGGAGCTTACAAGAGCTAGCCATCTGCTCCTGACTGCTTCGCGGGTGCTCAGGCGACGCTGGTGACGTCTCCGTCTGCCGGGCCGGGATCATTCATGATGGCGCGGGCGTCTTCTTCGTCCTCGGCTGCTACCTGTAGCTGCAGCATGCCCATGCCGGTGCCGTAGAGATGGCCGGCTTCTTCGCCATTTAAAAAGCTTTGAATGCCTGCGGAATCGAGGCGACCCTTCGCCAGCTCGGCTTCCAATGTGTCCTGGTACTTCTCGATCGTGACCAGCTCGCCGCCTGCAACGACTTCGCCGACTGGTACATCCTGTGGTGTGTTCATCCCATCCTCCGAATCTACTAATAGGATGCGCTTCCAAGCCGACGAAGAGCCGGCAATCGCTGCAGCCAGCTTAGAATGAAGAAGATCGCCGGGTTGCACCGGCTGCAGGAGACACGATTTGATAGCCCGCTATACGCGGCCTGCCATGGGCCGCATCTGGAGTGACGAGAACAAATACCGTTGCTGGCTTGCAGTCGAGACCGCGGCTTCGGAGACGCTCGCGGAAGCCGGCATCGTGCCTGCCGCGGCTGCGGACGCCATACGCACGAAGGGCGATTTCGATCTGCACCGGATCGAAGAGATTGAAGCCGAGGTGAAGCACGATGTGATTGCCTTCACGACGGCGGTTGCCGAAAAGGTGGGTGAGGAGTCTCGCTGGTTTCATTACGGACTGACATCGAATGACGTTGTCGATACCGCGCAGGCTCTGCAGATCAAAGCTGCGTCAAACATCATCAGGAGCGGTATCGAAGCGCTGGCTGCGGTTCTGCTGAAGCGGGCACTTGAGTTCAAGCACACTCCTACGATCGGCCGCACGCATGGAATTCATGCTGAGCCCACGACCTTCGGTCTGAAGCTGTTGAACTGGTATGCGGAGACGCAGCGCAACCTAATTCGCTTCCAGGCCGCTGCGGAGGGCATGCGTATCGGCAAGCTGTCAGGGGCTGTCGGCACATTCGGCCACCTCAAGCCGGAGCATGAAGAGGCCATCTGCGCACGGCTGGGGCTGACGCCGGCACCGATCGCGACGCAGGTGATTCAACGCGATCGCCATGCTCACTACATCTCGACGCTGGCGATTCTGACATCGACGCTGGACAAGATTGCGACGGAGATTCGCCATCTGCAGCGTACGGAAGTACGGGAAGCGCAGGAATATTTCTCGGAAAAGCAGAAAGGCTCGTCGGCGATGCCGCACAAGAAGAATCCGATCATCAGCGAGCAGATCAGCGGACTGGCGAGGGTAGTGCGCGCCAATGCGCAGGCGGCATACGAAAATATCGCGCTGTGGCATGAGCGGGATATTTCGCACTCATCGGTGGAGCGGGTGATTTTCCCCGACTCAACCATCCTGGCCGACTATCTGCTGGCGAAGACGACTTCCCTGCTGGAGAAGCTGCTGGTTTATCCCACGCGCATGATGAAGAACCTGGAGAGCACTGGTGGCTTGATCTTCTCCGGGCAACTGCTGCTGGATCTTGCGGAATCGGGCATGTCACGGGAAGAGGCCTACCGCCTGGTGCAATCGCACGCCATGCGCTCCTGGCAGGAGGATCTGGTGTTTCGGGATGAAGTTGCGAAGGATCCGGCTATCAGCAGCCGCCTGACGCCGGAGAGGCTAGCGAGCACGTTTGATCTGCATCGCCAGTTGTCCAATGTCGATGCCATTTTTGACCGCGTGGTCGGCCATCACGTTCCAGTAGCGCAGGCGGTTGTGCCGCGCGCGGCAGGCGGTTAGCCGATGCCTGTCCCGCTGCCGGCTACCGGACGCAATCTGACTGTGGCCCTCACGGGGGCCAGTGGTGCGGTGTTTGGACGCGAGCTGCTGCGCGCTCTCGATGCGGATTCACGGGTGGCGACGGTCAATTTTGTGCCGTCGGAAAACTCGCTGCGTGTGCTGGCGGAAGAGCTTGGGCTGAAGGGAAGGAATGCGCTGGTGGAGAATCTGCTGGGTGCTCCTTCAGCCAAGATCCGGCAGCTGTCGGAAGCGGACATCGGCGCGAACATCGCGAGTGGCAGTTATCCCGCGGACACGATGATCGTGCTGCCGTGCAGTATGGGGACGCTGGCGGGGATTGCCCATGGCCTGGCGTCGAACCTGATTGAACGCGCGGCGGATGTGGCACTCAAGGAGCAGCGGCCGCTGATACTGTGTGTCCGCGAGACGCCGTTCAACAAGATTCATCTGCGAAACATGCAGCTGGCGGCGGATGCGGGGGCGATGATTTTCCCGGTGATTCCCGCGTTTTACAATCAGCCGGTCAGTTCCGAGGAGATGGCGCGGCAGTTTGTGTATCGCGTGCTGGCTACGGTGGGTCTACCGCAGGCCAATGCGTACGTGTGGAAGCCGGACTGACGCTACTGTTGGCCTGAGGGCAAAACTACTGTTGCGTGTTCGCGGGTGTCCGAGTTGTCCAGAAAGCTGGTCATCTTTGGGGCGATCCGGCTGGCGCATAGCCCCGGGGCGAGATGGCCGCAGCCGTCGAAGAGTTCCAGAGTGGAATGCGGGACGCCGGCGTGGATTGCATATGCCATGGAGAGTGGCGTCAGGACATCCTGCTTGCCCCACACGATGAGGACAGGCATGGTGAGTTTGTCGAGTTTGCCGTCCAGCAGGTTCTGTCCGGTCAGCATCGAGGTCACGGAGCGACGGATGACCCAGCTGTCTTCCTTGGACCGCATCAGTAATGCCTTGGCAAAAAATGTCGGAACCGGCCGCATATCCGGCGTCAGCAATGTCATCAGCGAATGGAGTTCATCGAGATTCGAAGGGGTAAAGAGCAGCGGATCGAAAGTCGGCTGGAAGCGCAGTCCGGCGCTGTCGAGCAGCACGAGCTTCGCGATGCGTTCCGGCATTTCGGTGGCGACGACCATGGAGATCCAGCCGCCCATCGACCAGCCGGCGAGGTCTACCTGCTGCAGGTGCTCGGTGTCGATGAAGTGCTCGACCAGGGTGGCCTCGTCGCCGATTGAGAAGTTCGCGTCCTTCGGCTTGTCGGAATTCCCATAGCCGAGGAGGTCGATGGCGTAGACGTGGTGGCTGCTCTTGACCAGGGAAGGGATCAGGCCCGACCAGTCGGACGCGCGACTTCCCAGTCCATGCACCAGCAGGACCGGCGAACCTTCGCCGCCTTCGAGGTAATGAATGCGATGGCCATCGATCATCACGTCATGACCGCGCATGCCGGCGACGGCCAGGCGCGCAGCCGTCACCTTGTCCAAAACCCATAGCGGCTTGTTCCACACGAGCAAGGTCGCCAGTACCAGCAGCAGCAGCCCTGTGTATAACGTGACTGGCAATTGCCTCCCAGTCGCTTCTGATTCCTGTTCTTCCACCCGGGGAAGAGTTCCTGCACTCATCGCCATTCTCTGATGCCTTCTGCTGCGACACGCTTCGTAGTCTGCGGCCGCATCGATTCGATTGTTACAAAGCTGTGAATCTCTCACCTATGATGCGGAATATTTGTCGATCATGCCAGCACAAACGGATGAGGCTTATTCGGAGTGACGCTCGCTGGAAACTCTGGTCACTTCTTTCGGTGGAAGCGCATTCCAACCAAAGCAGAAAAAGCGCGCCGGCGAAAGAAAATCTGATGCGAAAGAACTTTTCCTGCAGCAATGGTGTGCGCTAGACTGAGGCCCCTGTCCCTGGTCCCGGCCCCGACTATCGGAATCTCTTTCCTGCGAGTCGCCATGTCCAGTTCCGCCACCGCGCAGCGCCCGGTCATCGTGTCACGAGCAAGGTGGGTCAGCCTGAAAGCCTTTGTGCTGGCTGCCATCGTGGTGTTAGCCATCTTCTTTGTCGTCACGTATGTCTTTCCCTACTACTTTCACTACAATCCCGCCGGATTCAGACATTACTGGCCGAAACGAGCAACGCTGCTGGTGCATATCAGTGCCGGCATGGTCGCACTGTTGACTGGGCCCACCCAATTTTCACAGCGTTTGCGCCAGCGTCATCTTCCGATTCATCGCATTCTCGGACGAATTTATTTATGCGCCATTGCGCTGGGATCACTTGCGGCCTTCCGCCTCGCGCTGACGACCAGCGATGGCTGGGCGTGGGGATTCGGTGTGGCCATGCTTGGCGTCGCCTGGGTGGTCACGTCGGGTATGGCGTTTTACGCAATCCTCCAGCGCCAGGTTGCTGTTCACAAGGAGTGGATGGCGCGCAGCTACGTCGTGACTTTCGGGTTTGTCATCTTCCGAGCCCTCAACGACATGGGTCCGACCTCTCGCCTGATGCCGGCGGGAGATCGAGCTGTCACCTACATCTGGGCCTGCTGGACTGTACCTCTGCTGGCCGCCGACGTCATTCTGCAGTTGCGGCGCATGCGCGCTGCTCCGCGATCGCAATCCCCATCCTGACCGGCAGTGATCAGACCCAGGGGATCGGTGCCACGGCCTCAGCCAGGTTGACGGTCAACCTCTTTCATCATGCCCGCGGCCTTCCGGATGACAGAAATTGTTTTGGGTTGCAAGGCAAATGGGCCCACCTGCCGCAACGAGTCTACGGGCTGCCAGCTGGCCTCGGAAGCATCGCTGCTGGATGCGAGCAGGCCCCCTTCCACGACGCACAGGTAGTCGATGAGAACGTAGTGGAAGCGCACCTTCGACGTTGGGCCGGACGGGGCGGCGGCGTGTTCAGCAAAGCCTGACCCCGTATTGTCCTCGGTCACGATCGAATCCAGCACCTCGGCCACTGCCAGCGGCCGTGTAGTCAGGCCGGTTTCTTCGCGGACCTCACGAATGATGGCTGTCTCCAGACGCTCACCGAGCTCCACCATGCCGCCTGGCAGCGACCATTCTCCCTGCAGAGGAGGATTGGCGCGTCGTATCAGCAGCACCTCGAGTCCTGCGCCGGCCGGCCGCAGGACTATCGCACCAACGCCTACGACAGGTCGATCCGGAAATTCTCTTCCCATATCATCGTGACCCACTGCGGGCCTAGATTGAGGCTCGGCCGACTCGACATTTGAAGATCCAGCCGGTTGAACTTAATGTTGGCGAGATGCCAGGAGAATGATGTTAGGACTGGAGCCGCAGCGGCTTGCCATATTCGTCTTCATAGACGGTGCGCCCCATGTTGAAGCGTCCGCCGGAGAATTTATCCGCACCCTTTAACCGACCGATCGCGAGTAAGGCAACGACGGTGTAGCTAAGGGGAAGCTTCAAGTATTCTTTGACCTTCTGCTCTTCAAACCCTTCCATCGGGGCGGTGTCGAAGCCCAGGCCTTCGGCCATGAGCATCATGTGGGTGAAGGCAAACATAACCTGGCGATTCAGCCACATGGGCAGGTTGGGATGGTTGCCGAGGTAGTTGGGGATGGTTGCCTTGGCCTGTTCGGCGTAGCTCTCGCTCATGCCGCCCTGCCGGCCGAGGCGCAGCATCTCTTCGAGGTCGCCGTTCCGCCAGCCGTCGGCATCGCCACAGGCAACGATCACGACAGACGCCTCTTCCACCTTTGCCTGGTTGAAGCAGGCACTCCGCAGGCGGTGCTTGCCGTCTTCGTTCCGCACGACTACGAAGCGCCAGGGCTGCAGGTTGTAGGCGCTTGGGGCCTGGGTGCCGGCGAGCAGGATCTGCTGGAGCTCTGCATCGGTAATGGGGCTGCCATCGAAGCTGGGCGTGGCGCGCCGGTCCTGCAGAATCTGGCTGAGTGTTTTTTCCATGGCGCTACTGTTGGGACTCGATCTGGGCCACCGGCAGTTCCAGCGAGAACGGCTGCTGGTTGGGCGCATTGGCATAGAGCCACAGGCCGCGGAAGTTGTCCTTCAAATCCGGGTGAGCCGTCAGCATTGCCTTCATGAGCGCGACAGTTGTGGTGCGGGTGGCTACTGGATCGCTCACGCTGGCGGCATCGTAATTGATGACCAGGTCCAGGCCGGCCTTGGGATCGCTGAGCGATGGAACAGTGTGGAGGTTTGTGACTTTCAGGGTCTGGCCGCCTGCCTGGACATCCATGGGCTGCACGCCGGGCAGTCCGGGAGGGGTAACTGCCGTGGCTTCCTGGCCCAGCTTGTCCAGGTTGCTGCTGCTGACAAAATCGGCGGGGAGCAGCAGGTATTGGGCGGTCTCGTAATAGAAGTAGGAGCTGAAGTTGGCTCCTGCCTTGTGCAGGTCGCGCGCCTTCTGCCAGTACCAGACACCATCATGCCCGCCGGTGAGCAATGGTTTTGGGAAGAATCCGGCCAATTGCCACGAAGCACTGCTTGCCCCGGCAGTGGGAGCGCCGCCCACATTTTCGAGAAGCATGGAAAGCCGCTGGGGGTCCTTCACGCCGGTTGCTTCCACTACCACGAAGGCGAAGCGGCCCGGCGGCAGCTGCGGGATCGCCATGCTCACGTGGGCGGCATTGGCGGCCTGTCCGCAGAAGAACTCGACCTCATCCTGCCCTGGCGTCGCGTTGGAGGCGTCCAGGGCGTATACCGACGAAACCCGGAGGGCGGCGCCGTTCAGTAGTGGCCCCAGTCCGCGCACATCGCTCGCGATGCCGTCGAAGTTGCCGGCGACGGCGGGGATCGTCTTTGCCTTGACCCCGTCTGCATCGCCAGCAGCCATGTGTGTCGCCAATTCCCGCGCGGCGTTCGCCAGGGCCGCCCGGTCGGCATCTTTCATTTCTGCCTGTGTCGTACAGGCGACGGCCAAGGCCTGCGCGCAGCTCAAAGCCGCGAATAGCAGCGTGCAGACTGCAGGCAGGATCGGTTTTACGCTTATTTTTTTCAGTGTGACCATGAAGACCCGATTCAGTTCACCACGAAACGCCGTCCTCGCGCAAAACAACATTCCAGCCTCTTTCCATCGCATTGCAGCCCTGCCTACCCGCTCTTCGCGTCAATGTGTCCTGATCACCGGAGACTTCGCTTTCAAGGCTACCGGTCCCTAGCTATACTTATCAGACAGTCCGGGAACGATTGACCGGGCAATGGGCTGCTGAGACGCGGACAACACTGCACTTATCATAATCTGCCAGCGGCTCGGACCCGGCTCCAGGAGGTTCGCCATTCATCACTCTCGTCACATCCGGCTTACTCCCGCAGGCTTTCATGCGAGGTCGGCGCAGGGGGCGGCCACGATTGCCGCTGCCTACCTGGTCTTCGGCCTGTTCCCACTGTCCGGGCAGACGCCCGCCGGCGGTGTTCCGCAAGCGGCGCCCGCATCTCCGAGCGCGCAGGCCTCCCGATTGCCAGCAACGCCCAGATCGAGTTCACTGCTGGAGCAGCCAGCGACCGCTGCGATCATCAGTGCTACAGCAGATCAATTGAGTGTTCATGCTGACAACGCCAGTCTTACGCAGACCCTGCAGCGCATTGCCGAGAAGACGGGCATGCACCTTGAGGGGCTCAGTATGGACCAGCGGGTTTTTGGGACGTTCGGGCC
>CAZZVA010000046.1:0-16631 GCA_964657345.1 uncultured Acetobacteraceae bacterium | reverse complement strand
AGCATCTGCAAAAAAGTCCGTTGCGAAGAAGGCACCTGCGCGGAAAGCGGCCGCAAAAAAGTCGACGGCGAAAAAGTCTGCTGTCAAAAAGAAAAGCGCAGCGAAGTAGCTGCGCTCGTCACATTTTAGCGGTTAGTTGTTTCAATCTTTCTTGCTACCAGAGCTGGCAGACGACGTCGATGAGCCGCTGTTTGACGAAGGAGCAGGTGAAGGCGCCGAAGACTTGCTATCGCTCGACTTGCTTTCGCTGCCGCCGCCTGAATCACTTTTAGAAGAATCGCTCTTCGACGCCGAGCTGTCGCTGCTCGATGAGCCTTCGCTCTTGCCGCTTTCGCCGCTCTTCTGCGTATCCGGCCTGGTGTTCGAGCCTGCAGCGCCACCCTTGCCATAATCGCTTACGTACCAGCCCGAACCCTTGAACTGGATCGCCGGTGCCGAGATCAGCTTCTCCACTTCACTGCCGCACTTCGGGCACTCCTTGATCTCGGGCGCACTGAAGCTCTGGATCTTTTCAAAGCGATGTCCACACTGCTTGCATTGATATTCGTAAAGCGGCAATTCTGGTACTCCCTCTTGCAATCTCATGGTGCGGCGCAAGGGTTAGTGAGCACCGCTTCTTCATTGTAGTGTGTCGGACCGCGCTGCCTGCCCGGAGACGTTAAGCCTTCGCCAGCTTCACCAGTCTTACCTGGGTGATCCCCTCGGCTTTGCCAAGCTCGGTCATCGCCGCAGCCGGCACATCTCCATCGATCTGCAGCACTGCCAGCGCATCCTTCTTGGCGCCTCGCTGATCGCGGCCCAATGCAAAGTTCGCAATGTTCACCGAATGCTTGCCAAGGATCGTCCCAATCCTTCCAATCACGCCAGGCACATCCTGGTTGCGGATGAACAGCAGCGTTCCCTGCAGCGGCACTTCAATATCAATGCCATCGCAGGAAAGCAACCGCGGAGAATGCGCATGCAAAACCGTCGCTGTTGCCTGCGAGTGCAACGCACCCGCACCCAGTTCAATCTTGAGCGTACTGCCCGCACCGCCGCTGGCTTCCTGCTTCTTGCTCTCGTGCAGTCGTATCCCCCGCTCTTCCGAAACCGACGCAGCATTGATCCGATTCACACTTTCGGAGTGACCCAGCACACCCGTCAGCGCAGCATTCCGGACCAGGTCCGTCTTGGCTTCCGCCAGCTTGCCGCTATAGGAAAGGTGCACGCTCTCGAGATTGCCACCGCCCGCCGTTCCAACATCAGCAATGCTCGCCAGGAAGGAACCGAGCCGCTCCGCCATATCGAGATAAGGAGACAACTGCAGATACTCTTCATGACTCAGCGAAGGCATGTTGACGGCATTCTGCACCACGCCGAGCTTGAGATATTCCTTCACCTGCTTCGCAATCTGGATGCCGACCGCTTCCTGTGCTTCGCCTGTGGATCCGGCAATATGCGGCGTCAGAATCACATTCTCGACATTGAAGTAAGCCGAATCCTTCAGCGGCTCACTCGTGAAGACATCCAGCGCCGCTCCGCCCACCTTGCCACTCTTGAGCGCCTCCAGCAGTGCCGCATCTTCAATTAATTCGCCGCGCGCGCAGTTGATGATCCGTACGCCTTTCTTCATGGTTGCGATCCGCGCTTCGTTCAGGATGCCGTGCGTTTGCGGCGTCAAACCCACGTGGAGTGTGAGGTAGTCCGCTTTACTGAACAGTTCATCCAGGCTCACCAGTTGCACACCGGCTTCGCGCGCCAGCGAAGCCGCAACAAAGGGATCGTAGCCGATGATGTCCATGCCAAAGGCACGCGCCCGCTTCGCTACTTCCAGTCCTACCCGACCCAGCCCGAGAATCGCCAGCGTCTTGTTGCGCAGCTCCGAACCCTGCAGCGATTTCTTCTCCCACTTGCCCTGGTGCAGCAGCGCATTCGCCTTGGGCAATTGACGTCCCAGCGCGAGAGCCAGGGCAATCGTCAACTCCGCAACAGCAATCGCATTCGCACCCGGCGTATTCATCACCACGATGCCGCGCCGTGTCGCCGCGTCTGCATCAATGTTGTCCACGCCCACACCGGCGCGGCCAATGACGCGCAGCTTCGGCGCATGCTCCATCAACGCTTCATCCGCCTGGACCGCTGAGCGGACGACCAGTCCGTCAGCATCCTTCAACTCATCCGCAAGTGTGCCCTTGATCTGGTCATGGGTCACAATCTGCCAGTCCGGTTCGGCCTGGAATACCGCGAGCGTGGCGGGTGAAACCTTTTCCGCAAGTACGATTTTCATGCGTCTCCCTGAAGACTGTCATTTCGGTCAGAGCGCAGCGCCGGGACAGTGTCCAGTGCGCCCAACCAGATAATGCGAAGGGCACGGCTCCAGCCGTGCCACATAAGAGGCAAAAAGATAACGGCTTGAGCCGCTGGGGTGCTACCGCGCCCCGACCGCCTGCCGCACCGCCACTGCCTGGCAATGCTCAATACCGCGTCCGCAGGGGCACTGGCTCAATGCCGCTTCGTCCGGCTGCCGCGTCGCATACACATTCTGCGCCGCAGTCAATGCCTTGCCGAAAGCAAAACCTTCCAGCTTCAGTGACGAAGCCGCCACCTGTTCGAAAGCACCGATCAGCGCAATCGTGTCCAGGTAATCGAAGAAGCCCAGATGCGCGATCCGGAACAACTGCCCCTTCATCTCGCCTTGTCCATTGGTGATAATTGCGCCGAAGCGGCTCTTCAGCTCCTTCACAATCACACCCGAATCGAGCCCCTTTGGTGGCAGCACCGCCGTCACGGCAGCAGCCGGAGCATCCGGAGCAAACAGCTTCAATCCAAGTGCCTGCATCGCCGCACGCATCATGGCGGAGATGGTCTCTGCATTCTCCACCAGCCGCGCCCGGCCGCGTGCCAGGTCGCCATCGCCCTGCTGGGCGATGTAGTCGAGCGCCGCACCCAGGGCCGCAATCAGTGACACTGCCGGCGTATACGCACTTTCGCCTTTTGCGGCGTTCTTCCGTTCCTTACGAAGGTCGAAGTAGTAGCGCGGATTCAGACTGATCTCCATCGAACCCCACGCCTTCTCGCTCACGGCAAGATAAGCCAAACCGGGCGGAATCATCACCGCCTTCTGCGAGCCGCCAATCAGGATGTCGATACCCCATGCATCCATATCGATGTGGGTCGTCCCCAGGCCGGTGATCGCATCCACCACCAGCAGCGCGTCGCTCTCCTGCTGCTTCAGGATCTCGGCGACCGCAGGCACGCAATGCCGCACACCGGTCGACGTCTCCGTCGCCTGCATGAACACGGCGCGCGTTTCGATCTTCAGTGCCTTGCGCACTTCTTCCATGTCAAAGGTCTGCCCATAAGGCACGCTGACCACGTCCACCTGGCAGCCGAATGCTTTCGCCAGGGCCGTCCACCGCTCGCCGAACTTACCGGCGCTCAGCACCAGCACCCGGTCGCCCGGCGAGGTGATGTTCGATACCGAAGCTTCCATCGCGCCCGTGCCGGAACAGGCCAGCAGGATTACATCATTCTTCGACCCGACAAACGCCCGTAACTGTTCGAGCACGCGCATGTACAGCGCGCGGAACTCAGGAGTGCGGTGATGGATATCGGCAGCAGCCATCGCGAACTGCGCAGCAGGCAACAGTGGCGTCGGGCCAGGCGTAAACAAGCGGGTCTTGCGAATCATGGGCGTCGGGTCCTTTTCACCTTTATTGTAGCGGGAGGCCGCGGGCCGCGACCCTCCCTATAATGGAGAGTTAGCCGCGCTTCGTGTGCGGGAGAGGCAGACCAACATGTCAGTAGCAGAAACCGGTTCGACTCTTGTCCACACCGTAGACCGAGATATCGTCGCCGCCATGAAGGCGCGCGAAGCCGACAAGCTATCTGTCCTTCGCATGGTAAAGACTGCCTTCAAGATGAAAGAGATCGACAAGCGCTCCCCGCTTACTGACGCCGAGGCTCAGCAGATACTCACGACTCTCATCAAGCAGCGCCGCGACTCCATCGACCAGTTCACCAAGGGCAACCGGCCCGAACTCGCCGCCAAGGAAGCCGAAGAAATCATCGTGATCGAAAGCTATATGCCCAAAGCAGTTGGCGACGCCGAGATCCGGCCACTGGTGACCCAGGCTATCGACGAATTGACCGACGCATCGGGCACCCGCCCTGCTGCGAAGGACATGGGCAGCGTCATGAAAGCAGTGCAGGCCAAGATCAAGGCAGCCGACCTGCGCGCCGACGGCAAACTGGTCAGCGAAATCGTAAAGTCGGAACTCGCGAAAAGTTAAACGCGGGACGTCCACGCCCGTACGGCCAGTACTGTGTCATCTCGACCGAAGCGAAGCGCAGTAGAGAAATCTCACCGCTGATCGGATCACCATGGTGACTACTTGCTTTCGAGTTCCTGCAGCCGCTCCTCGATCATGGCAAGCAGTTCATCATGATGTCGGATGTTCTCGCCGTCTGTCGAATGTAGATGGCGGTCGGGCGAGCTATTTATAAATTTTTAGGAGTCGCGTCTCCATCTGCTCCAGCTTCATCGCCGTCCGCGACTCGGATGCCACTAATGCCGCGGCTAAAACAGCAGTCAATTCCTCACGTGTGACCGGCTCGCTCATGATTTCCCCGCTGCACATACGTAAACAAACCGCCTATTCAACCGTAACCTTCACAAACGCGTTCTCGGGGAGTTCGCCTTCCAGCAGGTGCACCACGCCGTTCTTCACAAACCCGCGATACATCCGCCCCGACACGGCGGCGGCAGGCGGAGTCTTCGCTGCCGCACGACCAGTAATCTCAATCTTCGGACCTGCCGTCGCCGAGGTCGCCGGAACATTGGCCGCCGAACCTGCAGCCCCCAGCCGCACACTCTTACCCGCCCGCTTATCCATCGCCTCATTCGCCAGTGCATCGGCCCGCTTGTTCTTGTTCCGCAGTACATGCTGAATCTCGAACTTGTCCAGCCTCGCAATCCGGCGCTTGGCCTCGTCGTACAACGGCCGCAGCTCCGGACTATTCACCCGGTACTGGCCCTTGATCTGTTTCACCATCAACTCGGAATCTGCCACCACCCGCAGTCCCTTGTGGCCGTTCGCCAAGGCAAAATCCAGTGCCCCCAGCAGCGCCGAATATTCCGCAAAATTATTGGTCTTCGTCCCCAGGAACTCGTGAATTTCTCCGACCATCTGGCCCCGGGTGTCTTCAATCGAAACCCCGTACCCCGCCGGCCCCGGATTTCCCCTCGAACCGCCATCGCAATATGCCGTAATCATCTCAGCCGCACTTGTCTTCTTCGGTGCTGCTGCATCTTCGTCAAACAATCCGCCTGCCATCCTCACAGTCTAACCAACCGGCCTTCGCTGAATTCGAAGGCGCACGGCTTACCTTTTTGCGCCAGTCGCGTCTATAACGGAGGTAAGGTACTGGACAAGGTTCCGCCGCGCCATCGCAAGGGAATTTGTTCGCAGGAGAAGGAATGTCAGCAGGCGTTTTAGGAATACTCGCCGACCCGTTTCGTTCCGCAGCCATCCGGCGCGATCAGCAGCGCTCTGCCGCCCGTTCTGCGCGTGACCTCCAGCCCGAACAGGCCGCCGAGAACGAATTGATCCGCGCCGCCCAGGCCGGATCGCGCACCGCTTTCGATTCGCTGGTGCTGCAGTATGACCAGTCCGTCCTGCGCCTCGCCCTGCAGGTTTCCGGATCCGAAACCGACGCGCAGGACATCGTGCAGGAAGCCTTTCTGAAGGCCTATCGGTACATCGGCAACTTTCGCTTCGAATGTGCCTTTTACACCTGGCTCTACCGGATCGTTACGAATGTCTCGCTCGACCTGATGCGCCGCCGCAAGACCCGCCGGGAAGATCCCGCCACCTTCACCGACGCCGCCGGCGAAACCGTCGACCTGCTCGGGAACGTCTCCGACGACCGTGCCATGGCGAACCCTGCCCGCGAACTCGAACGCAAGGAAATGAGCCAGCGTATCCAGGCTGCCATGGAGAAGCTCACTCCCCGCGAACGCATGGTCTTCGAAATGAAGCACCACCAGGGCATGCGTCTGCGCGCCATCGGCGAGGTTCTGCATACCACTGAAGAGACCGCCAAAAACACGCTCTTCCGCGCCACCCGCAAACTGCGTGCCGAACTCGCGCCGATCCACGGCAATACCAGTTTCCCCATAGCTGGAGGCGTCCGGTGACTGCGCTGTCGACTGGCGATAAACCCGGACCGCTCACCTGTACAGAAGCCGCCGAGCGCATGATGCTGCGCTTGTATGGCGAAGCACCCGGCACGGAACACGACGCAACAGACGACGCGGCACTCAACCAGCACCTGGCTGTATGCGAAGAGTGTCGCCGTGAGCTCGCATCCCTTCGCGCCCTCGAAGAAACCCTCGCAGCGGTTCCGGCCGTCGAGCCTTCCCCCCAGCTGCTTTCAGAAACCCGTACCCGCCTCAGTGCCGCGCTCGATGCCGAAGCCGAGCGGCCCTTCCGCCGTTGGTTCGTACCGGTCTCCGCGGGGCCGGTCTTCCTCAACCTCCAGGCTTTGCGCAGTGCACCCCTGGCGGCAGCCGCCATGTTGCTGCTGGGCGTCGGCGTCGGCAGTCTCGGCGGCTATCGCGTGGCGCAACAGGTCCCGGAGAAACTTCCAGCTGCGCGGATCAACAATCCGATGCCGCAGGCCGGTGCACCGATTGCCAGCGTCAGCAGTGTCGAACCGCAGCCGGAAGGCAAGGGCATTACCGTCAGCTACAACCGCCTGGTGCCGGAAACAGCAACCGGGTCGACTGACGATCCCTTGATCCGCCAGATCCTCGCCCGCGGCGTGCAAAGCCCCACGGATCCTGCAGTTCAGGACAATGCAACACGCCTCCTGACCGACGCTTGCAATCACGGCCCGCAGTGCGACGATGCCAATGTATTGAGCGCCCTCATGACCGCCGCCCGCTATGGTGGTGATCCGGCCCTGCGAAGCAAGGCCCTCCAGGGCCTGGAGCCTTACATCGCCAGTGACATGCGGGTTCGCGATGCAGTCCTGGGATCGGTCACGAGCGACCAGTCGCCGCAGGTGCGCGCTGTTGCCATGCGCATGCTTTCGCCCGTCGAAACCGACTCGAGTGTGCGCCAGGTTCTTCACAATGCTTCGATGTCGGACCGCGATCCCGATATCCGCGATCTCTCGCGCAACATGTCGCAGCAGGCAACCGATGTTGAAATGCAAATCCAGTAGGCGGTCGCCTCCCCGGACAGCAGTATGCGAACAAGTCAGTACCTCATGTCGGGAAATACGTTGAAAGCCGGCTGTGCCATAAGGAGGCAAGTGGAGTCGCACCCTGTGTCGTCGAACCTCTCCCATCTCCTCCGCGCAGCAGCTGCCCTCGCGCTTTCGCTGCCTCTGGCCCTGCTGCCACTGCACGCTATGACCGCCCAGGAAAACGATGCAGCCGAGCTCGTCTTCATCAGCGCGCCCGCCAGTTATCTCGGCGTCAACATCCGTGATCTCGACGACCACTCTGCCGCCATGCTCGGTCTCAAGTCGGCTAAAGGAGTCGAAGTCATCGCCGTCGACCACGATGCACCTGCCGGCCGGGCAGGCCTTCACCTGCGCGACGTCATCGTCTCGGTCAACGGCGACCCGGTGACAAGTGCGCAGCAGTTTCGCGAAACCATGCGCGCCTTTCCTCCACAGAAAGAAGTAGTCCTCGCCGTGATGCGATCCGGCAAACCCATGAAGTTTTCTATCCGTCTCGCCGACCGCGCAAAAGTTCAACAGCAGGCCTTCGAACATCCCTTCAGTCCGAGGATGCCCTCTGTCGGAACAGCTTACGCCGGCGCAAGAAGCTTCGCGAGCCCGGGCGCCGACGCCGAATCGTCCGGGGAAACCGGCTCAGACCTGGACAGCCAGGGCATTCCTGTCTCATCCGGCAATATCGGCGCTGAACTGGATGCGATCGGTCCCCAACTCGCCAGCTACTTCGGCGTAAAAGATGGCACCGGCATGCTGGTGAAAAGCGTGCAGCCTGGCAGTCCAGCTGCTGTTGCAGGCCTGCAGGCGGGCGACGTCATCCTCCGCCTTAACGACGAGCCGCTGGTGAGTCCGCTCGACTGGATGCGTGGCATGGAGGCCGGCCAGGGAAAACCAGTCGAGTTGACCATCATGCGCAACAGGCATGTTGAGACTCACACCCTTCCGCCCGCAGCGAGGACCCAGGCCATGCTGGAATGGATCAGTCCGGACGGCTCAGACCACCTGCTCCTGTACTAAAGAAATGGCTCCAGCTGCTCCCTCGAAGGCCGCGGTGTGCACAGGCTTACGACGACCAGGCAGAGCAGCGCCACCAGCAGCGCCGGAAAGATCGCATCCCGCTGCGCGAGGAGCGCCGGCAGATGATGCTTGACCACACTCGTATCCCAGAAGACCGTCACCACGGTCCCCGCGGCAATCGCTGATACCGCCCCTGCTCCATTCGCACGCTTGGAATAGAAGGCAGCCAGGATCACCGGCGTCAGTGCAGCCGAATACACCGTGTAGGCATACAACGTCTTTGCGAGCACGGAGCTGGTGTTCAGCGCCTGGTACAAAGCCCATATGCCCAGCAGCAGCACCATGAATCGCGACACCAGCAACACAGTCTTGTCGTTCGCTTTCGGCGCGATGTAGCGCGAGAACACATCATTCACCAGGTTTGTCGCCGGCGAAAACAGAAAGCTGTTCGCCGTCGAAATAATCTTCGCGAAGATCGCGCCCATCAGCAGCGCGCCCAGCCATGCCGGCAGACCATGCAGCGCAGTCCATGCCAGGATCTCGCGCGGCCTCTGGTGCACCTCACCCGTCGGAAACAACACCGATGCCGTCACCGCCAGCACGATGATGATGGTCTCCAGGATCACCGTGCCGATAATCCAGCCCACCACGGCATTGCGCGCATCCCGCTCGCTGCGCGCCGAAAAGAACTTCTGATACATCGATTGATTCCCGAGCATCAGCAGCATCGTCGGCAGGAACAATTCCAGCGCCTGCAGTAGCGTGAAATCCCCCAGCACCTGGAAGTGCGTAGCCGGCAGGGAAGCATGCACCACGCTCCATCCACCCGCGCCATGCAGCACGAACGGCAGCGCCGCAATCAGCGTCACCGTCGCCAGCACACCAATGAACACATCCATGTATGCCACAGAGGCCATGCCCGCAATCGCCGTGAACGAAATCACAAACGCCGCCATGATGTATTTGCCCATGTCAGCGGAAATTGTGTCCGGGAACACCAGGTGCAGGATGTCGCCGCCGCCAATCAACTGGTAGCTGGTGATCGCGGTGTACGCAAACAGAATCGCGATCACGCCCAGTACGCGGGCCGTCTGGTTGTAACGCGCCTCCAGCAGATCGGGGATAGTGAACTGCGCAAACTTCCGCGCACGCGGCGCAATGAAGTAGATCAGCAGCAGTCCGGCCCAGCCACCGCCGCCCTGCCATAATGCCGCCATGCCATGCTTGTAAGCATTCTCGGCGCCGCCCAGCAGCGAGCCGGAACCGATCCACGACGAAAGCAGCGTAAACACCAGCACCACCGCCGGCAGCGAGCGGCCAGCCACCAGGTAATCAGCTTTAGTCTGTGTTCCGCGAAGGCGGGACAGCGAAACCGTCAACAGCACGATAGCGATCAGGGCGAGAACAGAGGCGTAAAGGAGATTCATACTGGGTCTGGGCGCCAGTGTACCCGTTTTCGAAAGCTACTCAGCAGCACCCGGCATTACCGTCCTGCCTATCGCCTCATCCAGCAATGCTTTTATTCGGCCTGCAGACGATCCGTGGACACGCACCACCTTGTTCCGCGACTGCGCCCCGCCGATCACATCCACGGCAAAGCGCGGCACCTGGAAGAAGTCAGCAAGGTAGTCTGTCAACTCCTGGTTGGCACGGCCATCTAGCGGCGGCGCTGCCAACGCCAGCTTCAACGCATCTCCCAGCACGCCGCGAATCCCCGGCCGGCTCGCGCGCGGCTGCACCCGCACCGCAAAGCTGACGCCCTGCGCACTTTCACGCAATGGAATCAAGCAGGCCCTTTTGTCCGCGCACCAAACAACGCCGTCCCGATCCTGATCTCGGTCGATCCTTCCTCAATCGCCACAGCAAAATCATGCGACATCCCCATCGAGAGCGTTGGCATAGGCAGCCGTGGATGCGCCTGCGCCAGGCGATCCCGCAACTCGCGAAGCTTCCGAAAACAGGGCCGCACCGCCTCGCCATCCTCAAGAAACGGCGGCACTGTCATCAGTCCGCGCAGCCGCAGCGAAGTCAGTTCCGGCAGCCGTTCCAGCAACTGGGCTAACTCTGCTCCATCCGGATCAAGCCCCTCTTTGCTCTCTTCATCACTCAGCTTGATCTCGATCACCACCGGCAGCTCGCGTCCCATCGCCGCCGCTGAAGCGTTCAGCCGTTCCGCCAGCTTCAGCGAGTCAAGCGTATCGATCGCACCGAACACCTCGACCGCCTTCGCTGTCTTGTTCGATTGCAGGTGGCCAATCAGGTGCACATCCGCGACCTCTAACGCCGCAGCCGAAATCTCCGCACGCTTTGTCTGCCACTCCTGCACCCGGTTCTCACCCAGCCGGTGCATGCCCAGCGACAACGCCTCTTCCACCAGCGCCGCCGGATGCATCTTGGACACTGCGATCAGTGCAACCTCCTCGCGGCTGCGACCTGCCGCCCGGCATGCAGCGGAAATCTGCTCTTCCACACGGGCATAGTTCTCAGCTAGAGAAGACACAGCAGTCATGGGCAATTAACGACCGTGCTCTTCAAGATACTTCTCCACTTCCAGCGCAGCCGCACAGCCCGAACCGGCAGCTGTAATCGCCTGCCGATAGCGCCGGTCCTGCACATCCCCGCACGCAAACACGCCGGGAATCTTCGTGAAGACGAAGTCATGCGTCTTCACATATCCGTCGTCATCCAGATCGATCAAGCCCTTGAACATCGTCGCATTCGGCTCATGCCCGATCCCGAGAAACATGCCGCTCAACGGAAGCTCGCGCTCTTCACCCGTAGCATTGTTCTTCAAGCGAAGGCCGGTGACTTCCTTTTCCTCCACACCCAGTACTTCAAGCACAGAGGTATTCGGCACAAACTCGATCTTCTCGTGCTCCCTGGCCCGCGACAGCATGATCTGCGATGCCCGGAACTTGTCGCTGCGATGAATCAGGTACACCTTCGACGCAAACCGCGTCAGGAACAGTGCTTCCTCCATCGCCGAATCGCCGCCGCCGATCACGGCAATGTCCTTGCCGCCAAAGAAGAACCCGTCACAGGTCGCACAGGAACTCACCCCATGCCCGATCAGTGCTTCTTCACTCGGCAATCCCAGCCAGCGTGCCGAGGCGCCGCTGGCGATAATCAGGGTCCGCGTCCGCACTGTCTCCGAGCCGATATTCAACTCGAACGGCGTCGTCGACAGGTTCACCGACGCCAGGTGCGACATCTTGAACTCGGCGCCGAAGCGAGTCGCCTGTTTGCGCATGTTTTCAATCAGCTCAGGCCCCTGGATACCTTCGGGCCAGCCGGGAAAATTCTCCACCAGCGTCGTAATCGAGAGCTGCCCGCCAGGCTCATGCCCTTCCAGCACCAGCGGCTTCAGGTTGGCGCGGCCACTGTAAATTGCAGCCGTAAGCCCCGCACAGCCGGAGCCAAGAATTACCGTATCGCGAATTTCATCAGTCATAAGTCGTACTTTGATTCTAGCCGGACCGGCAACGATGCATTCGCCCTCCTGGCCGTATCATCAAAGCATGGCCAACCTCACACTGGTGTACGGGATGCGTCTACTACCCGCGGAAGAAGTCAAAGGAGTCGGCGAGGCGCCTGTGCAACTCGCCAACGGCAACGAAGCCCACGTCACCATGCACGTCCTGGAAGGATCGCGGGAACAGATCGAAGCCCAGTTGCGACAGAGTATCGATGCCTTTTTCGACTTCTACCCGGAAATCTGATTCGACGCTGTCAACCTCAAAAAACGGGACTGTCGCTAAGGCATTCCCTTTCTGAATCAAGACGCGCGGCCCATTCCTGAAGAGGGAATCAAGTGCGGATTACAGCATCCACGCCTCATCTCCTGCTGCTTCCCATGGCCTAATCAGAGACAAGTCTTCCAGGTGATGCGTCCCCTTGTCTCCATTGCAGCCGCTTCCGTTGCAGCTTCGTTACCGGACGGCACTGCTTCGGCTGCAGGCCATCCTGCTCGTGCTGGGCATCTGCGCGACTGCATTCGCTCGCGCGGCCGCACCTCGGGCCGGCCTGCAGCCGAATCTTCTGCCTGACTCTGAAGCCATGGATATCGCCCTGCGATACCTGTTGCTCCATGCGCCGATCGTCTTCTCCGGCCAGGTACTGCCGTCTCCGCAACCGGCCGTGCCGCCGGACCCGTCAAACAGCCGGCTGATCCGCATTCGCGTGGATCATGCCCTGCGCGGGGTTCACGATGGCGACATCTTCCCTTACCAGTCCTGGCGATCCTCGAACAGGAGTTCGCTCAGGCCTGGCGACCGGATCGTCCTCTTTCTGCATCAGCCAAACGTGGCCGGCTACACCTCCCCCGCCAGCGCCAGCCTCGCACCCCTCCTGATCACGGGTAACCAGCAAATCGACGTGCGGCAGCTGCTTCTCCTTCAGCGGCTGCTGGCCCCTTCAGCCGGATCGCGGTCCAAGAGGGTCGATTCCACAGCAGTTTGCCCGCCATCGTCTCTCCAGGCTGGCGGATCCGGCGACTATAGTGCGCTGACGGCAGACCAACTCACCTGCAGGCGTAGTCCAACCCGCGTCGCGCCCCTGCCGGCGGATGGAAGCATGCCGGAACCACAGTTTCTTGCACTGGTCCGATCACTGATCGCCGCCATCCCGGTTCCGGAAGAGGCGTCGCATGCTCCCTGAATCCGCGAGGCCGGGCAGACGCTTCGCGTGGACGGTCGCGACCTGGGCCATGATCCTGCCGCTCTGGGCCGGGGGCCCCAGGTTCGTCGCCGGCCCTACCTACTTCGACCCGGTACAGGCTGGACAACCCATCCTCTGGAGTGGCGGCGTCATCGCCTACTTCACCGACCAGGGACCACTCGGCAGTACTGTCTCCAACAGCCAGGCGAACGCCATGGTGGCAGCGGCGGCAGCTGCATGGAATGGCGTGCCCACTGCTGCAGTCTCGCTCTCGGCAGCCGGCCCGCTCGCAGAAAACGTCAGCGGACAGAATGTCATTGCCTCCGCCAGCGGGGTCACGTTGCCAGCCGACATCGAGAGTACGGCGACCGCGACGCCAGTCGCTGTCGTGTACGACGCGGATGGTGCGGTCATCGATGCGCTGTACGGGATCGATGCCAGCGATCCGGACGACTGCGTGAGTACCGGCGCCATCGCCGTCGTCGACAATTTCTCGCCTGCCGGAGCCATCGCGCACGCAATGATCCTTTTGAACGGCAGATGCACAGGCACTGCGATCCAGCTTCAGCAACTCCAGTTGCAGACCATGCGGGCTTTCGGGCGTGTCCTCGGCCTCGATTGGTCCCAGGCCAACGACGCCGTGCTCTTCGGACCCGGGGCTCCCAGCCTGCAGCAACTACAGGGCTGGCCCATCATGCGACCCATCGACCTCTACTGTAACCAGCTCAGTATCCAGTGCCTGCCGAACGCATTGCAACTCAAGCCGGATGACATCGCGGTCATCAGCCGCCTCTATCCTGTCACACCTGCAAACCAGGGGCGCTATCCAGGAAAGCAAATTACTGCGGCGGCAACGATTTCCATTCACGGAAACGTGTATTTTCGCCGTGGTCAGGGTATGCAGGGAGTCAACCTTGTTGCCCGGCCGGTCAACCCCGGTTCACTCCAGCCGGAGGACCAATACGCCACAGCCGCAGTGACAGGAACTCTCTTCACCGGCAATCGGGGCAATCCCGTCAACGGTCCAGACGACGCCTCCGGTCGCGCTCTCTCGGATTTCGGCTCTGACGACCCGCTGCTGCAGGGCTCCTATGATCTTTCCGGCCTGCTGTTGCCGACGGGAATGACCACGGCCGACTACCAGCTCACCCTGGAAGCAGTGAACCCGCTTTATACGGCAGCTTATGCGGTCGGCCCTTACAGCGATGGGTCACCCGCACCCTCCGGCACCTTGCCTGTGTTGATTCTGCACGGTCTTGCCGCCGGAGCCTCTGTCGAGCAGGACATCACCATCGAGGATTCAGCCGGTGATCTGCAAAGCGGCGCCAGCGGCGCTCCAGCCGCGGTGCCGCCAACAGGAGAATGGGCAGGCCGACTGGCCATCCCCGGCGCGACCAGCTGGTTGGCGGTGCCGGTTCTCGGCGGTCGTCATCTCACTGTTGAAGCCGAAGCGACGGACGAAGCCGGCACCCGCACCCAGAACAAACTCCGCCCGGTCCTTGGTATCTGGAACGGCTCATCCAGCACCTCGGACACGCCTACCGTTGCAGCGACTGCCCCTTTCAACAGTGCCGGCATCGGCACCACGGCCTTGGGCATCGATGCCGTTGCCGACGGTGAACTCCTCCTCGGCATTGCGGACCAGAGAGGCGATGGCCGTCCCGACTACGCCTACCGTGGTCGCGTCCTGTACGCAGCCACGGTCAGTCCTTCGCAACTTCCGCTCAGCGGCGGCCATATAAGAATCGAAGGCAGCGGCTTCCGTCACGGCATGACTCTCGCCCTCGGCGCCAGCATTGCGGCTTCGATCGACCTCGTAACATCGAATCTGATAATCGCCACGGTGCCCCCTGTCGCAGTCAACACCGGCAGCCTGGATCTTGTCCTCACCGATCCCGTCACCAATGGCACGGCTATCATCGCGGGCGGCATCAGTCTTGGCGCCGCTTCGGGAGACGTTCTCACGCTTGTTACTGCTCTGCCGGCCACTGTCTCCATCGGCGCCTCCTCTCCGTGGGTGGTCCGGGTGCTGGGGCCGGATCAGTCCACACCCGTTGGCGGCGTGACCGTGGCATTTTCGATCCTGCAAGGCAGCGGCGCCTTCACTCCCTGCGCCGCTCCCGGATGCACTGCAGTGACCACCGGAGATGGATTCGCCTGGGTGGCCTTCACCCCGGGCACCGCATCGGCCATCAAGCTGCAGGCCGCTCTGCCTGGAGGGGCAACGCTCACAGCCGAATTGACCGGCACCCCGACCCCTTCCCTCACTCCTGTCACGCCGTTTTTCTACCTCGCTGCCGGCGCCATGCTCGGCTGGAACAGCCAGGTCACCGCCATCTCCAACGGACTGCCGGTCTCGAACGCAACCGTCAACTGGCTCGGCATGCTGGCCGCCAACGGACAAGGCGGCGCCTCGTCCACAACCACACAGGGCATCGCCGGCTTTGTCTTCTCGCTGGGCCCGTGGGCTGCCGGCACCAGCGGCACCATCCAGGCCTGCCTTGGTGCAGCCCCATGCGCGTCCATACCTGTGTTCGTCATTCATCCTGAGTCGGAAAACCTGGTCGCCGTCTCCGGCTTCGATCAAGCTCTGCAGGCGGCTGATACGCCGCAGCCCGTCATCGTCCGTCTCGTCACTCCGACCGGCCAGCCAGTGGTCGGCGGCCCTGTCCTCCTTCGCCAGACCATCCGCGCCTTCGCCCCGCGCTGCCCTACCTTTGGCCAATGTCCGGTCGGCCGTGTCCTTTCCGTCTCTTCGCTCTCAGTGCCCAGCGATTTAAACGGATTGGCGTCCTTTACGCCGATCCTCCCCCCGGGCGTGGCAGTCACAGTAACCGGCGTTGTAGAAGCCGGAACCTATGCGAACCTGCCTTTCCATCTGGATGTTTACCCCTGACCCCGTTCTGTTTTTCAATGACCTGCAATCCAGCCGCCGGATTCAATTACCCGGCTCTCGCCGAGTTCATTTCTGCGTCGCCTTCCCGCTGGAATGCATCTCCACAATTGAGCTATTGGGAGATCAAGCATGTCCGTTGAGCAGCAAACGTCCCATCTTCCATCATCCGCGGCCCGTACGCGGCCCCGCGTCGTCATTCTTGGAGGAGGCTTCGCCGGTATTTCGGCTGCCAACCATCTCGGCAGCATGGCCGTCGATGTCACGCTCGTCGACCGTCGCAACCACCACGTCTTCCAGCCTCTGCTTTACCAGGTGGCGCTTGCCGTCCTCTCTCCTGCTGACATCGCCCAGCCGATCCGCGGCATCCTCGCGCACCTTAACAACGTCGACGTCCTGATGGACGAAGCCGTCGGCTTCGACCTGCCCGGCAAGCAGGTTCATCTCGCGAGCGGCGTCGAGCTCGAGTACGACTACCTCATCGTTGCCACCGGCTCCACCCACTCCTACTTCGGCCATGACGACTGGGAACATAGTGCCCCCGGCCTCAAGACGCTCGAGGACGCCACCGAGATCCGGCGCCGCATCCTCCTGGCCTACGAACTCGCCGAGCGATCCATGGTTGAGACTGGCGCTCATCCGGAGTTGAATTTCGTCGTCATCGGCGGCGGCCCCACCGGCGTAGAACTCGCCGGCGCTCTTCGCGACATTTCCCAGCTCTACCTGAAGCGCAACTTCCGTCATATCAATCCGGCCAGCAGCCATGTCCTGCTCATTGAGGGCGGCCCGAAAATCCTGCCCTCTTATCCTGAGGACCTGCAGCGCAAGGCAATCGAAC
>CAZZVA010000045.1:6715-16749 GCA_964657345.1 uncultured Acetobacteraceae bacterium | reverse complement strand
CCGCAGCAACCGACTCCAGCATCACTGGCTGCTCGCCGGAATTCTCAATTTTTGACCAGCGGGCGATGATGCCGCGATCGGGGTAGACACGGTAGTAAAGCCGGACCGAGAGCGGCGCGCTGATGTCCTTCAGCACAATCTCCAGTTGATCGCCGTCGATCGTGTGGCTGACGTAATGAAGCACAAGGTCACGATTCCCGTCAGCGAAAGTAGCCTTCAGCGCGGGTTCCGTATACAGGCCTGCACCCCATCCCGGGTACTCCTGCGGAGTTACTGACGTCGACAGGTCGAATGAGGCTGCAGCCTGCCGGGCCTTTGCGGGTGCAATGTCGGCCATCGACTGCACGTGACCACCCCAGAAGATCGATTGCAACTCTCCTCGTTCATTCATGCCGAAGGCGTAGCTCTGCTCACCTGCCTGCAGCAGCCATGTTTTCTTTTCGGCAGAATATTGAATTGGGGATTGTGCCCAGCCACAAGTGGCAACACTCGCACAGGTCAGCAGCAGCGTTAAAAGACGTGTTCGCAAGGTACATTCGCTCCGGGTCCCGGGCTCTGTTTGTCACAGCCCGGCTGGAGCCTGACGATAAGCTGCTGTGCTTTGCATGTCAATGTCATCACACCGCTTGTCTCTCACCAGGTGAGCCGGATCATCCTTGCCGTCCAGAATGTCACAAGGAAAGCGCGAGACGTCCACGCAATCGTACGAATCCAGTTCGTAGTGACGAGACGATCAACGGTGCCTGGATCAAAGCCCACGGACAGACGATTATGAAGCGGGACCTGCAGGAAGACCGTGGACATCCAGATAAGACCGACGAGCACAACGCCCAGCCACGCAGATGGCGCCGACACTCCGGCTGGCCGCATCCTGGCGAAGAGAAACAAAGCGCTCGTTGCAAGTTCCAGACACATCAGCGGACCAACCACCCATCCGGTGCGCGTTGCATGTTGAACCTCGTAGCCGGCGAAGTCGACAGAACCGACCAGCCGGAACAGCGGATAATGCACCACCTGCACAAACCAGATGATGCCGGTCATCGACAGAGTACACAGCAACTGGATGAGGAAGGCAGTCCTGGGCAGCAAGCTCAAGCAAGCTTTCTGCGCACGAAGCGGCGGACGAGCTCGGTAGAGACGCCATAAAGAATATGCGTGAACAGTTCGCTCAGATGTTCCCGCGCTGGCTGCTGTGGCGCCGGCACATCGAGACCTGCTGCCGGGACCAAGGTCTCGTGCGTCAGCAGCTGCAACATGACACCGAAAGCAGCGCCATACCCTGCGGTGACAACCGGTGCGAATTCCGCTGCCACTCCGTAAATCGCACCAGTCGCCCCGCCGAAAACATAGTGGATGGATTGCTCGGCGACACTTTGCTGGTGCTTGTCGAGTGGATGGCCCAGCACCTTCTGCGCCAGCACCACCGGCGGCGACGTCTGGCCCTGGGTGCGCGGATTGTAGATGACTTCCCCGACCGTCTTGGCGGCGGAACCGACCAGCCCGCCGATCAGACCGGCGAGCAGCCCCTTGGCTATCGACCGCGATAAGTGCAAATGAAGTGTCTTCGACTCTGCTGACATGACCTTCCCGTCCCCGTACTTGGTTTCAGATGCCCTTGGATGCGGGAATAATTCAGGAAACAACAAGACAAATTCGTGTAGGCAATATCGTATACTTTCGTCTATGCCTAGTCTCCTGTCGCCCCGCGAAGCTGCTTTACGCCTGGGGATTTCCTATCCGACCATCAAGCAGTGGCTGTATCGAGGCAAACTGAAGGCAGTCAAAACGCCGGGCGGCCACTACCGCATTCCTGAAGCCGAGCTGGATGAATTTTTGCATAAGGCGAAGCGGCCCGAAACGCCGAAGCGCCAGATGCTGCGCACAGTGAGTGGCCGCAACCAGCTGGTTGGCCGCGTGATCGAAGTCAAGATCGAAGGGCTGATCGCACAAATCAAATTATCGATCGGAGGCCAGATCATCACCTCGATCATCACGGCAGAGGCAGCGAGAGAATTGAACCTCAAGATCGGTGAAACTGCAGCTGCACTCATCAAGTCAACCGAGGTGATGGTGTTGCGTGCGTAGAAATGCGATTTCACTTTGCCTGCTGTGTAGCCTGTTTTTCTTGGGTGCAGACTCGTTGCTGGCTGCAGTCCCGCTCCAAATAGCCGCCGCCGCGGATCTCCAGCCGCTGCTGCCGTCCATCCTGGTAAGCTTCAGGGCGAAGTACGGTGTCGAAGTTACGGCGTCCTATGGAAGCTCCTCAACGCTCGCAACACAGATCGTAAACGGCGCCCCGTTCGCCCTATTCCTCTCCGCGGACGTAGGCTTTGCGCAGCGAGTCATCGATGCCAAGCTTGCCAACGCCGATCATCCTGTTCCCTATGCACAGGGAACGCTGGTCCTTTGGGAGCGCCGTGACGGACCCGTGCAGCCACTCACCATAGAGGCACTGCGTTCTTCGTCGGTCCAGGCAATTTCCATCGCCAATCCTGAACATGCGCCGTATGGACGCGCCGCCGTAGCGTCGTTGACCAGCCTGCATCTCATGGACGCCGTCCGGCCTCGACTCAAGACAGCAGAAAACATAGCGCAGGCAGCGCAATTTGTAGATTCCGGTAACGCCCAGGTGGGTCTGATCTCCTTGACATCCGCATTGACAGACAAGCTGCGGTCCGAAGGCACCTACCTCACCATGCCTGCGGATACCTACCCTCCGATCGTTCAGGCTGCGGTCATTCTGCGTCAGGATCCGCTGGTCGAGAAGGAAGCTCAATCGTTTCTTGACTACCTGCTGTCTCCGACCATACAGAAGGAACTCGCCATGCACGGGCTCAAACCCGCCCGCCAGGAATGGCCATCCACTTCAGCCCGATGATCGATTGGCAGGCCTTCTGGCTTACGCTGCGTCTCGCCTCCATGACCACGATAGTGCTTCTGCTGCTGGCTGTGCCGCTGAGTTGGTGGCTATCCCTGCATCGTTCAGCATTATCACGAATAGTAGAAGCCCTGGTCGCCCTGCCGCTGGTACTCCCGCCGACCGTACTCGGCTTCTATTTCCTGGTTCTGCTGGGTCCGCGAACTGCAGCAGGCCGCGCCATCACACACGTGCTTGGCCATCCACTGGCATTCTCGTTCGAAGGCTTGCTGCTCGGTTCTGTTGTGTACAGCCTGCCCTTCGCAGTCCAGCCCATTGTCGCCGGCTTCAGCGCAGTCGATCGCGATGTTCTGGATGCCGCATGGCTGCTGGGTGCGCGGGGAACGGGCCTGTTGCTGCGTGTACTCATTCCTCTTTCATCCAGGTCGATCCTCGCCGCGGCTGTCCTCAGCTTTGCGCATACAGTCGGCGAGTTCGGTGTGGTTCTTATGATCGGGGGCGCCATCCCGGGCCGGACCGAGACCCTCTCCATCTCGATTTACAACCAGGTACAGGCCTTTCACTACAGCGATGCCAACCGAACCGCGCTGGTGCTACTCCTCATTTCCATGACAGCGCTAATCGCGGTCTACGGCAAGCTGCGGCTGGGCGCAATGCGTTATGCATGAAAATACCGTGGCGATTCCTCTCTCGGTTGAGATCCGACATCGTATCGGGACGCTTGTTTTAAACGTGTCCTTCCGCATTTCTTCCTGGCCGGCCGTCCTGTTCGGTCCATCCGGCGCCGGCAAAAGTACAGTCCTGCGCGTCATTGCGGGTCTTGTCCGGGCCGATCACTCGACGATCTCATTTGGCGATCATGCACTTGGATCGGAGAGGAGCAACAGGGATGCGGCATTCCTCCAGTTCGTCACCCAGAGACCCTCCCTGTTCCCTCACCTGGATGTCGCGCAGAATGTGGCCTTCGGGATCAGCGAAATTCCGAGATCCGAGCGAAACCAGTGCGTGCAGGAGATGCTCGCTCTACTCGATGCTGAGGACCTGCGCCATCGAAGGCCGCATCAGCTTTCAGGCGGAGAACGCCAGAGGGTCGCGATCGCACGAGCACTCGCCCCCCGGCCGCGCCTGCTGCTACTGGACGAAGCCTTCGCTGGACTCGACCGGAAGGCCAAGGAGGATATTCTCGGCCGCCTTATGCCTTACTTTCGGAAACATTCCATCGCCTCGCTGCACGTGACCCATGAAATGAGTGATGCCTTCGCCTTGCAGCCACATGTAGTCGTTTTACAGGATGGAACAGTGGCGGCAGAAGGCCCTGCCGACCAGGCTTTGGCATCGGAACTGGCGAGCCTGCTGGCCATGCTAAAACCGGCGAACTGAATTGCCCCGGAGACAAGAAGTCAGAAACCGACGAGCATCGGCTCCATTTGCAAATCGATGCCAAATCTGTCCGAAACCCGGTTGCGGATCTGTTCGCTTAGAGCCAGCACTTCGCAGGCTGTTGCCCCTCCACGATTGCTAAGCGCCAGCGTATGACGGGAGGATACAGCAGCATTGCCCTTCCGATAGCCTTTGACGATCCCCGCCTTCTCGACCAGCCATGCAGCCGGAATTTTCGCCATTCCCCTGCCAGCTGAAAAGATCGGGACGCCGGTGAGGCCGACCCCGGCTGCCTCGGCAATCGCCCCCAGCCGGTCATCCGGCACAAGAGGATTCTTGAAGAAGGAGCCGGCGCTTTGTGTATCCGGGTCGCCGTCGACCAGCACCATACCCTTGCGCCTTCGAATTTCCCGCACCGCCTCCGCCGTTTGAGCAAGATCGGGAACCCCTGGAAAATCCCGGAAGTAGTCTTTGAGATCGCGATATGCGATACAGGACGGTGCATCGACCCTGAGTCTGAACTCCACGTTCAGAATGGCATACCGTCCGGCGCATTGCTGATTGAAGATGCTCCGCCGGTAGCCGAACTCGCAGTCGGATGCATCCAGATGGACAAGCGACAGGGTAGAAAGATCAAGGACCTGCACTTTGGAAATGGTGGCTGAAGCTTCCTGTCCATAGGCACCAACGTTTTGAATGGGTGTCCCGCCCACGGTCCCGGGAATACCGGCCAGGCACTCGATTCCGCCACAGTTCAAGCCGACTGCAAAATCGACAAATTCATCCCATGGCTGCCCGGCACAAACGGAAAATACCCGGAAACCTGCTCGCCTGTCGATTTCCTTGATACCGGACGAAGCAACACGAAGCACCAGGCCGTCAAACCCGCCGTCCGAAATCAGCAGGTTGCTGCCGCCGCCCAGGAGAAACAGCGGGATTTGCCTCGTCCGGGCGAAGTGGACCGCTTCGATAACCTCTTCCGTAGTCCTCGCCTGCACGAACCATCGGGCGGGGCCGCCGATCTTGAAGCTTGTGAATGGCGCCAGGGGGACTTGCTCGCGGAACTCCATCTATCAAAACCTACATCAACCTGCCCTTTGCCAGCGAAGAATCAAGTCCCGCGAGCCAGACCCTGGAAGAGCAGGCCATGCCGCCGCCTCGCTGTCAATTACAATAAGAACAGGTACAGCCACGCTGGCTACCGCGGGGCATATCAGTACACAGGAGCAGCAAATGTATCCAGAGATCATGGTGATTCCGATGCGCGAGGAACTGACGCGCGCCGGCATCAAGGAAGCACGCACGGCAGCGGACGTAGACGCAGCAGTCAAGACTTCGGGAACGACAATGGTAGTGGTCAACTCGATCTGTGGATGCGCAGCTGGAAAGATGCGGCCGGGCGTTCGTCTTGCCCTGCAGAATGCAGTCGTCCCCGACCAGTCCATCACTGTATTCGCTGGTCAGGATCGTGAAGCGACCGAGCGCGCTCGCGGCTATTTCGAAGGCCAGCCACCTACCTCTCCGGCTATCGCGATCATGCGCGACGGCAAGCTCGTCTACCTGATGCAGCGCTTCGTGATTGAAGGGGCGAATGCACAGATGATCGGCACAGAACTCGCGCGGGCCTTCAACGAGTACTGCGCAAAAACCACCGTCTAGGCAAAGTAAATCGCGGGTAGTAGCTTGCTTTACTACCCGCCAGCCTGTAGCACTAGTATCGTGGTACGGCGGGATCGATCTCCCTGGACCAGGCATCGATACCACCTCGTAGCGACTGAGCTTTCTCGAAGCCCTGGTCTCGAAGCCATACGGTCACGTTCATGGATCGGACCCCGGCGTGGCATAGCACGACAATGGGCTGTTCAGGATCAAGTTCAGTATGGGCCCTGGAAGGTACGTCACCCATAGGCATCTGAAGGGCACCCTCAATGTGCGCCGTCTCAAATTCCCAGGGTTCACGGACGTCAACAAGTACCAGAGCATGGCCGGCCTTAGTCCCTTCGCCACTGGCCAGGCGATCGGCAAGTTCCCGGGCTGTAATTTCGTAATCAATCATGATCACCATAGTATCGGTCCCCAAGTGACTTCCGGCAAAGCGCGTTCAGATGCACCAGCATCGTCGGGCAGCTCGATAACGGAATAAGATCAATGGGCAGCTGTACGCGTGATACAACATGGCATTTCTGGCCGCATTGTGCGGCTTGCAAGGAAGTAGGATCGGCAGGATGGCAACAAGCGAAAAAGTATTGATCGTAGAAGACGAACCACACGCACTCACCGGACTGGCAGAACTGGTTTCCGGCTGGGGATACCGCACAGAGACTGCCCGCGACGGCCTCGAGGCGTTGGACAAAGTCGGCAGCTGGACACCCGGCATCATCGTCACCGACCTGAAAATGCCGCGGATGGACGGATTCGAGCTTTTAAAGCGTCTCGGCGACATGCAGGAACACCAGACAGTGATCGTGCTCACCGCCCAGGGTTCCATCGAGCGTGCTGTCGAAGCCATGAAGATGGGCGCCTACGATTTCATCTCGAAGCCTATCGAACCGGCGCGCTTAAAGACTTTGCTTGCCAGCGCCACCCATAAACGGCAAAGCGAAGGCGAGCTGGAAGCTACCCGTACCAAGTTGCGCCAGGCAGGGGCCCTGGGAACACTCGTCGGTAAATCGAAGGAGATGCAGGACATCTTCTCCCTGATCGAACGAGTGGCCCCGAGCACTGTTTCTGTGCTGATCACCGGGGAGAGCGGAACCGGCAAAGAGGTCGTGGCACGCACATTGCATGATCTGAGCCCGCGCCGGAACAAGCCGTTTGTCGCTGTGAACTGCGCCGCGATTCCAGAAACCTTGATCGAAAGCGAGATCTTCGGCCATGAGAAAGGTTCGTTCACCGGGGCCATGGAACGCCGAGCCGGATGCTTCGAACTGGCAGAGGAAGGCACCCTGCTTCTCGACGAAATTGGCGAAATGCCGATCGGCACCCAGGCCAAGCTGTTACGCGTGCTTGAGGATCGCAAACTCCGCAGGCTGGGCAGCAAACTCGAGATGCCTATGGATGTGCGCGTACTCGCCGCAACCAACAAAAATCCGGACGAAGCCGTAGCGGACGGACATCTCCGCGGCGATCTCTACTACCGCCTGAATGTCTTCAACCTGCATATGCCCCCGCTGAGAAATCACAAAGAGGATATCCCTGCCATCGTCGAAGCCATGCTGATCGAAATGAACGCCCGCCACGGCCAGAAAATCGCCGGGATCGATCCCGCCATGATGCAGCGCTTTTTAGACTACGACTGGCCCGGCAACGTCAGGGAGTTGCGGAATACCGTCGAGCGCGCCCTCATCCTCTGCGGTGAAGGCACCATCAGCATCCGTCATCTGCCAGCCGGCTTTGGCGAAAAACCAAAAGGTGTATCGACTCCCGCTGCGGTCGTGTCTGAAACTCCGGAGACTCCTTCCAACGTCGTTGAGGTCGAGCTGGGCTCAACCGTGGATGAAGCTGAGCGCCGCCTCATCCTGCGGACACTCGAGATGACCAGGAATAACAAGACGAGAGCAGCAGATATACTCGGCATCAGCCTCAAAACGCTCCACAACAAGTTGAAGGAGTATGGGGCGGCAGCCGCCATGGCGGACGCCGCGGAAGACCGTAACTGAAGATGCAGCTTCGTGCCAATTGAGGGCTGATCGTTGACTCCCCTGCCAACCCTGCGGCTGAAAGCAAAACTGGTTCTCGCCATTACCGGGCTTATTTTCCTGGTGGTGACTGCGTTGTCCTGGCTCTTTCTGGACCAGCTCCTCGAACAGCGGATCAGCCAGTCCTATGCCGGCAACGACATGGTGGCGCATCAGATCCTCTTCTCGACTCGTCTTGCACTCGAAAGCGATCTTCGCGGCAAGAATGTAGATACCAACGACCCGAAAGCCCTGCGCAACGCAGTGGCAACCTCCCTGCAGCAGGACAAGGCGCTCGAGGCCTTGCTGACTTCCGTTCTCCGCTACTCGCCGACTGTCTTCGACGTATCAATCGCCGACGCAGACGGGCGCGCCCTGGTCAGCACGGATCCCATGCTCGATAACCAGCTGCTGCCGCCGGAACCTGATTACGCTGAACTCCTGAATGGGGGAGTGGTGCCACTCCTGCGAGCCGTCTTCGGACCTCCGCGGGTCTACTCCATAGCACTTCCCCTCGAGCGCAGGAACCAGCCCTTCGCGATCGTCCGGGTCGGTATCCGTACCACTTTTCTTAAAAACACTCTCGCCCCATGGGTCTGGCCGGCTCTCACCTTCACTGGCATCACCATGCTCACGTCGCTCGCAATCGCGGCATTCCTGGCAAACCTTGCACTCAAACCGATTGCCGATATCAGCAGGCGACTAGACCTGCTGGCAGAAGCAGAAGCCGGACAGGCCCAGGAACCAAAGCGCGGTTTACCCGGAATCCGTCCGGATACGGTCGACCTGGTCTCCACCAAGATCGACAAGATCGGCCGCCGGATGAGGAATGTGGAAGAGGTTTTCTCGGCACTTCGGGACAATCTCAACCAGGTCATGACCAACCTGCAGGACGGCATCATGCTGTTCACCCAGGACGCCCGCGCAGTCCTGGTCAGCGACTCCATGGAGCGGTTTCTGGGCACCGATCGAGGCGAGCTGTACGGGGCATCCATCGAAGAGATCTTCAAGGACGGCAGTCTGCTCGACCAGACCATTCTTCGAGCCTTCAACACGGGCAGACCGCTGGTACAGGCCGAGGTCAAAACAGAAACAGGCCGCATGCTGGAAGTCTCCCTCGACCTGATCAAGGACCCGGCAGGAACGAACCCGCACGAAAGTCTCGGCGCACTTCTCACTCTGCACGACGTGGAATCTGTGCGCGAAATAGAGAACGAACTCGAACTCTCGCGGCGGCTCGCGGCTATCGGCCGATTGACTTCCGGCGTTGGCCACGAGGTCAAGAATCCTATCAACGCCATCGTCGTGCATCTGGAGTTGCTGAGGACAAAATTGAACCTCGCCGGTTCGGACTCACGCGCCGTCCGTCACCTCGACATCATCGAGAGCGAAATTCAGCGATTGGACCGCGTCGTCCAGACCCTCGTCGATTTTTCACGACCGGTCGAATTGCAGCTTCGGGATCAGGATCTCCGCACCGTCGTATCCAGCGTATTGATGCTCGCCTCCGCCGAGTTGGAGACGAGAAATGTGCGCGTCGTCAGCCAATTGCCAGCGCAGCCAATGCTGGCCAAGGTGGATGCCGACCTGATCAAGCAGGCGATCCTGAACATTGTTCTGAATGGGGCACAGGCGATGGAAGAACTGGGTGGCGGCGAGCTGACCGTCCACATGCGGGAAGAAGGCCGGATGGCTATCTTGAACATTGTCGATCAGGGGACAGGCATCCCGGATGACATCCGAGACAAGATCTTCGACCTGTACTTCACGACAAAGAAAGAGGGCAGCGGCATAGGACTGGCAATGGCCTACCGAATTCTCCAGCTGCACAACGGCAGTATTGACGTACAATCAAAGCCATCCATTGGCACCATTTTTGCTTTACGTATACCTTTGCTGTCGTCAGCAGAGATTAAACTGCGCGGTTCTCTTAATCTAGCGAAAGCTGAATGATCTTCAAGCTCCATAGCGAGGCTTCGAAGCGATGAACGGACGCGTCCGCAGGACGCTCTCGATTCTGCTGCTCTCAGCCGTGACCGGTTGTGCCTCAGGGCCCTTCCACCGCAAAGTCGCGTCCGCTCCTGCCCCCGCTCCTGCCC
>CAZZVA010000045.1:0-6705 GCA_964657345.1 uncultured Acetobacteraceae bacterium | reverse complement strand
CACCCCTTTATTCGCCCGAGATGAGCGACAACAGTCCTCATCTGCCGAGCCTCCCGGGGCCCACAGGAGCAGCCGTGGTCCCTGCTCCGGAGCCGGTTGCCCAGAAACCCCGGCATGCCAAAAAGGTCAGGCAGACTCCTGCGACCGCAAAGAACGCTACCCCCGGAACTCCCAAGCCTGCCGGCGATATTTCGACAGGAAGCACGTCCCCGGCCAGCAGTTCGACTACTTCATCCGCTTCTACCGACAGCGCGCCCGCAGCGGGCGACAAGAAGCAGGCATCCAGCCAGATCGCCAGTTCGGGCGCGAAGCCGGTCACTTCCCCGATCGGCGAATTGACGACCGGCAGCTCCGCCGATGCTGCAGAGACCAGTCATCATACTGAAGACCTGATCAAGTCAACCCGTGATGGTCTCGACAGTGTCAGGCGAACCCTGTCAGATGAAGAGAAGAAAACAGCCGCGGAAATTCGAACCTTTCTGGTCCGTGCCCAGCAGGCCCTCAGGAACGGGGATGTCGATGGTGCGTACGGCCTGGCCACCAAGGCAAAGCTGTTGCTGGACGAGCTCACAGGGAGCTGACTCCCTCGAGCTCTATCGTTCGCCCCACTTCAACTTCTGTCGAAGCACGTTGAAGAATCCCAGATCGCCCATCCTTACCAACTTCAACTCATGCACTGACTTGCGACACAACATCTCATCCCCTACGCGAACCTGCACGGCTTCCTGCCCATCCACAGTCAGGAACGTTTGATCGGCGACGCCCTCAATACTGATCCGAATGCGAGCGTCCCCTCTTACGACCATGGGCCGCAAGGTCAGAAGATGCGGACAGATAGGAGCAATCACCATCGCGTCAACGTCCGGAGAAAGGATTGGACCATTCGCCGCCAGATTGTACGCAGTAGAACCGGTCGGTGTGGCAACAATTACTCCATCTGCGCGGAAAGATGCGGCAACCTGCGTGTTCAGGTACACCTTGAAATCGCCCATCCGGGCAATCGCGCCTTTCGCCACGACCACATCATTCAGAGCTTCAAACTCGCGGTAGAGCTTTCCATCGCGCATGACCTCGCCATGCAGCATGGCGCGATGGTCGATATTGCAGCATCCCTCTTTCCACCCAGCCAGGGTGGTGTAGAGATCGGCCAGCCGAACCTCAGTAAGAAAGCCAAGCGAACCCAGATTCACGCTCAGAATTGGTACGTCCGACTTCGCAAACGCCCGTGCTGCAGCGAGCAGGGTGCCATCACCGCCCAGCACGATGACCAGTTCCGGCTTCTCCTGAGGCATCAGGTGTCGGGGAACAATGCGCGCCGCCTGCATGTAGTTGCCGCTGACAGGATCAATAATCGGATCGTAGCCGTGCGTGCACAGCCAGATGGACAACTCGGAAAGCAGAGAGGCTAGTTCTGGCTTTTGAGGTTTGGAGATGATCGCGATCGTTCGCATTCCTGCTCAGTGTACTTCGGGCGCACCCAAAATGTTCATTCAACGCGCCGTTTGCAAGGTGCAACCAGGATCAACTGCTCTCCTGCGCACCGACGGTCGCCGGAAAGACAGCGTGCAGCAGGAACTCCCGATTCCCTTCTGCACCTTCTATCGGTGAGGGCACAACTTCGATGCGTTGCCCACCAAGCTCCTTGACTGCTTTGCTCACGCGATCGACAGCGAGTTGATGCGCCTCTGGCTCCCGAACGATTCCACCCTTGCCAATCCACTCCCTGCCGGCTTCAAACTGCGGCTTCACCAGCACGACTGCTTCTCCTGGATAAGAACGCGCATGATGTAGAAAGGCAGCGGTCACAACAGCAGGAAGCACCAGGGTGGCAGAAATGAAAGACACGTCCATCGACAGAAAACTGAGATCCGCTGGCAGTTCCGCTGCTTTCAGATGGCGAGCATTGGTCCGCTCCATCAGTCGAACACGGCTGTCGACACGAAGAGAGTGCGCGATCTGCCCATACCCGGTATCGATCGCCAGCACGGATCGTGCATTGTGCTGAAGCATACAATCCACAAAGCCGCCAGTAGAGGTGCCGACGTCCACACAGTCTCTGCCGTCCAGTGAAACCAACCAGGTCTCCAATGCATGCTGCAGTTTTATCCCGCCACGACTCACATATCGCTGATCCTCCCCAAGAATGCGGATAGACACTGTGGTATCCACCTGGGTACCGGTCTTTTCAACCTTCTGCTCATTGACGAGAACTCTTCCCGCAAGGATGAGCGCCTGGGCTCGTTCCCTGGAGGGCACCAACCCCTGCGCTGCTAATAACTTGTCCAATCTTTCCTTCATTTCGTCCCGCCGCGCTGCATCACATATTCACAGCATACGCAGAGCAGCGCATCAAATCACAAACCACGATCTGCATGCAGAGTTCGCCAGGTCTGCGTAGACTATCGGAGCCAACAGAATAATGTCTGACTCTCCAACCAATCCGATTCGGCCTTCGGCACGTTCCTATTCCAGTGAGGCACAAGCGATTCCGCTAGGTGCTTCCACTGCAGCACAGGAAGATAGCCATTTGCTCCAGCGCATTCGAAGCGGCGATCAGGATGCTATGGCAGTCATCTTCCGAAGGTATGGGGGCGCGATATTTTCTGTCGCACTGCGTATCCTTCGCGATCCGGGCCAGGCAGAGGACGTCATGCAGGAGATCCTCTTCCAGCTTTGGAAAAGTTCGGATTCATTTGTTCAGGGACGTGGTTCGCTTGGTGCCTGGTTGGTAGTAGTAGCACGCAATCGTTCGATCGATGCGCTTCGCAGAAGAAAACCCACGGATTCCGTGGAGGATGTAATACTCGCGTCTCCGCAGAACCTTGCGTCGGAGGCAGAACGCAACACCATGATCTCTAAGGTACGGGGCTACATGCTGAGCCTCCCGCCGGAGCAGCAGAAGTCGATTGAAATGGCATTCTTCGAAGGCCTGAGCCACACCGAAATTGCGGCGAAGACCGGGGATCCACTGGGTACAGTCAAGACACGCATACGTCTAGCATTGCTAAGTCTGAGAAAGGAGCTCGAGGCATGATGGATAAGCAGCACGTCGAAATCGATGATTTGATCCTGTACGCCCTGCATGCGCTCGATCCTGATGAGACCGCAGTCATAGAGAGACATCTCGGTGGCTGTGAGCAGTGCACACTTCAGGTAGCAGAAGCACGCGGCGATATCGCGCTGGTAGCCCTGTCTGTTGACCAGGTTCCACCACCCTCAGGTGCTGAACAGCGGTTGATGGAGCGGATAGCTTCAATAGCACCGGCAACTTCGCAAACCAAGTCAGTCGGAACTACCAGCGAAGTGGCCCCCAACCTGGTTTCATTTCATAGGGCTGTTCAACCTCGCCGTTCGAGGTGGCCCGTCATCCTGCCATGGGCAATCGCTGCGGGCGCAAGTGTCGTAGCGATCTCTCTTGGCGTGCAGAACAGGGGCCTCAACGACACGATTAGTGCTGAGACCGCGCTCCTGAACACTGTTTCGTCGAAAGCGTCCCATGCTCAACAGATTGTGGACGCCCTGAATTCCCCGCACGCGCAGAGAGTGACTCTCACTGCGGTCAAACATGCTGCAGAACCAACGGGACAGGCGATCTATCTCGCCGACCGGGGCGCTCTCCTATTCCAGGCAAACAACCTGAAGCCCCTGGAAAAAGGAAAGACTTACGAATTGTGGGTTATCCCGGCCGACGGAAAAGCTCCGGTAGCCGCCGGCATATTCCAGCCTGACCAGGCTGGGTATGCAAGCGTCGTATTGCCAACGCTGCCACCCGGGATTGCTGCCAAAGCCTTCGGGGTCACGATCGAAAAAGACGGGGGCGCCGCAACTCCGACGATGCCTATCATTCTGGCCGGCGGTTAAAGCAGCCTATTTAATCGGAACGTGGAGGCAGCGTCACTTGGCTGCCTCCAATACCGCGTCACCCTCTCCAGGCGCCAGGAAGCGGTTGGCATCCAGACCATGCTGGCGGTCATAGAGGTCCCGGTAGCGGCCCTGCAGGCTGTACAGGACTTCGTGGCTTCCGCGCTCCACAATCTGCCCTGCTTCGACCACCAGGATCTGATCTGCGCGGCGAATCGTTGAAAGACGATGAGCGATCACAAACGTGGTTCGCCCCTGCATAAGGTAGTTCAAGCCCTCCTGGATCATGGCTTCCGACTCGGAGTCGAGAGAGGACGTCGCTTCATCCAGGATGAGGATGCGTGGATCCGCAAGAATCGCTCGCGCGATCGAAAGGCGCTGCCGCTGGCCGCCCGATAGCTTTACTCCACGTTCACCGACTATCGTGTCGTACTTCTCAGGAAAGCGCTCGGCAAATTCATCGACCCGCGCAACGCGGCATGCGTGCAGGAACTGCTCTTCCGTTGCTTCGGGCTTCGAGAAAATCACATTGTCACGAATACTGCCATCGAACAGAAAAGACTCCTGAAGCACCACGCCGAGCAGACTGCGATAGCTGTTGAGCTCGAGTGTCGTGAGGTCAACGCCATCGAGTAGTATTTGCCCGGCATCCGGCGTATGAAAGGCACACACCAGGCTGATGATCGTGCTCTTTCCCGAACCGGATGAACCCACCAGCGCAGTCACCGTGCCGGGCGGCGACTCAAAAGAAACATTCCGCAGTACGGGCTTGTCTTTCTCATAAGCGAAGTAAACATGATCAAAGCGCAGATCCCCATGCACTCCGGAGTAATCCGCCGGAAGAATGTGCGTGCGCCGCGGATCGGCGTACTCCTCCCGCTCATTGAGGATCTCGCTCGTCCTGTCCAGACCGGCAATCGCCTCTGTCAGCTGCGTGCCTACGTTGACCACCTGGAACACCGGGGCCACCAGGAATGCCAGCAGGAGTGTGTATTCGAAGTACTGCCCCTTCGTCATATGGTGAGCAAGCACCTGGCGTCCGCCAAAGAACATGACCAGCGAGCCCGCAAGGCCAACCACCGATGTAGACGTAAGCGACAGCATGGATGTGATGGTGAGCGACTTCATCACATTGGCAAGTATCTGATCGATGCCACCGGAGAATACCGAGGTCTCCCGGCCTTCGGCATGGTAACCCTTCACGACACGCACGCCGCCAATGGATTCTGTAAGGCGACCGGTCACCTCTGCGTTGATGCGGCTTCGCTCACGGAACATCGGACGAAGTACCCGGAAGACCTTCTGCAATAAAAATGTGAACAGGAGCATGCCGGCAGCAATGATGAGAGTGATCTGCGCGCTGATCCGCATCAGCAGGAAAAAAACAGCGATCGCGGTGATGATGCCGCCGACAAAATCCACCAGGCCGGTGCCGAGCAGGTTGCGAACGCCTTCCACGTCGGACATGATGCGGGAGACCAGGTTGCCGGTACGATTCGCATCGTAGAACGACACAGGAAGGCGGCTGACATGCTGTTGCACCTGCTTGCGCAGGTCGGCGATGAGGCGCTGTGCGGCAACCGACAGCGATTGCGTCAGGGCGAACGAAGTAGCTGCCTGGATCAGCGTAGCGCCCAGCACCAGCCCGATCAGACGAAGCAGCTGGCCGCCTTGCCCTTTGTCCAGAACCGTATCGACAAAGAAGCGGGTCGAGACAGGCAGAACCAGGCCCGACACCCGGTTCACGATCATCAGGCCAAAGCCGAGAAGAAGCAGGTTCCGGCGCGGCCTGAGCAGCTTCAGCACTGCCGGCAACTGGCTCTTCAGCGTAGCCGGCTTCTTGCCTTCCGCCTTCGCGTCAAGACTGCCCGGGGATGGACGACTTCGCATCTTCTCAGCGCGGGAAGTCAGATTGCCGGCGTTGGTTCCTGGTCGCATCCGCAGCTATGCCCGCAGCCGTCTGGCGGCCATAAAGGAGCGCACGCACAAAAGCACAAAGGTCAGGCACAGTATCGACATCGCCGCCTTGCTTTCGACTGCCGAAGGAAACGGAAAATCTCTGCCCTGCAACAACTGCACGTACTGGAAGATGGCCTTCGCCGTGGCCAGGAAGCCAAGCAGTCCCAAAGTCACGGCAATGTGCATGAAGAGCATCCGCTTGCGAGCGTCTTGCGTGTTGGCAAGCAAACCAAGGATTGCAAGCAGCACTCCGAATCCGGAAGGAATAAGCGCGGTCGGATGGACATGCCCCGTGCCGAGATAACCAGCCAGACCAAGAAGGATCAGCAGAACACCAAACAGAATCGTTACTCTTGCCATGTATGTGATAACCCCGCCTGCAGCCAGTCCCGAAGACGACACTGACTGACCGGCACCCCTTTAGGATAGCTGACGGCGCTGGTTTCCATCAGGACGATAGGAAAGCCGCTGAGGAATCTCCTCTTTGCCAAGCCCCGGCGCGGTCATCCTGCAGGAACAGCGGGTGCGTCCATGCCGAGATCTCGCATAATCTGTCGAACCGCAGTTTCTGGAGAATTGTCGACAGAGATATGCAGAGCATCCTTCGGGTCTTCCAGGGTCGCCAACTGACTGTCGAGAAGCCTCGGATTCATGAAGTGGCCCTTACGCCTGCTGAGTCGCTCCTCCAAGACCTTTTTGGGAGCTACCAGAACAACAAAGCGAACCTCCGACGAGTCCAGCCCGGCAGAAAGAGTGTCACGATACTGCTGCTTCAGTGCCGAACAGGTGAGAACCGCATTCACTCGACGATTGTGCCAGTCCATGATCTGCTCATGGAGGGTCGCGAGCCACGGCGCCCGATCCGCATCGGTGAGGGGCGTACCT
>CAZZVA010000044.1:0-16766 GCA_964657345.1 uncultured Acetobacteraceae bacterium | reverse complement strand
GGCTGACACTGATGCAGATGGCGCACCATGACAGAGCTGAGCATGTCAAAGTAGACGCTGCCCTCAGCGTCGGACGCTGCCAGCGGCCGCTGCTGCTGCGCCGCGAGCGCCGCGGCGGTCTCCAGCAGCGCACCCAGCACACGGACTTCAGCAGCATCAAGAATGGGGAGCAAATCGGCACCTGAAGGTGGTTTTTAAGTTTTTATCGTAGTTAAATTCGGATCGCACGGGCGGCGACTCACTATGGGCCCGCCATTTTGCCGGCACGCAGAACGGGGCAGCCACAGGATGGCTGCCCCGGATCGCGTTGCCGCTCAAAAGACGATCAGCGTGCACCCACCGTCTTCGGTTCATTCGCGGAAATCTCTGCAAGCCGCTTTTCGAGAAGCTTTTCGAGATTTTCAAGAGCTTCGGAAAAGCCTTCAATGCCTTCTTTCAGCTTGTCGTGTGCCATGCGATCTTCATTATGCATTTTTTCGAAGGTCGCCTCATCGATATGCTTCTTCTCGATGTTGAGGTTCTTGGCATTGGCCGGATCCAGCTTGCGCGGCAGGTCGGCTTCCGTCTTGCTGAGCTCTTCCAGCAGCTTGGGTGAAATCGTCAGCAGGTCGCATCCAGCCAGTTCAGTAATTTCCCCGATGTTGCGGAAGCTCGCGCCCATCACCTGGGTCTTGTAATCGAACTTCTTGTAGTAGTTGTAGATCGTCGTGACTGATTGCACACCCGGATCCTCGGCGCCTTTGTAATCCTTGCCGGTGTCCTTCTTATACCAGTCCAGAATGCGGCCGACGAACGGCGAGATCAGCGTGACCTTGGCTTCGGCACAGGCGATTGCCTGGTGCAAACCGAAGAGCAATGTCAGGTTGCAGTGAATACCTTCCTTTTCCAGGATTTCCGCAGCCTTGATGCCGGGCCAGGTCGAGGCGATCTTCACCAGGACGCGCTCGCGGGAGATGCCGGCTTCATCATACTGCCGGATAATCTCGCGGGCTTCCGCCAGCGTCTTCTCGGTGTCATAGGAGAGGCGGGCGTCGACTTCCGTCGAGACGCGGCCAGGAACGATTGCGAGAATTTTCTTTCCGAACGCAACAGCCAAAGTCTTGAATGCTTCCTTGGCTACGTCCTTGTCCGAGGCGTCATCCCCGGCCTTTTTGCGGGCCTGCTTCAAAACATCGTCGACGATGGAACTATAAGCCGGCATCTGTGCGGCGGCAGTAATGAGCGAGGGATTGGTGGTTGAATCCTGCGGCTTGAACTCTTTAATCGAGTCGAAGTCTCCGGAGTCGGCGACTACCTTGGTTACTTCGCGTAATTGCTCAAGCAGATTCTTTGCCATAAGGCTCCTTCACACTCTTTCGTCCTATTTTACCAACCTGCCATTTCGGCCGGTGCTGTCATTAGGATGCGCCTCGGCCTGAACAGGAGGCAATCTCCGGCTCAGCCATTCTCGGCGGCAACCGTGTTTATCAGGCTGCCGATACCCTCAATCGCAACTTCGACCGTATCCCCGGGGCGCATCGGTCCGACCCCTGCCGGGGTGCCGGTGGGTACCAGGTCACCAGGCTCCAGCGTGAGGAACGCGGTTATGTAGCGTAAAAGCGAGGGAATCTCAAACAGGAAGTCGCTGGTATTGCCAAGCTGCTTCTGCTCGCCGTTCAAAGTTGTCGTCAGCTCGATGCCCTTGGCGATCGGATCGATCTCATCGGTGACGATCGGGCCGGTCGGGCAGAACGTATCGAAACCCTTGCCGCGTGTCCACTGGCCGTCCGACTTCTGCAGGTCTCGAGCCGTAACGTCGTTCACGATGGTATAGCCGCGAATATAGCTGGCTACGTCCTCCTGCGGCCCAATGTGGCGGGCCCGCCGCCCGATGACGATAGCGAGCTCACCTTCGAAATCGACGCGGTTCGAAAGAACCGGATACACAATCGTGCCGCCCGGCCCCAGTAGGGAGGACGGCGGCTTGAGGAAGAGCAGTGGCTCTTTGGGGATCTCGTTGCCCAGTTCGGTCGCATGGTCGCGATAATTCCGGCCCACGCAGACGATCTTGGAGGGCTGCACCGGGGCGAGCAGGTGCGCCTCGCTTAGGGCGACAGGATCAAAATCATCGGTCATGACGACAGGACGGGCCGGCGCTTCGGGAAAGTCAGGAAGGAGCCGGGTCACCCACGGTTTCGCGTCGCGTGTCTCCACCTCTGCATAACGGGGCCCGTGATTTGTCAGAATTCGGGTATAACGCATCTTTTTGGCTGCTCGCTTCGGGCTTTCTAATGTGGCTGAGATGCAAGACTCTCATCTGCTTCGTTGGAGAGCGGACTTTCGTTGCCGGTTTGATCGACGGCGCTCACCTGGTAGCTGTACCGGCGACCCGGTTGCACCGTCGTGTCGTGGTAGGCGGGCACGGCGAGCGGCGTGCTTCCTGAGATGCGCTGAGGCTTTGCTGCGGCACTGGCCTTCTCCTGCCGATAGACATAATAACCGGCCAGGTCGGGTTCACTGTCCGCCAGCCACGAGAGATCGATTGCGTGCGAAGAGTCATCCGCCACGGCAAAGAGTTGCTGAGGTACGGCGGGTGGAAAGACGTCGCGGGTAGTGATCGAGATCGGCGCGCTGGGCGGCCCTAGAATCTCTATCGCGTGATGATCGAGAGTGATCTTTTCCACCCGTTGCAACTGGTAGCTGTAGGTCTCATCGAAACGGGCCGACTCGTCCAGTGCTCGAGCGGCTTCTTCTACGCCTGGCCCGGTTGACACGGCGACTTCGAGTAACTGCGTAGCTGGCTCGGACGCCCTCTGAGGCGCTGCATGACGGGTGCCGGGAGCAGCAGGCTTGACGGGCGCGGACGCCACCACGCTCCGGACAATTCGCACCACCCGCTGACCTTGCGTAGACGCCGGCCATTGGACCGGTTGCCATTGCAATTCCACTCCCCGGGACAACACTGACGCTGTCGGCGAATCAATTTCGGGCATCGCGAAACCGCTGGCGGTAAAGCCGGGATTGGAACGCCCTGCCGATTTCTGCGCATGATTCAGTAGCTCGAGGTAGTACGTCAGCAGTTGCGGCGCGCCCTGTGTTTCATCGGTGGGCAGGGTGTCGTCCCAGCTTGCGCCCTTGCCCAGCGGCGTCGGCTGTTCGGTGACTGTTTCGCAGGGACCGCTGCCCTCCACGCGGCAGATGCGCGTGCGGATCGGACTGGCAGGAACGGTGTGATCCGTGGTGCGGTCTGTAACCGTCCATTCCAGGTGGACGATGTTGCCGGTCCGCGTGGCAGAGAGATTGCGAACAGGTAAGAGCAGGTTGAGCGAGGGCGGCTGCGGAGCTCCCGGCTGGCCGCACGAAGTAATTAGGTTGAGGGTAGCCGCACCCAGGAACAGGAATACGACGCGGACAGCTAGATCGTGGCCGCAGGATCGGAATCGATGAGTTGAGCAGTTGTGAGGTGGCAGCGGTTGCCCCCCATTGAGAAGATCCATTCAAGAAGAGCGTAGCAGAGCCTGCTGACTGCCGAGCATCGCTTCAAGTGCTGGCTGCAGCGAGGGATTTTTGAACTCAAAGCCTGCTGCCTCCAGCTTGATCGGCAACGCACGAGTGCTGGAGAGCAGTGTGTCCTGCGCCATCTGCCCCATCGCTGCCTTGAGAGCGAACGCCGGGACCATCCATGGCGCCGGCCTGTGCAAGGCCTTGCCGAGGGCTGCCGTAAAACCGCGGTTGGTAACAGGCTGCGGCGAGATGCAATTGCAGGCCCCGGTGACGGCTCCGTTCTGCAGGGCGAAGTGTATGGCGCGGGCGACATCGTCGAGCGTGATCCAGCTCATCCATTGATAACCGTTCCCCAGGCGCCCTCCCAGTCCCAGCTTGAATACAGGCAGCAGGCTTTTGAGCGCGCCTCCCAGAGGCGACAGAACCACGCCGAAGCGAAGATGGACGACTCGAATGCCCTGAGCTGCGGCTGCAGAGGTGGAAGCCTCCCATTGTTGGCAAACCTCAGGGAGAAATCCAGTTCCGGATGGTGTCGCTTCCGTAAGAACTTCATCCCCGCGGTCTCCGTAAATACCAGTCGCGCTGGCGCAGACCAGCACATGCGGCGGCGTCTTCAGACGGGCGAATATTTCAAGGAGTGATCGGGACGACTGCACACGGCTGTCGAGAATTTCCCGCTTGTAGGACGGAGTCCACCGGTGGTCGGACAGGTTCGCGCCGGACAGGTGCACTGCCCAGTCGCAACTTTCGAGGGGGGTCACATCGTCAATAGCATGTCTGGCGCGGTTCGGGCTCCAAATGATATCTGCATGACTCTTTTCCGTCTTGGAGCGAACGAGGTTGACGACCGCGACGCCACTCTGCTCGAGATAAGACCGAGTCGCTTTGCCAATGAGACCAGAGCCGCCGCTGATCATAACCCGTTTCATCGCCATAGTTTAAGCCTCTTGTGTTCGGTCGGAAAAACATGTAGGGAAGATGACCGAGTCAACAAAATTGTTGATGGCAGTAACACCATTACGGTTTTGAGCATCAGAGTATTTGTACATGCATAAAAGTGAAGTCGCTACACATCCGATGCCCCCTGTCGCGACCCACGCCAAAATTGAAGGAGACCGAACGTGGAGAAACCATTGAAAGCCGCGACAGTGACCATGACAGAAATCGATCCTGAAAGCGCAGAAGCAGTCATATCCGAGAAACACATCGGGGAGCGAATCAAGCGGTTACGCTTGAAAAAGTCGATGGGTCTGGTCGAGCTCGGAAAGCATACCGGGTTGTCAGCAAGTTTCCTTTCCCAGCTGGAGACAGGGCGCGTGGTGCCCACCCTTCGCAATCTTGCCCGTATCGCCATGGTGTTCAGCAAGGATCTGTCCTACTTCTTTGAGTCTGAGCCGCAAACCGTCTTCCGGGTGCATCGCAAAAAGGAGCGGGTGCGTCTGCCGCAGACTGGTGTGGACGACCCTACCTACTTCTTTGAAAGCCTAGGGTACATGGTGCCGGACCGTGCGCTTGACCCCTACTATGCCGAGTTTGTGCCTATGAAAAAGGGTCACGAAGTTCGTCCGCATGTGCATACCGGCTTTGAATTTCTTTATGTCCTGGACGGACAGCTCGAAATTCGTCATTCCGACAAGGTGAACATCCTGGAACCCGGGGACGGTGTCTACTTCGACGCGAGTACGCCCCACAGCTATTGCTGCTCAGGCGACAAGCCTGCAATCGCAATCATCGTGACCATGCACCAGATGCAGGCTTCGCAGGCGGCATCGGCCATGCGCAGTATTAACACCGGCTCGATGGCACCGCGTCCCCAGCTCGTAGCACCAACGATCGACAATTCGAAGATGGAGCCGTTGAAAGTCAACGGGCGAGCCGTGGGCAGTGATGCAGCCGCGACAGGGCTCAGCGGCGACTGAAGCTGTGCTGCGGTGGACCAGAGGTCGCGACCTCTTTGCGTTAGCCCTCTACCACTGACCTCAGATCGCGAACGATGTCGTTCATAGCCGCTGCCTGGCCGGAGAGCTCTCCGCTCACGGCCGCGTTCTCTTCGGCGGCAGCCGCGCTGCTTTGCGTCATCTGGTCCATCTTGTGAATTGCCTGGACAATCCTCTGAATCCCCTGCGTCTGCTCGCTGCTGCCTGCGTTCACCTGGTCTATCAAGAGTTTCAGCTTGGCAGAGCTCTCGGTGATGCCGCCGAAGATGCCAACAACCTGCTTTAACTTCACACTGCCGCCGCGTGATTTTGCCAGGGAATCTTCAATCAAATTGGCAGTGTCCTTTGCTGCCGTCGCGGAACGCATCGCCAGGCTGCGCACTTCGTCGGCGACAACAGCAAAACCGGCGCCCGCTTCTCCAGCCCGGGCTGCCTCTACGGCAGCATTCAGGGCCAGAATGTTGGTCTGGAAAGAGATCTCGTCAATAATCTTGATGATTTTGGAGATCTTCCCGCTGGAGTCCTCAATATCGCGCATGGAGATGATCATCTCGCCCATCCGGGTGTTGCTCTCTGCCACCTGGTTGTTGACCCTGGCCACTTCGTCTGCTGCCTCGCGGGAGCTGTTGGAATTACTGTGGGTCATACTCGTGATCTCTTCCGTGGCTGCCGAAGTTTCACCAAGCGACGCCGCCTGCTGGCATGCGCCCTCGGCGACAGACTGACTCGCCGCCGATATCTGGGCAGCAGCACTGGTTACCTGCTCCGAGCTGTTCGCGACAGACTGCGTCAGGGCCCAGAGACGGTTGCTTATCCTGGTGATGACAACGTAGACCAGGATCCCTACCAGGACCGAAAGCGGTATCAACCAGTACAAGGTCTGCAGCATACCTGCCGAGACGGCGGCATCCACACGATCCAGCTTGGAACGCAGCAAAAACAGACCGTGCTGGTCTCCCACATGCCAGTTTTCCATCCTGAAGCCCAGAAGGTCCTTGCCATTGTGAGTCGCACTGGTCGCAGGGTCACCGTGGCAGAGCATGCAGTCCGCTCCCAGGTGAATCGGGCGCGCGTAGATCAGTTCGCCGGCCTGCTTGTCTTCGGCAAAATACTCTTCCAGATTTTCCTTCTGAATTTTCTGCAGAATGACCTCTTCGTCTGCAGTCGGCTGGTTCTTGGCATTGCGGGGATGATCAGCCGGGATGCGGAACTCATAACCCTGGCGCTGCGCGACATCGGCAATCGAAGTCCAGGCTGCCACAACCGGAACCGTCTGATAGATGCGGGTATTACGGTAGTCCGAAGTGCCCGCTACCTCCGCAGAGAGTCCGGCATCGTCGAAAACCTTGTTCTGGCGCATGGCGGAGACGGATTTACGGGCATTCTCTGCGCCGATCAGGGTGACACGCATGGTATCGCGTATCAGCTCGATGCCTTCGCGACGAATGACCGCGCGCTGGATGATGAGTCCGGCAACGGTGGTAACCAGGATGGGAGCGACACTGATGCCGACAATTTTCGTCTTTAATTGCATTCCAGCTCCCAAGGCGAATCAAGATTCGTCAGTAGCTGTATCGGCAGATTAGAGACCTGACTTCATGGGGCCAGCGCCAGAACGGATCTTTCCTACGCGGAACGCGAAACAGGGCCGCCCATGCCACCCTCACTCTGCGGTTCCAGCCTGGCATTGAAGAAGAGCAGGCGGCCGCAGCTCTCGCAGGTCAGCAGCGCGCCGGAACGGACTGCATTCCATGCCTGGGGCCGCAACTGCATCTGGCAGGCAGAACACTTCTGATGCGTCGCCCGGGCCGCCCCGGTTTTTCGCGAACTGGCAATGCGATCGTAGTTGGCAAGCAGATCCGGGTCGAGAGCAGCCCGAAGCGCCTGCTGCTCCTGTTTCACGCGAGCCAGCTCTTCCTTCTTTTCGCTGATCAGGATGGCGACCTGGCGGCGATCGGCATCCAGTTGCGCCTGCTGGTTGGCAGCCTCTGCTTTCGCAATCTTCAGCATCGCCTCGGCATCCTCGGCTCGCTGCATGCAGTCCAGCTCGGCATCCTCGATACGGCTGATCTCTTTCTCGGCAAAGCTGATTTCGTGCTGCAGCGCATGAAACTGTTCATTGTTCTTGACGCTGCTGGATTGAGACTTGAACTTCTCGATCTTGACCTGCTGCGACTTGAGATCGCTTTCGAGACTGCGCCGCTGTGCTTCTTCTGCTTTCACCCGGGCCTCGGCAGCAGCCACCTCCTTCTGGCGTTTGGCCAGCCGCTCTTCGAGCTCAGTGATGCGACGCGGCAGAGCGGCCAGTTCCGCCGAAGCCTGCAGCACTTCTTCATTCACCTGCTGCAGGCAGATGAGCGTTTCAATCGTTTCCTGGCTGGGGCGGAATTCATCCATCTCATAACACCTTAGAGAGAAACCTTATCAGGAGCGGGATGCGCTGTCCCGCCGTCTGGTCACGAGATCCACTTGAGCAGCCGGATGATTCCCATGGACGCCGGCTTCGAGTGCGCGGAAACATCCTTCCTGGCATGGATTTCCTGGTGACCCGCAGCGTAGTAGCTATAGGCCTCGATCATCATCTGCTCGTTGGTCAATGTCGGTTTCCAGCCAAGCCGCTCACGGATCCGGGTGGTGTCGAAGATGAAGTGTTCGGCAATCATGCGGTAGTGATACGGTCCCAATGGTGAGACACGCAGTGTGTGCGCCAGCTTCATGGCCGCGATGGTGGGACCTTTTGGCAATTGCGCAACCCGGGACCGTGAACCCGCCGCAGCGATCACCGATTCATACACGCGCCGCAGCGAGACAACATTCTCCGAACCAATATGAAAAAGCTCTGACTGCGGATAACTGAGCGCCTGCAGGCATGCCGTGGCAAGATCCTGTGCGTAGATGAATTGGTAGCGATTGGAACCGTCGCCGACCACCCAGACCTTCTTCCCATCCTTGATGAACTCGAAGAGAATGGCCAGCAACCCGAGCCTGCCGGCATCGATGATGGTGGGGCAGCGGATCGTGACGACATTCAATTGGGGAAACTCGGTCAACACCTGCTCCGCGGCAAGCTTTGATCGACCGTAAAGTTCGACCGGTTCAGGCGCTTCGTCTTCGGCTACGGGATGGCCGCGGTCGCTGGCCCAGAGGCAATTGGTGGAGATGAAAATGAACTGACGCACACCGGCAGCCACACTGGCTTCGGCGAGGCGGCGCGTGCCATCCACGTTGGAAGTCCAGAGGTCCTGTTCGGAGATGGTGTCATGCGCCAGCATGGCAGCGCAGTGCAGCACGGCATCGAACCGGCCGGCAGCGAAGATGCCGGCGAGCAGGCCGGCGTCGCGGATGTCTCCCTGGTGACTGACGAGACTCGCGTGCCGGTCGGCATCGGCAACAAGGTCGATGTTCTCGACAGAGTGGCCTTCTGCCAGCAGACGGCGCTTGAGGATGCCGCCGAAGAAGCCGGAGGCGCCAGTGACCAGTAGCTTCATGAAGCCTGTACCTCGTCGAGCTGGATAGATTCGGTTGCTGTTCTTACGCGGCGCGCGGGTGACCTGCGGGCGGACTGAAACAGATACACGATCAGTACCGTCATGATCGGTTCCAGTGGATGGCGGAAGCGCGCCTGCACAGTGACGAAGTAGTAGAGTGCCGGCAGCATCAGGAAGGCCCAGAAGAAGAGCCACGCGCCGGGCACATGATGCCGGAAAGCAAGAGCCAGTCCGAAGATGCCGCCGAGACTGATGAAGCCGTAGCTGAACTCCCGCAGGAATTCAAGGGTGGCGCTCTTGTCGAACGGGTGGGGAACGCTCATCCAGAAAAAATAGAAACGCTTGATGGCGAGTTCTACGAAGATGCGGCGGTGCTGGTGGACGAAGAGCATGGCTTTGGCACCCTGTTCCTTGCTGAATTCGACTTCTCCCAGCTGCTTATAGCGCATAAAGCCTGGATCGCGCTCGGCCAGCGAGAGGGTGCCGCCCCAGGGGAAGCCATTGTTCGAGGGCAGCGTCGACTCGTAGAGTTCTGCGCCGAAATTGGCGCGCAGCGGAACGAAGGCATGGAAGGCGTACCAGTTGCGGATGATCCATGGACTGACGATTGCAGCGCAGCAGACGGCGGCGAGCACTGCGTTCCGCATGGCGAGTGCAGCGCGCTGGCGTGAGAACTCCGGCCAGATCATCCACAAGCCGCAGAAGGGCAGGAAGCTGATGAGGGAGCTGTTGGATAGTGCGAGCAGGCCCCAAAGGCTGCCGAAGAGTATCCACAGACGCAGCGGCTGCGGCCTGTTCATCATCGATGCGTCGTCACCCAGGCCGCGAATCCGTAGCGCGACTACAAGGATCCAGGAGAACAGCGCCGTGCTGAGAGACATCTCCCACACCCAGTGGACGGCATACTGCATGGCAGCGGGATAGAGAGCCCACAGCCATCCAGACCACAGCGCAATGCTCATGCCGCGTGCATTGCGTCCGAAACAGCGCCAGGCAATTTCGTATACCGCCGGAGCAATCGCCGCAGAGAAGAGACTGTTGAGGGTGAGGATGACCCATGCAGACTTCAGCGTGTAAACACCAAAGAGCTTGAAGACCCCGGCGAGCAGCAGCGGGTACAGCGGCGGCGCCCAGGCAGTGGGCCCGCTGTGGCCATTGAAGGGATCGGCATAGCCGAAGCCCGTAGCCAGGGCACGGGAGATGCGGCCCATCTCCCAGCCAAATTCGAAGTGATCGAGGTAGGTCCGCAATCTGTACTTGTGAGCGATGGTCAGAAAGAGCACGCGGACGACGAAGGCGACCCAGAAGATGCGGGCAGGCAGGCGGGACGGCGCGTTGCTGTCACGCGGCGATGACGCACTGTTGCCGCCCATCCAGGCCAGCAGGCCGGCTGCTCTTCGAATCTGCATGCGTTCCTCGATTCTATCGGTTTCGTGATTTGCCTTCGGATTCTGTTTTGCAAACTCCGATGCGGTCTGCGACGGCATGGTACTCCCTGCAGGCACCGGCGTTCCGGCGGCTCAGTGCTGCTGTAGAATGCCCGTGATTCCCTCGTTCCCATAACGAGATCCGTGAGACATAAAGCGTGGTGCAAACCTTGTTGATCCGTTCCCTGAAAAGCTTCGCAACACTCGTGGCCTTCGCGACTGTTTCTCTTTCCTTATCGGCTGCAACGCCAGCCAAAACGCGAAGCAGCAAGACCCTCACCATCCCGGAGATCTTTGCCACCAATGGCATTGCGTCGGCACCTCCGGAAGGACTGACCTGGAGCCCGGATGGAACGAGGCTTACGTACCTCTCCCCGTCGAATGGCGACTTGATGCAGGTGGAAGGGTCCAGTGGCAAACAGTCTGTGCTGGTAAGCAAGGCGAAGCTGGCGAGCCTGCTGGCTCCCGGCACCAACGAGCAGGACAAGGACCATCGCGAACGCTACAAACAGGCAAGCTATATCTGGATGCCGGATTCGCAGCACCTGCTGTTCAACGCGAGCGGCGAATTGTGGATGTATTCGCTCGCGACCGGCACCGCAGTGGACGTCGCTTCCACGGGAGCCGGGAGTGGAGACGATCCCAAATTCTCACCGGATGGCAAAGTACTGTCGTATCTTCACGATCACAATCTGTATGTGCGCAACCTGCAGGCGCCAGGGGTGCCCGCCACCGCGCTGACCAACACCAGGGAGGAAGCAATCCTGAACGGCGAGGTCGACTGGGTATACGAAGAAGAGCTCGACGTGAGAAGCAATTACTTCTGGTCGCCCGATTCGAAATCGATTGCGTATCTGCAAATGAATGACACGGCCGTGCCGAAGTATCCGATCACGGACTGGATCCCGGTGCATGCGACAGTCAACGACCAGCAGTATCCGCAACCCGGCGATCCGAATCCTTCCGTCCGCGTAGGCGTAGTGCGTGCCGGCAGCAATAAGACGACCTGGCTGAAGATTCCACTGCAGGCGGGCTTCGACTACATCCCGCGATTTGGATGGATCAACGCAAATACCGTGTGGGTCGAGACCGTGACGCGCGACCACAAGCATCGCAGTCTCTACTTTGCCGATACGAGTCCCAAAGGCGGCGTGCGCAAAGTACTGAGCGAGGCGGACGACAAATTTTTCGACGAACAATATGACGTGACGTTTACTGGCAACAAGCTGCTGTGGCTCAGCTGGCGCGACGGTCACACGCATGTCTATGAATACAGCTTCGATCCCGCTGCGCCAACCGGCGAGGCCAAAATGGAGCAGCAGTTGACCAGCGGCGACTTTGAAGTGGACTCGGTCAAGGCTGTGGATGAGCGATCTGGTGTCGTCTACTATCTCTCGAACGAAGGCGATGCGCGCGAGCAGCAATTGTGGGCAGTGAAGCTGGACGGAACAGGCAAGCACCAGGTGACCAGCCAGACGGGCTTTCACGATGTCGTGTTCTCGCCGAATGCCCGCTTCTATTCGGATCAGGCATCGTCGCTGATGGTGCCGCCAACAGTGAGTGCTTGCCGCAATGAAACCGACTGCAGCGTGTTCTGGACCTCACCATCTGTAGCAGCATACGACCTCGTTGGGCCCGAACAGCTGGAACTGAAAGCAGCTGACGGCAAGACGACCCTCTTCGGCAGCCTGCAGCTTCCGCAGGGCAAGCAGAAGAAGGAGCATGTGCCGCTGATCGTGAACCCCTACGGCGGCACGCATGCGCAGACCGTACGCAATGCGTGGAATGGGCGCGAACTGCTCTTCGACCAGGTACTGGCGCAGCATGGCTATGCTGTTCTTCACGTCGATAATCGCGGCATGGGTTATCGCGGCCGCGACTTCGAGCAGGCGGCGTATCACAACTTCGGGCCGGTACAGCTGGAAGATCAGCTTGCAGCTGTCGACCAGGTGCTGGCCATGCACAAGGAACTCGATCCGCAGCAGTTGGGCTGGTGGGGCTGGAGCTGGGGCGGCACCTTCACGCTGTACGCGATGTCCCATTCGGATCGCTTCAAGGCTGGCGTCTCCGTCGCGCCCGTCACGGACTGGCGTAACTACGATTCGATCTACACCGAACGCTATCTCGGCATTCCGGCAGAAGATCAGGATGCCTATCGCGACGATTCCGTAGTAAACAGCGTGGACAAATTGAAAGGTCGGCTGCTGCTGGTGCATGGAACCGGCGACGACAACGTCCACATGGCGAACTCGATCCAGTACATTCAGAAGCTGATCGATGCCAACGTCCCTTATGACCTGCAGTTGTATCCGCGCAAAACGCACTCCATTGCCGGGCCGGAGGCCAGGACGCATCTCTACGAACGCATCCTCGCGCAGTTCGAGATGTATCTGGGCAGCAATGCGCCCGGACAGAAATTCGCGGACGGTGCCGAGGCAAAGTGAATCACGAGGCTCCCGGCCAGAAGACGAGTGAGGATACCCTGGTGCGTGCGCGCACCAACCTCGGCGACTTCGAGCTGACCGTGTTAACCGATGGCTCCTACCTGCTCGACGGCGGTGCCATGTTCGGCGTGGTGCCGAAGACGATGTGGGAGAAGCGCGCACCCGCGGATGCGCAGAACCGCATTTTGCTCGGACTGAATACCGTGGTAGTGCGGACCGGCAAACACACGGTAGTAATCGAGACTGGCATCGGCGACAAACTTCCGGAAAAGCTGCGCGCCATTTTCGACGCGAAGCAGTTGCTCCCGCAGAGCTTCGCAGCAGCCGGGATCGCCCTCGAATCCGTCGACATCGTAATCAATACTCATCTGCACTTCGATCATTGCGGCTGGAACACCCGCCTGGATCAACAAGAAAGGATTGTGCCGACGTTTCCGAATGCCCGCTACTTTACGCATCGCGGTGAGGCAGAGCATGGCCATCTGCAACTCGAACGCGACGCCATCAGCTATCGCAGTCCCAACTACGATCCGTTGATTGAGAGCCGACAGATGACGCTGCTGGACGGCGATCATGCCGAGATCGTCCCCGGAATTTCTGTAGAGACGTACCCGGGACACACCGCGCAGATGCTCGCCGTGATGATCGATTCCGGAGGCAGGCGCGCCTGTTACATCTCGGACCTGGTCCCGACCAGCGCGCATCTCGATCCAAGCTGGGTGATGGGCTACGATCTCGATCCCGTGCGCTGCATCGCAGAGCGCAAGCGTTTTTACCAGCGAGCTATCCCGGAACAATGGCTGGTGTTGTTTACCCATGACCACGCGGTGCCGATGGGCTATCTACAGGTAGGGGAGAAGGGCAAACCGAAGTTGCGAGGAGTTTGAGCAAAACTGCGGGCGCACGGATGCCGCCCGCAGCCTTGTACCTTGTCAGCCCGCAGTTTGCAAAGCAGACAGCAATCCCTGCCCATTCGGAGAACCGAGGCCGGTGCACGCATCCCAGCCTGGGCCGGCGCTGAAGTCCCCATTGTTGCCGCTGGTGATGTCGAAGAATGCTGACTGTCCCGATGCCTGTGCGAGGGGATAGATTTTCGGATTCAGAAACCCCACCTTTGCTCCCAGTTGTTGATTTAGCAGTGCAATCAGGCCGGCCCACAGCGGCGCGACCGCACTGGTGCCTCCGACTACCTCCTGTTGTCCATCTACCAGCGTCTGGTAGCCCGTAGAGGGTGCTGCATCGCCGGCGACATCCGGAACGCCGCGGCCTCCTTTGGAAGCGGACGGTGCCGGTACGCCGGCATTTGCCTGCCAGGTCGGCAGCGCAAAGACATTGCTGACGCCGCCGCCGGTCGCACCTCCACCCGCAGCCTGGTCGTTCCAGACCACTTCAGATTGCCGAGCGCCATTGCTGGCCGTAAGCGCGGTACCTCCACAGGCCAGCACATGAGGACTGGATGCGGGGAAGTCGACATTGTCGCCGGTCGCGCCGTCGGAAGATCCGTTGTCCCCGCAAGCTACCGTGATGCTGATGCCGAGAGCAGCAGCCGACTGGCAGGTCGTGTCCATGCTGTTGATGGCAGTCTGTGACCAGCTTGATTCGGGGCCGCCCCAGGAGATGGAAATGACACTGGGGTCGTTGCTACTGTCATGGATCGCGGTAGAAATTGCGTCCTGAAAGCCCTGGTCGGTATTGGTAGTGAAGTAGACAACGATCTTGGCGCCCGGTGCCACCGCACCCGCAACCTCGATGTCCAGCATCACTTCGCCGTCAGCACCATTCGGATCACCCGGCGTATTGCTGCCGCCGTCAAGCAGGACAGCCGTGACGCTGGGCGGCGCGAGGCCGAGGGACTTGAAATAGTTGGTGATGTCAGTGGTTGTGTATCCGCCGCCGAGTTCGATGATGGCGATGGTCTGGCCGGCTCCTGCAGTGCTGCCGCTGGGCGGGGCTGGGAACTTGTAAACCTGGGCCACCTGCGGCGGTGTGAAGGTGCCGGCGCTGGAAGCCGATGAAGACGCGACGACAGCATCCTTCCGGTAGCGAAATTTCGGGGTGGCGATCGGACGATTATCCAGGCCGAGCACCGCCTCAACCGAGTTCACAAGTTCCTCCGGCACGCTGACCTGGCCAGTGAAGGCGTGGAAGCTGGTGCCCTTCTTAACGGGCGAGCCAGACTGCTGCGGCTCGTAATTATTCAGTTCCACGCCGAAGGCTGCGTCGAAAGCACTGACGGGTCCGTGCAGTTCGACGCGCCGGCGCTCGAGATTCGAGGCCTGTTCGTCGACGGTCAGTCCATGGGCGCGGGCGAATTCCACGACTGCATCGAAGGCCTGCTGGGAGGCACCGTACTGGTCCGTCAACTCCTGGCGCGACATCTGGCGACCGCCCAGGCTGTCGATATTTAGTGGAGTCTTCCGCTTCAAAATAACGGACACACGGATCTGTCGATCGGCTGCTGCTTTGCCGATGTGCCGGGCATTGGGGATGGGTTGGTGCTCACTGAACGGAAGGGCGACGCGACGGGAAAAACGATCAGAGGGGGACATGAATTTCTCCTTCAAGTCTAGATGCGGCCGCGGCGAATGGAGCCTGTCTGTATCAGACGGTGAGCTAACATTTTCTGCCGCAACTGCCGGTGCAGAGAATCGACTCACCGAACCAGCTACATACGAGTCATATGTTCACAGGTAAAGGTCATCCGCTGATTAAAGCGGGATGTTGCCATGTTTTTTCGGCGGATTCTTGTCCCGTTTGCCTTCGAGCATAGCGAGTGCGCGGATGAGGTGTGGACGTGTCTCGCTCGGAAGAATAACGGCATCGACATAACCGCGTTCCGCAGCAATATAAGGGTTTGAGAAGCGATGGCGAAACTCGTCGACCTTTTCTTTCCGCGCGGCGGCGAGCAGCTCAGCCCGGCGTTCCTCGCTCAGCGTGCCTTCGCGTGCCTCTGCATCGCGCACAAATTGCTCCAGCTCGCGACCATACACAATGTTGACTGCGCCTTCCGGCCCCATCACCGCGATCTCGGCTGTCGGCCATGCCAGGTTTACGTCGGTGCGAATCTGCTTGGAACTCATGACGCAGTAGGCGCCCCCATAAGCTTTGCGCGTGATAACAGTAAGCTTCGGCACCGTCGCCTCTGCATAGGCATAGAGCAGCTTCGCGCCATGGCGGATGATGCCGCCATACTCCTGCTGCGTGCCGGGAAGAAAGCCAGGCACATCTTCGAGCGTGATGAGCGGGATATTGAACGCATCGCAAAAGCGAACGAAACGAGCCGCCTTCGCACTCGCATTGATGTCCAACACGCCGGCTAGATGCATGGGCTGATTGGCGACAATTCCAACCGGACGGCCATCCATGCGGGCAAAACCGATCACGATGTTGCGGGCATAATGTTCCTGCACTTCGAAGAAGTACGCGTCATCGACAATATGGTGAATCACGTCCTTGATGTCATAGGGCGTGCTCGGCTCGGAGGGGACCAGGCTGTTGAGGGCGATATCCTTGCGCGTTGGCGAATCCGTGGGAATGCGGCGTGGCGCGTCTTCCAGGTTGTTGGAAGGGAGAAAGCTGAGCAGCTCGCGCAGCATGGCGAGACACTCGGCATCATCGTGCGCCATGAAATGCGCGACCCCGGAAATTTCGTTGTGAGTGCCGGCTCCGCCGAGTTCTTCCTTCGTGACCTCCTCGTGCGTCACCGTCTTGATCACGTCAGGCCCGGTGACAAACATGTAGGAAGTCTTGTCGACCATCAGGATAAAGTCGGTAATCGCGGGCGAGTAGACAGCGCCGCCCGCACAGGGGCCGAGGATCGCAGACAATTGGGGAACAACCCCGGACGCCAGCGTGTTCTGCAGAAAGATGTCGGCGTAGCCTGCCAGTGACACGACGCCTTCCTGGATGCGCGCGCCGCCGGAGTCGTTCAGACCGATGATCGGTGCCCCTACCTTGAGCGCCATCTCCATCAGCTTGATGATCTTG
>CAZZVA010000043.1:12021-16815 GCA_964657345.1 uncultured Acetobacteraceae bacterium | reverse complement strand
TTACATTTTCCGCGGTCGTCTTCCCCAGCGTGAACGGACCGAGATCGCGATTCAGCACCTTCTCCATCTCCTGGCGCTGGTCCTTCTCACTCTCTTCATGGCACAGCCGCCTCCAGTGTGCGGCGATGTCACCATTGCGCCGTACCGTCACTTCGCCCGTCAGGCTGCCGTCTTCTCCCAGCTTGAACTTTGCGCTGCGGGTCACCGCGTTCAACTCCGGCCCCAGTACCGGGAATTCGATCAGCTGACTGTCGCTGCCGTCCGCGAGTATGCCGTAGCTCCCCTGCAGGTTCGACTCGAGCACCCCGAACGGTGTGTATTCCCACGTCGGGTCGAAAATCAGGAAGCGCTTGCCGCTCTTCGTTGTCACCACCGATTGCAGACGCGGCGACTGGTAGCCCTCCGGCAGCTGGATCGCAGCGATCGCATGATTGCCGCTGAAGGAAGGTGCATCCGGCTGCATGTATCCGCGCTCTGTGTCGACATACACCCATGTCGAGTGGATGCCGACTGAACCCAGCATCGCGGCCAGCAGCGTTGCTTTATCCTTACAGTCCCCATAGCGACTGTGGAAGATCTCAGCTGCAGGGTGCGGCTGCGCTCCGCCTATGCCAATTTCGATCGCAACGTAGCGGATCTGCTGCTGCACAAACTCGCCGATCGCCTGCACCTTGTCTGCGAAATCTGTCTTGCCAGCAACAAGTTCTTGGGCCTTCGCAGCGAGTTCCGGCGAGGGCGCAGCGCGGTCCTGGTCCAGCCTCTGGATATAAGCGCCAATCGACTGCCAGTCTCCACTCGACCGCGGACCACCTCCGCCCGAATAGCTAATGATGCCCCGCGCATACAGGCCCTTGAACGACGGCGCCGCCGGCACATCATGCAGATCGAGCGCGGGCACATCGGCAACATCCCACTGCAGCTGGTTGCCGGTTTCTGTTGGCTGCACCGGCGCGTGCCGATGCCACGCAGTCTTGTACTGCCAGCCCGGCGGCAGGCGCAGAATGTAGGACTGCTTCAGCTTCGGAATGGACTCCTGCAGATCGAAGCTGTCTTCGGATTCGTAGAAGGGCACCTTCTGTTCGTACTCGTAGGCAATCACCGCGTTCACATCGCGAGCAGGCGCGTCGGCAACCTTGGCGCGCGCGTCGTCATACAACACTCCGCCGCCCTGCCAGCTGCGCTCGACGATCTCGTTGTCTTTCATCGCATATTCGTGGCCGTCCGGACCTATGCTCCAGACGTGGAGGTAATTGACCCGGCTGTCCTTGTTGAACCAGACGGCAATCTCGCCATAGTGCCGGCCACCCGGACGCAGAATCTTTACGACGCGCCGTACATGCTCGACCGACCTGCCTTCCGGCTGAACGTTCAGCGACGTCTCTTCCAGCAGCACCACTGCCTTGGTGTCCGCCGGATAGGCCGGAAGCGTTTGCGCCGCCGCCTGCTTCACCCAGTCTGGCACGCTCGTAGCAGCATGCAGGGGAGCAGCAAGCACGGTCAGCAAACAGAGCTGCAGCCAGTGCCTAGTTGCCCGCTGCATGGCTCGCCACCTTCAGCACTGCCTGCTCCTGGTCCTTGTGGTTCACCTTGTTATAGAACGTGCGGACCTGTTCGTATTCGTCCGGCTTGAACAGTATGGTGCCCAGGGCAAATGTCCGATTCACCCGGATGGTGTTGCCTTTAACTTCGCTGTCTGCCTGCATCACGGCGAATTCGTCCATCTTGATTTTGTCCGCTGATGGTGTGCTCTCAATTTCTACCCCTGCTGGCAGAATGAACGTGATCTGATCCACGACCTGGTGCCCATAAGGGAAGTAAATCGGGTTTTCGCGTTTCGGCTGCGAAAACTTAGGACGCGTATTCGCCTCGAATATCTCAACTGGCACAAACATCCGCTTGGATGTGGCATTGGCCAGCGGTCCCTGCACCTCGAAGCTGGAGACCAGCTGCTTCGAAGGATCGTCAAGGTAGAGGACCTTGTTGAGCTTGACGGTAAGGCCGCCCGGCAACATACGACGCATCTCGTCTTCCATTTGCTTCTCGACCTCGGCCTGGTCTTCGGTCAGTGCGCGCTGTCTCCAGGCCAGTGCCGGATCGCCGGTGTAACCAACCTGGATGCTTCCATCTACCTGGCCGTTCAGGTCCAGGGAAAGCCTGGCTACGCGTATGGTTTTAGCCTCGATGTAACTGCCGGCCGGTGTCTGGGCCATGGCTGCACCGCCATCCACCTGCCGTATGCCACTCGCCATGGTGTGATCCCAGCGGAGCTGGCCAAAAGCGCAATAGCGAGAGCCTGGATCGAGGTAAACGTCCTTGCCGCCTACATTCACAATGGCAATCATGGTGTCGAGCTGATCCATGCGGAGCACGTTCGCATTGAACAATTCATCCTTGCGGCTGGTCAGCTTCATGGCGTCCGCCTTCAGACCTGCTGAGCGCACCATGGCAATAAAGAGCTCGGTAAGGTCATCACTGTCGCCGCGCTTGCGAGTTGCAATGTCATCCGCGGTTCTTACCTGTTTCAGACCCTCGGCCTTGTCCTCTGCATGGCTGCGCTCACGCGTGTAGTCGGTGTTCTCATAGGTCATCACCTCCGCGTAGAGCTTGCGCAGCTTCTGCTCCGGTGTGTCCGACGGAGCCGTTACCTTCTGAACGATTTCGTTAACCGCAGGTCCGGGATGCTCGAACTTTTCTGCCTGGCCGGCCCAGTACTTGCCTTCCTTCTTCCAGAACTCGTCGCGGTTGCTGTAGGGCGAGTATTGGAAATAGACCCGGTAGGTGAGACTGTGAATGGGCGGCAGATACTCTTCGTTCGGGACTGGCGGGATTTTTTCCAGATCCACCACGTAGTAGTCCGTCACCTTGCCATTGACACCTGCTGCCGGCGGGCTGACGTGTTGCACGGTAACGCCCTTGGGAAGCACAGGCATCCACATGAGGGATGCGGCCAGCTGGTCGCGTCCGGTACTGACCATGCCTCCATAGGGATTGAAGCGAAAATGGGCCTTGCGTATGTACAGTTCGTTCTGGATAAACCAGGTCGGCGGCAGCAGCTGTTTGTCGTCATAGCGGAGCTGGTAGCGGTATTCCAGGATGCTCCCGACCTGCACATCGGGCATGCTGAAGACTTTGGCGCTGTAGCGGAAGGTCGCGGTCTTGACCAGCATCTTGTCATAAGGCTTGCCGGTGAAGGCAATCACCGTACCATCCGAATGAATAGTGCGACCAGCAACAGAAGCAATACTGAATCTCCGCTGCTCGTAGGGGATCTCGACGTCAGCATATTTCTTGCCGGCTTCGGAGAGAATTTTCAGACGGACATAGACACTGTGTTCGTGCAGCAGGTCATCGGCGATCTCTTCCCGGTAGAGATAGATGGCAGCGGCATCTGGAGCGGCTGGTTCGCTGGTGAGGCCGAGCTCTTCCGGAGTGGGCTGCTGAAAGTCCGCGGCATGCGCGGCGATCGGCAGGATGGAAAGGCTGCAGACAAGCCACAGGCGGGCGAGGATCCGTATCAAGGCAGACTCCAGGGCAGAAAGGTAAACAAAGACGGCAGTTTTGAACGGATTTTATCCTGACCCAGCGCCGAGACTAAGTCCAGAAAAAACTTAGCGGCAAGTCACGATGACGGTTACCTCCTGGGCAATGGGCATGCAATTGTTCCACGTGGAACAATTTGGGTCGGATTCGGAAGAAGCGCAATTGTTCCACGTGGAACAATCTGGCTTTCCCAAGCTTGGCCGCGGAAGAATGGCTGTTTGTGCCAGAATGATCGTGAGCGAAAACCATGTCCAACGAGAATCCAGTGGTAACGGAACCTGCCGAAGTTTTCATCCCCCAAAGCCCTATGAACCAATCAGCCAGTGACCTTTCCGTACTGGCAGCTGCGCCTCCCGTAACCATCGAAGACACCAGACCGACGCACCCGAACGAGGAGAATGAGTCATTTGCCGCCTTGTTTTCGGAGTATGAGCGCGGGCAGAAAGCAGTTGCCGAGGGCGGCAGCAAACAGATCCAGGGCACGGTGGTGAGTGTCACGGCGGAATCGGTCTTTGTGGATATCGGCTTCAAGACAGAAGGCGTGCTTTCGCTGGCGACGGCCGGCGCGGATGCGGCGCAGTTGAAGCCGGGCGACCACATGCTGGTGAGCGTAAAGGGCCGCAACGAGGAAGGCTATTACGAGCTGACCCGCCAGAAAGTCGCGCAGCCAAAAGACTGGTCGGCGTTTGAAAGTGCGTTCACGGAGAAAGCAACGATTGCCGGGAATGTGACAGCAATGGTGAAGGGCGGCTTCACCGTGGATGTGGGCGTGCGCGCATTTATGCCGGCGAGCCGGAGTGGCGTGCGCGATGCGGCCCAGATGGAGAAGCTGGTGGGGCAGGAGATTCATTGCCGCATCATCAAGCTCGAGGTCGACACCGAGGACATTGTTGTAGACCGGCGCGTCGTGGTCGAGCAGGAAGAACTGGCATCGCGCGGGCAGCGCTACAGCGAGCTGAAGGAGGGCGACGTTCTTACGGGCACCGTCAAGACGCTGGCTGCCTATGGTGCGTTTGTCGATCTGGGCGGTGTGGATGCGCTGCTGCATATCGGCGATATTTCCTGGGCGCGGGTGGAGAAGGTTGCCGAGGTGCTGACTGTCGGGCAGAGCGTAAACGTCAAAGTGCTGAATGTCGACGCGGGCAAACAGCGCATATCAGTAGGAATGAAACAGCTGCTGCCCTATCCGTGGGACACGGCGGCGGAGCGCTACAAGGCGGGCGACCGCGTACAAGGCACAGTGACGCGGCTGGC
>CAZZVA010000043.1:0-12009 GCA_964657345.1 uncultured Acetobacteraceae bacterium | reverse complement strand
GTCCGAAATGTCGTGGGCGAAGAAGGTGCGCAAGCCCGGCGATATGGTTAAGGTGGGCGAGCAGGTGGACGCGGTGATCCTGGGCGTGTCGGCTGCAGAACGCCGGATTTCTCTCGGATTGAAGCAGACACTGGGCGATCCGTTTGCCGAGATGGTGCAGCGCTACCCGGTGGGAGCAGCAGTGGAAGGGCCGGTAACCAGCTTTACCAAGTTCGGTGCGTTCGTGCAGCTGACAGAAGGCGTGGAAGGCATGGTGCACGTGAGCGAGATCAGTGCGGACAAGCGAATCGAGCATCCGCAGGATGTGCTACGTGCCGGGCAGGTCGTGCAGGCGCAGGTGATCGAGATCGATCGCGAAAAGCGGCAGTTTCGTTTAAGTATGAAGCGGTTGATCCCGACGAGTCTCGATGAATATCTGGCGGAGCATCATGAAGGCGACCTGGTGACGGCGCGCATCATCGATATTCAGCAGGATGTGGCGCGGGTAGAGCTGGGCGAAGGCATCCACGCGATGTGCAAAATACCGAACCAGTTAGTGGCTGCGAAGGAAGACGACGGAGGTGCTACCAAGGTGGACCTGTCGTCGCTGAGCAGTATGCTGAAAGCGCGGTGGAAGGGCGAGAGCTCGACGCAGGCGAAGACGGACGGAGCACCGGCGCCGGGACAGATCCGGAGTTTCCGGCTGCTGAGGCTGGATGCAGCAGCTAAGCAGATTGAAGTAGCCCTGGCCAGCTAGACGCTGGCCCTAAGGTGCGCGGCTTCACCGTCACTGGTGGATGGATGCTCCCGCAGGTCGGGTCTGCCCCGGCCGGGACGACAAGTCTTGTTTCAGGCGAGGGGTTGTTGAAAGTATTGCGATAACGATATCATCCGTTGGTTGCTGCACCGCCTTGGACCCTGGATGCTGAACGGTGAGTGACATTCTTGAGGAGTGCCAGGAGTCATGTTGCCGAAAAACTTTTACTGCCCTCTCTTTCACTGTCCTCCATCTGCTGTTGTGCGCAGCTTTTTCCTGTTGCTGACCGCTGCAGTCGTTTCACCCTGCATGTCGCTTGACGCGGAAGTGCGGCTGCCGCATTTGCTGAGTGATCACGCCGTATTGCAGAGGGAGGCGCCCATCCACGTCTGGGGATGGGCGGAACCGGGCGAGAAGGTGACGGTCACTTTTCGCGAGCAGCATCCTGCGGCTACTACAGATGCGCTGGGACAGTGGAGCGTGTACCTGATGCCGGAGAAAGCGGGCGGCCCGTACACGATGCAGATCGCCGGCACGAACAGCGTCACGTTGAACGACGTGCTGGTGGGCGATGTGTGGTTTGCATCCGGGCAATCCAACATGGAGATGCCGCTGAACGGCTTTCCAAATAGTGCCGTGTTGAAGAATGGCGCACAGGAAATTGAAAATGCCAACCATCCCGACATTCACCTGCTGCACATTCCGCAGAAGCCTTCGCCCTATCCGCTGGAGGATGAACCAGCGACGTGGACGCAGTGTACGCCCGAGACGGCTGCGACCTTCTCGGCTGTGGGTTATCTGTTTGCGCGTGACATTGCAGCGAAGGAGCATGTGCCGATCGGTGTCATCGATTCGACGTGGGGTGGAACGCCGGCGGATACATGGGTGAGCATGGACAGTATTTCGGCGGATGCTTCGCTGATGCCAGTGTTTTCTGAATGGGCGAAGCTGGCGGACAGGCAGCAGCAGAGTGCGGCCTCGATTGCGGCTGAGAAGCGTGAAGACGCTGCGGCAGCGGCGGCGAATCAGCCGAAGCCCAAGCATGCGTGGCACCCGAATCTGGATTCCTGGGCACCGGCTGCTCTGTTTAACGGCATGGTGGCGCCGGCGACGCCATTCACGATCAAGGGCGTGATCTGGTACCAGGGGGAGAGCAATAGTGCGCTGGCCCGGGCAGGGCTGTACCATCGCGTATTTTCAACCATGATTACAGACTGGCGAAGGCAGTGGAGCGAAGGTGACATCCCTTTCCTGTATGTGCAGATCTCAAGTTTCAAGTCGACGCCTCAGGAAGACTGGGGGACGCTGCGAGACGCGCAGCGGCGTACGCTGGCGCTGGCAAATACTGGAATGGCTGTAACGATCGATGTGGGTGATCCGGACAACGTGCATCCGCCGGACAAGCAGACGGTGGCCGAGCGGCTGGCACTCAATGCGCGGGCGCTGGCGTATGGGGAGACGCTCGAGTATGCAGGCCCGCTATTCCGGCAGGCAACGACGGACGGGGATGGCATGCGCATCTGGTTCGATCATACGGCGGGCAAGCTGGTAGCGGCTTCCGGTTCGAACAGCAACGCCCTCACGGGATTCGAGATTGCCGGGGATGATCATAAGTTTGTGGCAGCAGAGGCACGCATTGACAAGGACACAGTGCTGGTGACGAGTGCGCAGGTGCAGCGCCCGCGGTTTGTTCGATATGCGTGGACCAATGCTCCGACGGCTTCGCTCTTCAACAAGGCCGGCCTGCCTGCTTCGACCTTTACTTCTGAAAACCCTGTGCCGGCCCGCTGATGCGAAGCGGGCAATGGATCGACAATCCCTTGCGAAATACCAGGACCCCATGACCCGTACGCTTCTGCTTCGTTCTTCTACACTGGCGCTTTCTCTCGCTCTTTCGGCAATCGTCGCTTCGTCATCACTGCCCTCCGCTGCGCAGACGATCACTGCGGAAGACGTCACCAGTTACACGGGTTCCTACGGGCCGTATAGCGGGACTTTCCTTGCGGGCGGCCCGGGACTGGCCAAGGCGGTGCCAGCGCATGACACCATTCTGAAAGCCGGCGCGACATGGACGTTGACGGCATGGGTGTATTCGACGGAAGCAGCTGCGGGGCCGATGTTACTGGCAGGACTGGGTGATCCGGTGGAGGAGGACTCGCGCTACTTTGCGGTAATCGATGGCAAGCTCGCATTCCGCATGGGCGAGGACAACGTGCTGAAGACGAGTACCGTGCTGGCTGCGAAACAGTGGCATTTTGTTGCTGCGACGTCGGATGGTGCGGTGATCCGCCTCTACAGTGATGGGGTCGAGCTGGTGGATGGCAAGCTGCTGCTGGGTGCCGTGAGTCCGGTGATTGAGCTGGCACCGGCTGTTGCTGGATGGCCACCGCACGCACCGGAGATGCCGAAGCTGGGGTCGCACTTCCATGAGCCCTACGCCGTGGGGCCGCACTTCAGCGGGAAGATTGCAGACTTCAGCGTGGAGCGGGCGACGCTGGATAACGCCGCAGTGAAGGCGATGTTTCAGCAGAAGCCGGATTTCGCGATGGTGATGTTTGAGGAGGGTTCGAAGCCGTGGCCACTGCAGACCCGGCAACAGGCGGGGTATCGCGCGCCCCAGGATCCGGCGACGCTGCCCAGGTCAGCTGCACCCTTCGGAGCAGCGGTCGCCGGGCCGATGCCGCCGGCGCGGACGACGCTGGAAGAGGATGCTGAAAACCAGTGGACGCTGAGTGGTGGATGGAAGCTGGCCGAAGCGCCAAAGGTTGCAGAAGATGGCGCGGATCTGTCGAAAGCCGGCTTTCGGGCGGACAAAGCAGCCTGGATGGCGGCGACGGTTCCGGGTACCGTGCTGACGACGATGATTGATCGCGGCGTGTATCCGGATCCGGATTATGGGCTGAACAATCTGGCGATTCCAGAAAGCCTGAACAAGCAGGACTACTGGTACCGGTCGGAATTTACCGGTCCGAAAGGGAGTAAAGATCAGCGATACACATTGATGTTCGACGGGATCAACTACGCTGCGGATGTGTGGCTGAACGGGCGCGAACTGGGGATGGTGAAAGGTGCGTTCATCCGCGGCACGTTTGATGTGACGGGCATTCTGAAGCCGGGTGAGGCGAATGCTCTGGCAGTGCGGATTTCGCCACCACCGCATCCTGGCATTCCGAATGAAGAATCGATCAAGGGCGGCCCCGGGGAGAATGGCGGCAGCATGGTGATCGACGGGCCGACGTTTGTAGCGAGCGAGGGCTGGGACTGGATTCCGGCTATTCGTGACCGTGACAGTGGCCTATGGCAGCCTGTGCACCTGGTGGCGACTGGTGCAGTGAAGATCGGTGATCCGAATGTGGTGACGACGCTGCCGCTGCCGGATACCAGCAGCGCAAAGGTCAACATCACGGTGCCGCTGGAGAATACGTCCTCTGAAACGGCTACTGGAAGGCTGACGGCTTCGTTCGAGGGAGGCGTCTCAGTAACGAAGGACGTGAAGCTGACTTCGGGCGAGAACTCGGTCGAGCTGACGCCGGAAGAGTTTGCCGCACTCAATGTGCGACAGCCGCGACTGTGGTGGCCGAATGGCTATGGCAAGCCGGAGTTGTACCACCTGAAGCTGGCGTTCGAGACAGGTGGTGCTGCTTCCGATACCAAGACGGTGCAATTCGGTATGCGCGAGGTGACCTACGAAGTGAGCCTGCTGGATAACAGCGGGCACCTGCGGCGCGTGGAGTATGCGCCAACGCTTGCGCGGGCGACGAAGGCATCGGTGGTGGATGTGAGCCATGACGGCATGCGGGAGATTCCGGGTGGCTGGGTGTCGTCGATCGCGAAGGAAGCAGATGATTCGCCGGCGTTCAAGGCTGACAGTGATATGGGGGCGGCGCCGTATTTCATCCTGAAAGTGAACGGGGTGCGGATTGCGGCGCGCGGCGGCAACTGGGGTATGGATGATTCGCGCAAGCGCGTGTCGATGGAGCGACTGGAGCCGTACTTCCGGTTGCATCGGGATGCGAACGTGAACCTGATCCGCAACTGGGTGGGGCAGAATACCGAGTCGACGTTCTTCGATCTTGCGGACAAGTACGGGCTGATGGTTTGGAATGATTTCTGGGATTCGACGCAGGATTACAACGCGGAGGTGGAAGACCCGGCGCTGTTTCTTGCGAATGCGAAAGATACGATACTGCGCTTTCGCAATCATCCGTCCATCGTGATGTGGTGTGGACGGAATGAAGGTGTGCCGCAGCCGATTGTGACGGATGGTCTAGACCGGCTGACGCATTCGCTGGATGGGACGCGGTTCTACTCGCCGAGTTCCAACCGTGTGAATCTGCAGGACAGCGGGCCGTACAAGTATCAGAATCCCGCGGATTATTTTACGAAGCTGAATCATGGATTCTCAGTGGAGACGGGGACGCCGTCGTTCTCGACACTGGAGTCGTTCCAGCACTGGATTCCGAAGGCAGACCAGTGGCCGGTGAGCGATACGTGGGCGTATCACGACTGGCATCAGCAGGGGAATGGGGATGCGGCGCCGTTCATGCAGCAGATTGAAGAAGCATTCGGCGCGCCGGGCAGCCTGGAAGATTTTGAGCGGAAGGCGCAGATGCTCGACTACGTTGACCATCGCGCGATTTTCGAGGGCATGAATGCGCACCTGTGGGCACCAAACAGCGGGCGAATGCTGTGGATGACGCAGCCAGCGTGGCCCAGCAATATGTGGCAGATTCTGAATTCCGATTACGATACGCAGTCGTCGTTTTATGGAACGATGAAGGCGTGCGAGCCGCTGCATGTGCAGCTGGACCTGTCGAACTATAACGTCGCAGTGATTGATACGACTCCAGAGGCTGCGGCGGGGCTGACGGTGTCAGCGAAAGTCTATTCACTGGACAACAAGGTGTTGCTGAGCAAGGACATGCCGGTGGATGCGAAGGCGGATGCGATGACGCCGGCGTTCCAGCTGGAGGTTGCGCCGTATCTGCAGAACGTGGCGCTGGTGGAGTTGCAGTTGAAGGATCGCAGCGGCAGGCTGGTGTCGAGCAATGTGTACTGGCTGGCAGCGAAGACCAGTACGTATCGCGAGTTGAGCCGTATGCCTTCGGCGATGTTGACTGCCAGGGCCAAAGCGAGTTCTGCGAATGGAGAAACGACGATCCGGGTGCGGCTGCAGAATAGCGGCAGTACGGCTGCGCTGGCGACCAAGCTGACGCTGCAACATGCAGCGGCTGCTGGTTCAAATGGCGATGTCCGTATTCTGCCTGCGTACTATAGTGACAACTACGTGTCGCTGATGCCGGGGGAGTCGACGGAGATTACGATTGCAGCTCCGGAGAGTGCGAGCAAGGGCGGGATGAAGCTGGGGGTGCGCGGCTGGAATGTTACGCAGACGGTGGTGGCAGTGGAGTAGCTGCGGGGATTTTCCCGTTGGTCGTCTGCTGATGTCAGGAGGTGGGTGACGTGAGGAAGAGCTTCGTCGCATCCCTGTCATTCCTCGCGGTATGCACCGTGCCTTCGCCTGGGGGCGGACAGGAGATTTCTGCCTCTGCGCGCAAGGCGGATATTCAGTCTTTTGTGCGCGACTTCAAGGGTTCCTGTGCGTCTCGGCCGGCCAGAGAAGCGGCGTAAGACACATGAGTCCCGATTGTGGACTGTTGAACCTGTCAGGCGGTAACTCGTGGTCTAAATGGAACGAGCGAACTCGCTTATGTATGGACGGTTAGCCGCGCAGGCGTGACAATCACTTCAGTCCTCTATGCGACGGTTCAAATATCTCGATACGCTGACGCTTGCCTTTGTTGTGGTGCTGTTGATTTCGAACCTGGTTGGGCCGAAGATCTGCCAGATTGGCCCGCTGCAGGTTTCGGGTGCGCAGCTATTATTTCCGGTGACCTATATTTTCGGTGATGTTTGTACCGAGGTGTATGGCTACTCTGCTTCGCGGCGGGCGATCTGGCTTGGCTTCTTTGCGATGGGGTTGTTGTCGATCATGGGAGCAGTGGCGGTCGCGCTGCCGGCAGCACCGGCTTACAAGGACCAGCAAGCCTTTGCGACGGTGTTCCGGCTGGTTCCGCGTTTTGCGATTGCGAGCCTGGTCGCGTACTGGGCGGGTGAGTTCACCAACTCCTACACACTGGCCAAGATGAAGGTATTGACCCGCGGCCGGTGGTTGTGGAGCCGCACAGTTGGTTCCACGCTGACGGGGCAGGCAGTAGATACGGCACTGGTGATCCTGATTGCGTTCTGGGGGACACCGGGGCGGACGATCGTGAGCATCATCGTGTCCTCGTACCTGACAAAGGTGGCGTACGAAGTGTTGGCGACGCCGTTGACCTATGCAGTGGTGAATTTTCTGAAAAAGCGCGAGGGGGCGGATGCCTTCGACGAGCACTCGAACTTCAATCCGTTTGCTTTGAATGCGGCGCCGATTGTGACAGAGACCGAGGTCCCGGGCTGACGTTGGATGAGGTCTCGCAATTTCGGCATCGAGATCCCTCCCTCCTCGCTTCGCCCGGACAGAGATTCTTCATGCCTGGAGAAAGCGGTCGCAAGGACCTGGTCATAGACTGGATCGATGCTGAACAGGATGCGTGCCATTAGTGTGAAGCAACCGGGTGGGCCTGAGGAGCTTGTAGTGGTGGAAGCTCCCGTGCCCTCGATCCGTGAGGATGAAGTACTGATCCGGGTAGCGGGTGCGGGGCTCAACCGGGCCGATGTGCATCAGCGACAGGGGAATTATCCGCCGCCTGCGGGAGCTTCCGAGACGCTGGGGCTGGAGGTGTCCGGCAATGTGGCTGCAGTGGGAGCTGCAGTGAGACGCTGGAAGGTCGACGATCGGGTGTGTGCGCTGCTCGGGGGCGGCGGATATGCCGAATACTGTGCGGTCCCGGCGGCGCAGTGCCTGCCAGTGCCGGATTCGATGGCCCTGGTAGACGCTGCGGCATTGCCGGAGGCAGCCTTCACGGTGTGGGCCAACCTGTTCCACCAGCCGCTGTTGCGTTCCGGCGAAACACTGCTGGTGCAGGCAGGCACAAGCGGTATCGGGAGCTTCGCCATCCAGGCTGCGCGGTACCTGGGAGTTCATGTGGCTGCGACTGCAGGGAGCGATTCCAAGCAGCAATACTGCCGGGACCTGGGCGCGGAAGCCACCTTCTCCTACAAGGGCGACTGGGCTGCCGAAGCCAGGGCATGGACGAAGGACAAGGGCGTAGATGTGATCCTGGACATGATCGGCGGCGACTACTTCGCCATGCACCTGGATCTGCTGGCAGAGCGTGGACGGCTCACGAACATAGCCTATGCACAGGGGGCGAAGGTGGAGCTCGATCTGCGAAAGGTGATGGCGAAGCGGGCGGTGATTACAGGATCGATGCTTCGTTCGCGGCCTGCGAAGGAGAAAGCCGAACTCCGGGAAGCGCTGGAGCAAAAGCTATGGCCAGGCGTACTCGATGCAACGCTAAAGCCGGTAGTGGACAGGGTGTTTCCGATGGAACAGGCGGCAGCGGCGCATCGGTATTTCGATTCAGGCCAGCATTCAGGGAAGGTGCTGTTGTCATTCAAATGACCTTGAACAAACGAAAAGCCCTGCTTGGTTCGCAGGGCTTCAGTGAGTCAACGTGAGGTCGAGCTTAGGCGCTGAAAGACGAGCCGCAGCCACAGGTGCTCTTGGTATTCGGGTTTTCGAACTTGAAACCAGCGGCTTCAAGTGTCTCCACATAATCGACGACACAGCCATTGAGGTACATGAGTGAAGTGGCATCGACAAAGACCTTCATATCGTCGAAGGGAAAGACCTTGTCCATCATGCCCTGCTGATTTTCAAAGGACATGGAGTACTGGAAGCCGGAGCATCCGCCGCCAACGACACCGATGCGGAGGCCGGCCGGCAATGGGTCCTGTGTCGCCATGATCTCGCGTACCTTGGCGATGGCGGAATCGGTCAGGACGAGCGGGGCAGTCTTCACCGCAGGACTTTCAGAATTTACAAGTGGTTGTGCGATTGTGGCCATGTGCATCTCCCTGGCTGGTACAGACTTTTATTAGTGTATGTCGCCATGCTGCGCGAAACAAGCTCTACAGTGAATGGTCGCTCCCAAGTACCTGCCTCGTGAATAGGATGAGCGAGCGACGGTTGCGGCTTCAAAAACCTTCCTTGCTACTTCACGGTGACTTTGGGGGCGATCTTCGTGTACTCGGAGCGCGTGATGACACCCCTGCTGACGAGTTGGCGGGAGGAGGAGTACGGACGCTGATCGACGATTTCGCCGGCCTTCTTCAATGAGATACCGGGCAGCGTCGCGAGCGTGATCCGGGAGGCAGAGTTGAGGTCGATGAGCGGGGCCTTCTCTTTCATGCCCTCCCGGATGCCTGCGGCTAAATTGCCTGCCTGGCGCGTCGCGACGATGGCGGCTGCCTGGGCGGCGACCACTGCCTGTTTCGCACCCTGCTTCGCGTCGACGGTCGCACGCGCTGCCGCACGCTGTACCTGTTGATCTGTCGGTGGTGAAGGATTGCAGGCGGTGAGCATCGTGCTCAAAGCAAGCCAGCCGGATAGATAGGCAGCGCGCCCCGGCCTGCCTGCTTTAACTTTGCTCAACAAGAAAGGATTTCTCATTCCAGCCTCGAAGGGATGCGATTGCTTTGTGTTCTCAAGTAGATGCAGAAGACGGCAGGCCGGAAATCCTTCGGTATGCCCAGAGAGGGACGGTAACGCAAAATAGTGCGGCTTCTTCTCTTCCCCAGAGTGTTCGAGAGGGACTATAGTTCCGGATCGAACGGCCCCTGGCTCTGCTCGGCCCGCTGTAGTGGGACCCCTCCGAGTGCTGGGACCGGCTCAAACTCTGTTCCGAGGTGATTTATGCATATCATGCCGATTCTCTGGATAGCGTGGGCCGGACTGGTAACTGTCCTGCTGGCCCTCCTTGTTTATCGCGGCACCCTCACACGTTACGAAGAGGACTGCCTCTTTCTGGATGACTGCGCCAATCAGCAAAAAGAAGAGCAGCAGCGCATTCTGACCAAGCTGCGGAAGGTGCAACCAGCGTTGAAGGTGATGGCGGTGGGCGCCTGCACCATGACTGCGGCCATCCTTGGGCTGTATGTGTGGGACGCAATCCGCTCGTTCTACCTGTGACGGCTGGCAACCCGAAGCTATTGTGAGTTGGCCGCCGGGGCTAGTGATGGCCTGGCGGTTCCCTCCCTCAGCTCGCCGACAGCGTGTACGTCGACGTGAACTTCCGTGTCATACCGGGTGAAGCCCGAGCTTGGATTCTTGAGGCCCCATTTTACGTATGGGACAACGAGGCTGGTTTCCGCAGTAACGTCGCGACCCTTCACGGTCAGCTGGATCGTCAACTCCACGGGATGATCGGTTCCGGCTAGGGTGACTGTGCCTTTTGCGTTGACCGTCTGCACGCCATCGCCTTCCTTCAGGCCCTGTATCGAGGTGGGATGGAAGATGATGGCGGGATACTTGCCGCTATCGAGTACATCCTTCTGCCACTTTGCCGTTTTTGCGTCGTCGTTCGATTTGCCATCCGCCGATTTGCCCGACTGTACAGCGCCACTGCCGGCATCGATCTCGATCTCACCCTGGGCGATGCCGGTTTTGGGGTCGGCGATCACTTCTCCACCATTCAGCTTGAAACTTCCATGTAGCTTACTGAGCAGACTGCCGACCGTCCAGTCGATATGGGTCTTCTCGGGATCAAGATGCAGGGCGAGCGTATGAGTGACGGGTCCCGCGTCGGAAGACGCCTGGGCAGCGGCAATAGCGGTGCGACCCATGTTGAAGGGACAAAGACCGGCAAGAAGCAGGGCAACAGATAAGCACAGACTTGTCTTCACGATAGAGTGAGGGCGGGATCCCAGGTACATAGTTCGATCTCCTCTGCTGCCGGCAGCAGACACATCGCTGCTAAGAGTGTATTGAGCAGGGATGTGTTGCTAGGAGATGGGATTATCCGGAATGACTCTGCCGGGCAACTACAGTTGCACGATGTCAGTCAGTAGCAAGGCTGAGCTGATGACGGACGTCGGCACCGCGAACCCAGAAGATGACATCCATCGCGATGTTGGTGGCATGGTCAGAGATGCGTTCGAGGTTGCGGGCAATGATGATCGCATTCAGGGCCTGCAGACTGGCCGCAGAATCTCTGAGCATGACTTCCGTAAGGTCTTCATGCGCCATGCGGTTCATGCGGTCGATCTCGTCATCCATGTCGATGACAGCCTCGGCGGTAAGAGCGTCACCTTCGAGCAGAGCCTGAATTGCCTTGCGGATCATGCGACCGGCAAAGGCCCCCATCCCTCCGACATCGATGGGAAGGTGAACAGGGTCGGTTTCGAGCAGATCGAGGGTTCGCTGGGCGATGCTCATGGACTGGTCGCCGATGCGCTCCAGGTCGCCATTGATCTTGATGACGGCGAGCAGGAAGCGGAGGTCGATCGCCATAGGCTGTTCCTTGGCGAGGAGTTCGTAGGCCATCTCGTCGACTTCGCGATGCGCCAGGTTGATGGCTGCCTCGTTTTCAAAGACGTATTCACACAGGCCGCGATCGCGCTGCAGGTATGCCTCCACCGAAGACTCAGCGGCTTGCTGGGCGAGAGCAGCCATGGCGAGCAGCTTGCTCTTCAATACATCGAGTTGCTGGTGGAAATTGACACGAGGCACAGGTCTTACTCCCAAAGCGATTCTCTCCTATGTACTGAGGTTGCTTAAACCAAAAAAGATGCGGATGCATCCGAAGTTGTACCCAGATATTTGGATGGAACAACCGTTTTGGGATTTTATTGAACGGCAGGCAACGCGCCTGTGCTTCAAACAGACAAGCTACTGCAGCGGCCGGCCTGCTCGAAGCGACTTGAGGCGCAGCAAAACAATCGGCGGCGTTCAGCCAGCCTGTTCAGGATCGTCCGGCTTTTTCTCCAGATGTTCCGTGACTTCTTCCACGCCTTTGTAACCGGCGACTGCAGCGATGCCTTCCGTGATGATGGAGGCGTTCGGGTCCAATTTCTTGACCCCTTCGACGGCGACAACAGCTCCCGCAAGTTCCTCAAAAATACCCATGACATTCTCCTTCAATGCGCGAATAAAACACAGAATTGCTGCTCGCGGATTGCGACTGAAGCATAGCATGCTGCCTGGCTCCAGCCTGGGGTGAAGAAAGTGCATCCATCCTGCAGACTGGTGCGTATGCCAAGCCTGCCGGCGGGTTACGGCCCTGATTGGATCAAGGCTGGTTCCTGGCATGGCGAACTGACAGCGAATC
>CAZZVA010000042.1:0-17232 GCA_964657345.1 uncultured Acetobacteraceae bacterium | reverse complement strand
GGCAGCAGCTGACGGCGCTAGAGAAGCGAGCCCCGCAAGCCCCGGCTTCGATGGGTACGAACGATGACTCTGCCGAAGTGTTGACGCCTGCTGAGCGGGCCGCTCGCAATGCGGCGGAACATGCGCGCGAGCTCGCCGAACTGAACCGTGTGCAATCGGCGGCATCGCTTTCGCGCCCGGCCGCGCACGTCCATCCGCTGCCGGTCCAGGAGAGCGCGACCGTGCTACCGACTGCGCACGGTGAGGTGCTGATCACGGGGATTCGCCACTGGTCGACGCCGGTGTATACGCGTGTGGCGATCGATTTGAGCGACCAGGTGCAGTATGAAGCAGCACGGGTGCCGAATCCTGATCGCATCTATTTCGATCTGCAGGGGGCGCGCCTGGCCCCGGAGCTTGCCGGTAAATCGTTCACGATTACCGATGATGGATTTCTGCGGCGCATCCGGGCTGGGGCTTTTGCGGGTGAGTCTGGTTCGGCTAGTGCGACCCGCGTGGTGCTGGATGTGTCGCATGTCAGCGAGTACTCGGCGTTTTTTCTGCCGAATCCGTGGCGGCTGATCATCGATATCCACGGATCGGCGCCGACTAGCAGTGGCAAAACCATTCTTCAGGCGAATGCAGTTTCGTCCACATCGATGGATGGTCAGGCGGCGGCGGGTACTGCACGCAAGCCCGAGACTGCCGGAGGCTCACAACAGGAGGTGGCTTCCCTGGCTCAACAACCCAGCCGGGTGCGTGCGACGCGGCGGCCGACGACAGGACCGATTGCGGCCTCGGTAAGCGGCGTCGTGCGAGCTCCGCAACAGAATGAGCTGGACTCGCTGGCGCAGGATGGCGCGTCGTCGACTGGCGCAGGGACCGAGGCACCTGCGCTCACGACTAAGCCCGATGAGGAAGCGGGAACCGGAACGCCATCGGCTGTTCCTGCAAAGAAAGTGCGGCATGGGACGCCGGCTGCGCTTCCTGGCCGGCCGAGTGAGACGGTGTCAACGACTGTGGCGACGCGGATCACGCCGGAGACTCCCGAACTGGCGGCACGCGAGGCCACGCCGACGTCGACCGGGGAACGCTCGCTGGTGCGGACGCTGGGGTTGAAGATCGGTCGCATCGTGATCGATGCCGGGCATGGCGGCCATGACTCGGGGACACTCGGCGCAGATGGGCTGGAAGAGAAGGATGTGGTGCTGGATGTCTCGCTGCGACTGGGCAAGCTGTTGAAGCAGAGACTTGGAGCCGATGTTATTTACACGCGAGCCGATGATTCGTTCATTCCACTGGAGACGCGCACGGCGATTGCGAACAAGGCGCAGGCGGATCTATTCGTGTCGGTGCATGCGAATTCGAGCAGCGATGCGTCAGCCCGCGGGGTCGAGGTCTACTACCTGAATTTCACCACGTCTCCGGAGGCTTTGGAGACGGCGGCGCGTGAGAATGCGGTTTCGAATCAATCGATCTACCAGCTGTCGGACCTGGTGAAGAAGATCACGTTGAAGGACAAGATCGACGAGTCGCATGAGTTTGCTGCGGATGTGCAGACATCGTTGTACAGCGGGCTGGCGCCGGGGAGCGAGACGTTCAAGGACCGCGGAGTGAAGAAGGCGCCATTTGTAGTATTGATCGGTGCGAATATGCCCTCGATCCTGGCGGAGATTTCGTTTCTTACGAATCCGGAGGATGCGCGGCAGCTGCGTGATCCCGGTTATCGCGAGCGGATTGCGGAGTCGCTGTACGGGGGCATTGCACGCTACGTCTCAGGGTTGTCCGGAGTACGCCTTGCGCAGGGCGGCCATCACGCGGCTGGTAATTAGTTTTAGGATACTTCCGTCATCTGTCGACGAAATTCTAAAAAGGTTTAAGCCCTCCTGGACCGAAACGGCACGGAAGGTAACAATTGCGCGTTACTCCTCCCCTCGCATTTCCCAGACTTCGCGTGACACGCTTCCCGCGATTTGAGTGAATAGACACAGTCGTTTTGAAGAGCGGTCATCGCAGTATGCAGAGGCCGCCAAAAACTGGTAATAGCCAGGAGCTTCCCCCGTGCGTATCACTTTTCTGCCTTTTGTCTCTCCCGTCCTTGCAGCTTCGTTTGTCATGCTGGGTGCTGCTCATGCTGCCACGCCTGTTCGTCCACTGATAACAGAAAGACTGGATGAGACACGCCTGGTGCGCCTTGCCGGCAATACGCGGGTAGCTGCTCATGATCCGCGAAATGACCGCGGCATGGCTGCAGATGATCTTGCGCTCGACCACATGCTGCTGATGCTGAATCGTCCTGCGGAGAAGGAAGCAGAGCTGGCGGAGCTGGTAGAGGCCATGCACACGCCGGGAACCGCTGAGTTTCACCAGTGGTTGACCCCGTCTGAGTTCGGGTCGCAGTTTGGACTGGCCAAGAGTGATATCGAGACAGTGACGAGCTGGTTGCAGATGCATGGCTTCGCTGTGAACCAGGTGTATGCGAATGGCACGCTGATTGATTTTTCAGGAAATGCCGCGCAGGTGCGTGAAGCGTTTCACGCGGAGATGCATAACGTTGAAGTAAATGGCGAGCAGCATGTTGCCAATGTCAGTGATCCGATGGTTCCGGCGGCGCTGGCTCCAGCCATTCGCGGCATCGTTTCGCTGAATGACTTCCGTCCCCATGCGTTTCACAAAGATCTGACTGAATCACATCTGGACGCAAAGACCGGCAACCTGATTCATACCTCTGCTGAAGAGACGCAGACCGGCATGGCGGGCGCCGAGTACAACTTTGCCTCGCGCAACAACACTTACCAGGCGGTGGTTCCGGGAGACCTGGCAAAGATCTACAACCTGAATCCGCTGTTCAGTGCGGGGTATTCGGGACAGGGTCAGACCATCGTAGTGATAGAAGATTCCAATGTTTACGCAACGGCCGACTGGACAGCGTTCCGCGCGGCGTTTGGTCTGTCCAAATACACAAGTGGATCGTTCACGCAGGTGCATCCAGGAAGCTGTACGAACCCAGGCGTGAATGCGGATGATGGCGAGGCAATTCTGGATGCGGAGTATGCGTCAGCGGCTGCGCCGAGTGCGTCGATCGTGCTGGCATCGTGCGCGGATACGTACACCACGTTCGGCGGTCTGCTTGCGCTGCAGAATCTGATCAATGCTTCGGGTGCTCCGCCGTCCGTCGTCAGCCTGAGCTATGGCGAGTGCGAAGCGGACAATGGCGCTGCAGCGAATGCGTCCTATAGTGCGACATTCCAGCAGGCCGCCGCGGAAGGTGTGTCGGTGTTTGTAGCGGCGGGCGACCAGGGCGCGGCGGGGTGCGATCCGAATGCCACTGCGGCCGTGCATGGCGCCGGGGTCAATGGATTTGCAACGACAGCTTACAACGTGGCCGTGGGTGGTACGGATTTTGGCGATGGGTATGCCGGGACACAGGCCAGCTACTGGAGTACGACCAATGCGGCGGGGTATGCGTCGGCGAAGTCGTACATCAACGAAATTCCATGGAATGACTCGTGTGCGGGTGCGTTGCTGGCCAAGGCCGCCAGTGGTTCGTCCGTCCCTTATGGGACTGGAGGATTCTGCAATTCGGCAACCGGGATTGAGTACTACCACACGACCAGCGCGGGTTCCGGCGGTCCGTCTTCCTGTTACAGCGGTGCTGCAGGCATTGCAGGCGTGGTGAGTGGAAACTGCAAGGGGAATGCGAAGCCGTCGTGGCAGAACGGTCTGCTGGGTGTGCCGGGCGATGGTGTCCGCGATATTCCGGATATCTCGCTGTTCTCAGGCAACGGCGTGTGGGGTCACTACTACGTTTATTGCTACTCGGATGCGAGCCGTGGGGGCGCGCCCTGCACGGGTGCTCCGTCGAGCTGGTCGGGCGCGGGTGGAACATCGTTTGCAGCACCGATCATGGCTGGTATCCAATCGCTGGTCAACCAGAAGATGGGTGCGCGCCAGGGCAATCCGAATCCGGTGTACTACAAGCTCGCGACTGCCGAGTACGGGCTGCATGGTTCGGCGAGCTGTAACTCTTCTCAGGGCAATGCCGTCGGAACAGGGTGCATCTTTTACGACGTAACGCAGGGCGACATGGATGTGAATTGCACCGGGAATGCCAACTGCTACAAACCGTCCGGCGCAGACGGGGTATTGTCGAGCTCAAACTCTGCCTACAAGCCATCGTTCGGCACGGGGCAAGGCTTTGATTTCGCTACCGGCATCGGCAGCATCAATGCTTACAACCTGGTGTACAACTGGCCCAAGCAGGTGACACTCAAGGCCGTGGCTGTCGGGGTGATCAGTCGCCGTATGCACACGGCTTTCTAGCCGGTGATGCGCGGCAGAACGAGACAGGGATGCGGCCACTGACGCTGTAACATCAGAAGCACGAATGCCTGTACGTCGTTTCCATCGCCTGCTGCCTCTCCTGCTGTTGTTCACGGCGCTGACCACATTTCTAATCCAGTCGGGTGAGCTGGGCACAGCAGACACCTTGCATCGCCTGCAGGTGACGCACTCGTTGTGGACGGGCCAGCCGCAGGTGTTTGCCTACGAATATCCCGAATTCGGGCTGCATGGGCGCGGCGGCCGCATTTACGCCTGGTTCGGCATCGGTCAATCACTGCTGATGCTGCCGGCGGACCTGCTCGCGTCGGCTGCGGTGCATCTGCCAATCTGGCGCGACTATGTGCAGAGCCAGGCTGATCCGACCATCCGATCAATCCTCGTCAGTATCAGCATGAATATCGTGGTGAGTGTGCTGACGGCGCTGGTGGCCTTTCGCCTGCTGGTGCAGTTCGGGTTCGCGCATCGCGACTCGGCAACTGGAGTGCTGGCGCTGCTGTTTGCGACGACGCATCTGCACTATGCGCAGAATATGCAGGAGAACAATTACATCCTGCTGCTGACGCTGACTGGATTGCTGCTGCAACTGCGATGGCTGCAGACAGGCCGTACGCAAGCCCTCGCATGGGGCGCTGTGGCGCTTGGCTATGACCTGCTGACGCGCATTACGACTGCCCTGGATCTGCTGATGGTGACGGGCTTCCTGCTGCTTTACTGCTGGTCGACACGCACTGGACTGCCGCCACAGGAGTGGCGGAAGAAGGCAATCCAATACGCGCGGATCGTGGTGCCGATCTATGCTGCTTTCTTTTTTCTGGACCGTCTGTACCAGTTCATCCGCTTCGGTTCCTGGACGAATACGTACGTGACCTACTTTGCGAAAGAGGAGCGGCAGATCGATCCGTCACTGCCACTGAAGTATCCATTCAGCGGGCACTTTTTTGCAGGCGGCCTGAGTTCCGGGATGCTGGGACCGTTGTTTGCGCCGGAGAAGAGCATTTTCCTTTTCGACCTGCTGCTGCCGTTGACGATTGTGACGGCGGTCGTGTTGTGGAAGCGGCTGGACCCGCTGGTGCGAAGCTTCCTGGTTTCGTCCTTGGTGCTGATCCTTGGTTACATGCTGTTCTACGCGCGGTACTTTGCCTGGGCCGGCGATTTCGCATGGGGCGACCGGTACATCTCAAGCGCAGTTCAGCTGAGTACGCTGCTGACCTGGCCGTTGCTGCTGCAGTATCGACAGCAGATAACTCCATGGTTGTGGCGGATGGCAGTTGCCGTGACAACGCTGAGCACAGGGATACAGGCAGCATCGCTGGCGTTCTGGCTGCCGCTCGAGATCTACCAGGAAGAGACGTTCGGCCATCCCACGTGGGTAATCGGTCTGCGGTTCGAGAATATCGTCGCGCATTTTGCCGGCAAGATGCAGGCATGGGGACTGAATACGGAAGCGATGTTCCAGGACCCGTGGGACGCGCAGCACATCACCTGCTGGAATTTTCTGCCGTCGCTGCTACGACATATCGGCGTGGCACCGCTGAGCACGGTCTACATTTTGTATGGGGTATGGGCAGTGATACTGATTGCCTCAGTGGTCGTCGGGTGGCGACTGGCGAAAATGCTGGCGAACGGCCGGGACCCCGGGAGTCCCTCGCCAAGTCAATGACTGTTACCGCCCTCTTTGAAGAATTAAGGAAGTGCAGAACCCAGGTCACAGCATCGGGACCTGGGTCATTGACACGAATTTGGAGCGATCAGGCGGCGCGGATAGCCGGTTCGATCTGGCCGGTCTCCACCTTCTCTTGGCACTCGATGCAGTAGGGTGTCCAGGGAAGTGCCTCCAGACGCTTCTTTCCGATTTCCTTACCGCAGTGCTGGCATTCGCCAAAGGACTCATCCTCGATGCGATCCAGCGCCTGCTGGATCATCTGGAGTTGCAGGTGCTGACTGGTTCCCTGGCTGAAGAGCATTTCACGCTGATAGGAGGCGACGGCCAGGTCAGCCGCGTCCTGGATGTCGCTGGTCGAGGTCTCGCGACCCTGTTCGATAGCGGAATGCATGGCCTGCTCGATCAGTTTGCGCTGTTGATGAAGCTTTTCGACAAAGGGCCGAGCGGTCTCGGGGGTATAAGGCACAGTAGTTACTCCTCGCACACAGACTGGTTCAGTGCAGTATTGGACGCAGAAGAGCGGTTAAAAACATCCTGCGCCTCAAAGATTTTTGTGGATTTAAGAGGAGGATCGGACTGGTTATTCCATGGCGCTGAAGTTTAGGCTTGGAACGGCAGCACGGGACCCGGAGTGGCCTGGTTTGCGCATGCGGGAGGACTGCTCTAGATTGGAAGAGACATGTATGAAGAATTCCAGATAGCCGACCGGTGGACCGGCGAGATGCTGAATTGTCGCTGGCGTGCGAATATCGTTGCCATCGCGACCCGTCATGCGGATGCGATCGACGTGCGCTACGAAGTAAATGGGCGGCCGCTGTGGATCGCGATGCCGGCGCTCGCCTGGGTGGAGTACAAGAAGCGTACCGGGTTCGTCATCACTGATCGGTTGGCAGCCCAGATCGCCGGCCGCTATCTGAAGACGGCCATCGAGAACGGCTATGACAATGGCCGTGAGATCTACATGATGAGTGTGGAAGAAGTGCTGGAACAGCTGGATGCCGTGATGCAGGAAGCCGGCAATTCGGAAAAACTGCCGATTCTTCCGTTGGTGCGCGACTCCGGCGATCCGGGGAGTGTACTGGCAAAGCCGGGCAGCTGACGCCAGACACGGGGCTGAAGCGCTGCCTGCGTTCCATCCTCTCCATTCCTTAAAGATTCGGTAACGGCAGCCTCGTTTTTTCCATTTCCGCCCATCGTATTCGCCTCTATGATCGTTTGACAGCTCACATTCCGGGCCTTGAAGCCGGGATGCCCCCTCTGCTGCGGGTCCAGGTTCCAGGCGACAAATGCGGAAGCGTCGCCATTTCAATATTTCAAGGAAGCGGCAATGACGAGACTGCTGCGCTACGAGCCGCCACCGGCGAAACGGATCTACGTGGCGCCGCGCGGAACCGACCCGGTCGTGTTTATGCGCGAACTGGGAGCGCAGGCAGAAGTGCTGATCCGCGACTGCTGCAGCGACGGCTTGCGGTGATCAGCTACTATCGCGGTTCGCGAACGCAACAGGCGGCCCAGGCTATGGCCAGCCTGGCGCGACTGTCGGCCAAAATGAACAACACGCAGGATGCAGAGACCTGGGCACACTACGCGTTGCGTGCCTACGCGGCGTTGCTGACTGACGCGGAGACGCGCAACAAGCCGGCCATTGTGGAAAGCATGTCAACGCTGCATGAAGCGTTCCCGGATGCAGCAGTGCTTGAGGACTTCGAGCGGAGCGGGGCGCCGGATTATACGACGGGCACCCTGGTCCATTCGAATTCTGCCTGATCGCCAGGTCCGCGAGTTCAGCGGTTAACGGCTCTCATCATGGCTTCGTTGTAACGTTCTCCGGCAACAGCGCCATGGGGAGCGATTGCGTCGAGCTGTTCCAGCTCCGACTTACTTAGCTGGACGTCCATCGCCTTCACATTGTCTTCGAGATACTTTCGACGTTTGGTTCCGGGAATGGGGGCAAGATCGTCCCCCTGTGCCAGCACCCATGCGAGAGCAAGCTGGGATGGCGTGCAGTTCTTCTTGTGCGCCAGGTCTTTCAGCTGTTGGACGAGTTCCAGGTTCTTATAAAAGTTTTCGCCCTGGAAGCGCGGTGAATTGCGGCGGTAATCATCTGCTGCGAAATCGTCGGGCGACTGAAATTGACCGGTCAGAAAGCCGCGACCCAGAGGCGAGTAGGGTACCAGGCCGATTCCCAGTTCCCGTAGAGTCGGGAGGATTTCGTCTTCCAGTTCGCGGCTCCACAGGGAATATTCGGACTGCAGGGCACTGATGGGATGCGTGGCGTGTGCGCGGCGGATGGTCGCTGCAGATGCTTCCGACAGTCCCAGGTAGCGGACCTTGCCTGCTTTGACGAGGTCTGCCATTGCGCCGACCGTGTCTTCGATGGGAGTGTCAGGATCGACGCGGTGCTGATAGTAGAGGTCAATAACGTCGACGTTCAAACGCTTCAGGCTGGCCTCGCAGGCACTGCGCACATAGTCGGGCTTACCGCTGATACCCCGGAAGGCGGGATCGCTACTGCGCAGGATACCGAATTTGGTCGCGAGCTGAATCTCGTTCCTGCGGCCGCGGATTGCGGTGCCCACCAGGACTTCATTGGTATGTGGTCCGTAGACGTCAGAGGTGTCGAGGAAGGTGACGCCAAGATCGATGGCGCGATGAATGGTCGCGATCGATTCGTCGTCATCGCGCGTGCCATAAAACTCGGACATGCCCATGCAGCCCAGGCCGAGCCGTGAAACTTTCAGGCCTTGTGAGCCAAGTGGAATCTGCTTCATTGGAGATACTTCCTTCGTGTTCCAGGTGTATTTGCAATTGGAGGAGAGCAGTAGTCGGAAGGCTGCCCGGCGGATACAACTGAAGATGGGGCAGACGCAGAGTGCGTGGATGGCATCGTAGTCAGAGCGCGGCGGCTTACCTGTGATGACGTCCTGTGATTTGAACGCAGACGCCACCGTCCAAAAATCTCAAGTAGCGAGGCTCAAAATGTTTCTAGGTCTAGGTGGTTTACTGCTGGTGTTGTGGATTCTTGGCTTCACGGTATTTCATGTGACAGGTTTCGCCATCCACGTGCTGATCATTCTTGCTGTCATCTCCGTCGTATTCCATTTTCTGCGCGGACGGTAACGCCATCGCGGGTGCGGCAGGCTGCACCCGCTGAATCGCTCAGCTATTCGTCGTAATGGAGCAGGCTGAACACGTCGTACTCGGGAAAGCGATCCCGACCCTTCAGAAAGTCGAGTTCGATCGCGAAGCCGAGGCCGGCGATCTCCCCGCCCAGTTGACGTACCAGTTTGATGGTCGCTTCCATGGTGCCACCGGTAGCGAGTAGATCGTCGACGATAATCACGCGCTGGCCGGGTTCGATGGCGTCCTGGTGGATCTCCAGCGAATCGGTCCCATACTCGAGGTCGTAGTTGACGCGGATGGTCGGCGCCGGGAGCTTTTTGGGTTTGCGCACAGGCACGAAGCCGGCATTCAAGCGGTAGGCAAGCGCCGGGCCGAAGATGAAGCCGCGCGCTTCGATGCCCAGGACCAGGTCGATCTCCCTGCCAATATAGTGAACGGCGAGAGCATCAATCAGTTCTGCAAAGCCGACCTTGTCTTTCAGGACAGTCGTTATGTCATAAAAGAGAATGCCGGGTTTCGGAAAGTCGGGCACGGTGCGCACGAGCGACTTCAGCGGCTCGCAATCGATGGGTTTCAACGGCATTTTTCGGATGTTGCTCCTTGGGTCCTGGCTACCAGGCGCCTTCGATGTGGAATGGTCCAAGGGTTTGCGACTCGCTCTCTGCCAGTTCGCGCTCTTCCACGCCATCCACGCGACTGCCGCGCGACCCTTTTGCAAGGATTGTGCGCAGCTTCATGAGGTCTTCTTCGTGGCCTGCGGCCACTACTTCCACGTGGCCGGCTTCGGTATTCCGCACCCAGCCACGCAGTTCGAGCGTCGCCGCTTCCTGGTTCACGAACCAGCGAAACCCGACGCCCTGCACGCGGCCCTTGATGAGGTAGTAGCGAACCATTCCAGATTGAGTGTTGCAGACTGCGGGTTTGGCGTCCAGAGCGCCTGGCACGTCAGCGAGTGCCGCCGGCCATGGGCTGCGGCGGATGCAGTGCGGACGCGTGGCCCACAAGCAGGTGATCGTATTGCTTGTGCCGCTGGAGATATACCTCCATGAACCGGCATTGCGGATCAACCTTCAGGTTCTTGTCGACAGCATAGGCGAGGGCGGCTTCAGCGAGTTGATCGGCGTAGCCATGATGCTGGATCGGCGGCGGCACCTCAGTGTGGTCCAGGATCATCACGTCGCCTTTGTGTTTGTATGTGAGTTCGGCTTCATGGCCCTCGACCTTCAGGACGAAACGATGCTTCGCTTCCTGGTGTTCGACTTTGTGCTCCTTTTTATCGCTCATGGCAAATCCTCCAGTCACCTACATTGGATGCAGAGACCGGACCGTGGCTAGGGCGCGGCTGCGGGAGACTTGTAGACGATCCCGCTTTTCATGACGAACTTCACCGACTGCAGAACCTTGACATCCTGTAGCGGATCGCCGCTGACGGCGATGATGTCTGCCCATTTTCCAGCTTCTAGAGTGCCGACCTTGTCCGTCCAGCCCATCAGGTCTGCGGCATTGATAGTGCCGGTCTGGATGGCAGTGAGCGGCTTCATGCCGAACTGGTTTACGTAGACATCGACCTCGTGTGCGTTCAGGCCGTGAGGATAGACGGCGGCGTCGGTGCCGAGGGCAACTTTCACGCCGGCAGCGATGGCTCGTTTTGCGTTGGCTTTCTCGACCTGGCTGACATCATGCATCTTTTTTTCGTAGAAGGCAGGCAGCTTGGCGTTCTGGATGTTCCAGTCGATGAGATAAGCGGTCGGTACGAAGTAAGTGCCGTGCTTCTTCATCATGGCGATACCGGCATCGTCGAGGTAGGAGCCGTGCTCGATGGAGTCGACGCCGGCCTCACTGGCCCAGAGGATGCCTTGCGCGCCGTGTGCATGGGCAGCGACCTTACGGCCGAGACGGTGAGCATCCGCAACGATAGCCTGCATTTCTTCCAGGGTGTACTGGCTCGCCTGTGGGTCGTCGCCTTTGGAGAGGACGCCGCCGGTAGCGCAGATTTTAATGAGGTCGGCGCCGTACTTGATATTCTGGCGAACCTTCTGCTGGACGGCCGGAATGCCATCAGCGACGCCTTCTGCCGTCACATGATACTGGTAGGGCAATAGATTGTCATCGCAGTGGCCGCCAGTGATGCCGAGCGGCGGACCGCTGACCTGCATGTGCGGGCCGGGAATGTGGCCGGCATCGATTTCGTCGCGAAGCGCGACGTCGGTGTAGCCGCCGGCTCCGACATTGCGGACGGTGGTAAAGCCGGCCTCGAGCGTGACCCTGGCGTTTTCGACGCCGATGATGGCTTCTTTCGCAGGAGTCATGGTGACTTCAAAGAAGGGGTCGAAATTAGTGGCGCTGGTGAGATGGGTGTGGACATCGATGAGGCCGGGCATGAGGGTATATGGCTTCAGGTCGATCTCGGTGTCGGTCGACTGTTTCGGCGTGGCACTGGTGGCAGCGATGCCGACGATGGTTTCGCCCTGCACGATGATGGTCTGGTCGCCTGGTTCCGCTCCTGTTTTTACGTCGAGGATGTGCCCGGCTCGAAGGAGGGTGCGCGGGAGCTGCTGCGCATCCAGAGAGACGCAGTGGATGCACAACAACAACAACGATGTGGCGATTGCAGAAGCCTGCTTCATACAGCACACTCTCGAGGAAAAGAATGGCGCGAGTGTAGCAGAGCTTGCCGTTGATCTGCATCCAACGAGTGCACTCTGACACTTCATTTATCTCAGGAGAATCATTTAGTGAAGCTCTTTCTATCTCGTTCGACGCTCATTGCCTCTTCGTCCCTCGCGCTGGCCTTGATTGCGGCGCCGTTCCTTCACGCGGCAGATTCGGCATCGGCTGCCGACAAGACCTTCACCGGCAAGGTTTCCCAGGGTGGCATGTACGAAGTGGAAGCCAGCAAAGTTGCAGAGCAGAAGGCCGTTGCGCAGAACGTGAAAGATCAGGCGTTCACCGAGGTCCATGACCACGAACTGGTAGGCGCCAAACTGAAGCGCACGGCGACAGCCGCAGGCGTGCCTGTTGCAGCGCAGCTGAACCCCACCTTTCAGCAGAGGCTGGACAAGCTGAAGGCGACTTCCAGTGCTGACTTCGACGCGGCGTATATCACCGACATGCAGCAGATCCATGACATGGACGAGAAGCTGTTTGCCAAGGAAGCCATGGAAGGTTCAGGCGATTTCAAGTCCTTTGCGCATGAGACGGACCTGATCGTGAAGCGGCACATTGGCGCTTTGCATGGACTGGACAAGTAGCAATATTCCCTACAACGGCAAAGACGCAGCCGAGGCCGCGTCTTTGCTGTTTCCGGGTAGCTAGGCGCGCGAGAGGTAGGCGCCTTCTGCTGTGTCGACGCGAATCTTCTCGCCTTCGTTGATGAAGGGCGGAACCTGCACCGTCAGGCCGGTTTCCATTTTTGCCGGCTTGGTGACCGAAGAAGCAGTAGCCGATTTGATGCCTGGCTCGGTCTCGATCACAGTCATCTCGACGGTCTGCGGAAGCTCGATGCCGACGGGCACGCCGTCATGCTGCGAGACCTTGATCTGCAGATTGGGGATGAGGTATTCGACCGCATCGCCAAGGGTGTCGCGCTTCAGATTGAGCTGTTCGTAATTCTCGGTGTTCATGAAGTAGTAGTCGTCGCCATCGGAGTAAAGGAACTCCATCGGAATCTCGTCGACGATCACGCGCTCGATGGGATCGGGTGAGCGAAAGCGATGCTCGAACATGGCGCCTGTGCGCAGGTTGCGCAGCTTGGCCTGGATGAACGCACGCAAATTGCCAGGGGTGCGGTGTTCCACGGCAAAGACTGTGTGCAACTCGTTGTTGTGCTTGATTACCATGCCCGGACGCATCTGGGTGGCGGGGATCGCCATAGCGGGAAGCTCCTTACCGTTGTTGCCTGCGATGTTGAGATGGAAGGTACTTGTCAGCCGAAGCTGCCAGTCAAATCGTCAACTTAAATTGTAGCTCAGCCAGCCGCTGAGGTATGGTGGCATCAGGTGTGAGCGACGGCGCCGACGGCTCGACATCATAAGCTCACAACTGTGGATAACAAAGCTTCTGCACCGGCCTGTCGCAGGTAACTGGCGCCAGGCGAGAACAAGATTTACGTCCGGGAACAAGAAGGCTCATGGCACCGAATACATGGCACTCGATAGAAGACTGTTTCTAAGATCCACGCTGACCTTGGGAGCCGCTGCGTGCCTGCCCTTTCCGATGCGGGCCGCGGCCTCATCGCAGCGGGCTTCGGTAACTGCCTTCGGGGGGGACCCGAGCGGCGTCAAGGATTCCACAGCCGCAGTGCGCAAGGCAATTGCTTCGCTATCGTCATCGGATGCAAGGCTGGTGTTTGAAGCGGGCAAGTATGTCTTTGCCGAGTCGGCTGAACCGGTGATGCAGCTGAACGGGTTTCAGGGCATCGAAATCTACGCGAACAATGCCGAACTGCTTTTCATGGGTGCGACCTCGGCCTTCGACTTTTCGAATTGCCGCACTGTCGCGCTTCACGATATGAAGCTCTCCTGGAGCGAAGAATCTGCAGCGCGAGGACATTCCGCCGTCGAGACGAATTGTGTGTCCTTCCTGGGATGCCAGGGGGTGCTGGTCGAAGGCGTTTCCCTACAGCAGGCGCCGGGTCACGGCTTCGTAGCCAATGGATGCCGCGACTTCCAGTGTGACGACATCACGGTGACCGCCGGCAAGGTGGGGCGCACTGCGAAGAACACCGGTGTGGCCTTCCATGATTGCCATGGGGACATCCGGGTTCATGCCAGTCACCTGGAGGGTATGGGTGGCGATGGCATCCATATTCAGCAGTCCTACTGGCGCATCCGTGAACGGATTGACGAGCAGTCGGTGGTGATCGAGAACAATGCAGGTCAGCCCCTCAGGAAAGAGCAACTACCGCAGGCCGGTGACTTCGTGCAGTTTTCGGCGCCGGATACGCTCCAGCTAAAGGGCGAGATCGCGATCAGCTCGGTTGCGATGAATTCACAGGGGGCGACACTGAATTTTGCCGAGACTCTTTCCCCCATGATCCTTTCGGGAATGCTGGTGTGCAGCGTAGTGGACGGGTCCAAAATGATCGTGGACCATTGTGCCATTACGAATACGGGCGGCTCCGGCGTAGTACTGCACCGACGCAGCGAAATCACCAATAACCACTTTGTCGGCTGCGGAAGGGCGGCCATTCTGCTGGCGCCGGATGTGAAGCGCATGGATGGACCTGCAGTGCAGAACGTGAGTATCCGGACCAATGATTTTTCCGGCTGCAACCAGGGTCCGAACGCGGATGGCCGCGGCGTGATCACCATCGATACAGCGCAGCAGCGTGAGCACCTGGAGACGCCGGCAATCGCGATCAACTCCGGTATCAAGATCCAGGGAAATATCTTCAAACCGTCGACGGGCGCCGCGATCTACGCAGCCGGCATCGATGGGCTGGTGGTGGAGGGGAATACTTTCGGCAGCAGCCAGAAAAGCGCCGAGGCAGCCACCCATCCACAGCCGGCGCTGATCCTGCGGAATGTTGCGGACGCCGAGGTGACCGGCAACACGTCCAGCGAGCCGCAATCGATTGTGTTGATGCAGTGTGCGGATAGTGTGGCCACGGACGGGAACCGGATGCTGACAGCGCTCAAGTCCACATAAGCGCACCCGGCATCCGGCAAGGATCACATCATCCAAAGACCCGGGCGAAGAAGTGCCCGATCTTGCGGAAGACTCCAGGGCCTTTCTTCGGTGCTGGTGTGGCCGGCGATGACTTCTCAGGCGCTGGTGCTACGGCTGTCGCGGGCGTCTGTACGGCTGGAGTGTAGGTTGACGGAGTCGGTACTTCTGCTGCCGGGGATGGCTTGGCAGAAGCCGGTTGAGAAGAAGCTGCTGGTGTTCCTGTGGCTGCATCGGTTGTCGCAGGAGCAGGATTTGGAGGGGCCTCGCCGCTGTACGTGAGAGGCACCGTCACCTGCGCGTGGACCTCGCCGGGTTGTGCGACGGGTGTGGTGGGCAGCGGCGGTGGCGGCGCCAGCCCCTCGCTTTCTGCCAGGGGGAACTCTGTGTCAGCAGGTGTGGAGGAGGGCCCTCCAACCGGCTTGCCGGGCACAGCAGGATGGCTGGAGGTGCTGCCCGCGCCTGCTACAGAGACTGCGGGTACGGCCGGACAGCCGCAGGGTTCGCGCTCGGTATCGACGACATCTTTGAGGCTGCCGCGCTCGAAGGTGACGTGCTGGTTGGGAGCGAGACGATACAGGCCGCCGTCGAACTGACTGGTCACGGTGATGTAGGGTGCATTGGCGCCGGGATTGTCGACGCAGGTGTCGCCGCGGGAGTTGACGCGGATGCTGACGTCGGCGTGGCCCGGCGGAGAGATGAGGATGCGCAGGTCGGGGGTCAGCAGAACGTCAGAATACTTGCCGGTTTCGTAATCGGTCTCTATGGCTCCGCGGTCGAGGGCCATCATGAGCGCGCTGGAGTCAGGCGCATCGATACTGCGGTCATGTGAGAGATGGACGGCCGTGGTCGAACACAGGCGCAACTGTCCGCCGCGTGTGAGTGCGATGCTGACCGCCTGCGATCCCGCAGTGATGGCGCTGCCGTTGCCGAGGAGCATCTGACCGTCGCGTACTTCGACGGCGCCGGAGACCTGGACTTCCTTCGCACTGGTATGGCCGATGGGGCTGGCGTCCGGGGATGCCTGCTGCGCAGAGGAGGCTACCGCAGACGCCAGCAGTGCAAGCGAGGATGCTGTCGCGAAAACAACGCAGTTTGGCCGGTACATTTTCAACAGTTATGCTCTAAAAGGTATTGTAGCCGCCGGCCGTGACGCAGGATCAGAGTGGCCGGCAAGAGGAGACAGGCAACCGGATGGCAGCAAGCCCCACAACAGCGAGCGTACGACCCCCAGGTACGACGCAAAGCCAGCAGCTTCAATATGTGCAGTTCGGCTGCGGACTCTGTGCGCCCGCCACCTGGGTCAACTTCGATGCGGGTCCGGCTTTCTGGATGGAGAAGAACCTGCCGTTCCTGAAGCCGATGCTGCTCAAGCGCGGGTTTCCGGATTATCCCGCGAATATCCACTATGGCGATGTGATCAAGGGTTTGCCGGTCAAGCCCCAATCGGCGGCCGGAGTCTACTGTTCGCATGTGCTGGAGCATCTTGCCTTAAATGAATTTCGCCAGACGCTGCGCAATGTACACAGCTATCTTGTGCCCGGCGGCACGTTCCGGTTTGTGCTGCCGGACCTGGAATGGCTGGCGAAGAGCTACCTGCAGTCGAGTGATGCGGAAGCAGCGAGCCGGTTCATGCGCGATTCGTACCTTGGCGTTGACGAGCAGAAGGGCGGCGCTTCCGGCGTGATGAAGCTGCTGTTCGGCCGCAGCGCGCATTTGTGGATGTGGGATTACAAGAATATGGCGCGCGAATTGGATGCAGCCGGGTTCACTGGCATTCGCCGCGCTGCGTTTCGCGATAATCCCGATCCGCGCTTCCAGGAGGTCGAAGACCTGGGACGCTGGGAGAACTGCCTTGGCGTGGAGTGCCAACGTTCGCTTTAAAGCTTAAAGTTCGAGAAAATTCTGGATGAGCTGTTTGCCGTCCGAGGTGAGCACGCTTTCCGGATGGAACTGGACTCCCTCGATGGGATACTCGCGGTGGCGCAGTCCCATGATGATGCCATCGGAAGACCTCGCTGTTATTTCGAGGGTGGCCGGCAGTGTGTCTTCGGCAACGATCAGTGAATGATAGCGGGTGCAGGTCATGGGCGACGCAATGCCGGCGAAGATGGTTTTGCCATCATGCTCGACTGCGCTCGTCTTGCCGTGCATCAGGTGCGGGGCGCGCACGACATCGCCGCCAAACGCCGCTCCAATAGCCTGGTGGCCCAGGCAGACGCCGAGAATCGGTACTTTACCTGCGAAGTGCTGGATCAGCGGGATGAGGATGCCGGCTTCCTGTGGCGTGCAGGGTCCCGGCGATAACAGCAGCCGTTCCGGCGTCATGGCCTCGACTTCCTCAATAGTGAGTTCGTCGTTGCGGCGAACGATCATTTCTGCGCCGAGCTCGCCCATGTACTGCACCAGGTTGTAGGTGAAGGAGTCGTAGTTGTCGAGGACGAAGACCATGGCAG
>CAZZVA010000041.1:0-17550 GCA_964657345.1 uncultured Acetobacteraceae bacterium | reverse complement strand
TTCGCGCTTTGGCGTAGACGTGGCAGAGAAGGTAGCAGCGCAGATGGTGCCGATCGTCGGAGCTGCGGGCGGGGCCGCACTGAACGTGATGTTCACAAACCACTTTCAGACCGTTGCGGAAGGCCACTTTACCGTGCGGGAATTGGAACGTGTTTACGGTCCGGCTGCGGTGCAGCAGGAGTATGCCCGCCTGGCGGGAACGAGTGCTGCGAAGCTGGCTTCCGCGTGAGCAGGGCGCTGCGCGCGTTATAGTGGCTGGGTGCAGAACGAAAGTGTCGAAGCCGCGAGCGCGGGCTCAGGTAGGTTCAGTCCAGGAAAAAGTTCTCGCGCCGAACTGTTGCGGAACCTGCTTCTCACGCTTCCTTTTCTGCTGCTTTACTGGATCGATCTGTGGCACCACACTCTGTTTTTTGACGAAGTAAATGCGTGGGCCATCTCCGCCGCCAGCGCGAACCTCAGGACCTTGTTTTACCTGGTGCATTATGAGGGTCATCCCTGGCTCTGGTATTTTCTGTTGTGGCTGCCATCGCGCTTTACGCATGATCCGCGAGCCATGCTGTGGATCGTAGCTCCCTTCGGCACAGCCATTTACCTGATGCTGGGAATGGTAGCGCCATTCACCAGGTCGCAGAAGGCATTGCTCCTGCTCGGGTATTTCGTCGCCTTCGAATACACCGTCATGAACCGCATGTATTGCGTGATGTTTCTCCTGGCGCTGGTCTATGTGTGGCGGCGCTGCCGCAAACCGGACGCGGTCATTGGGAATGTACTGCTGCTCGCGGTGATGACGAATGTGGACATGACCGGCGTGGTGCTCTCTGGCGTACTGCTGCTCGAATATGCGTACTCCTACTGGCAGGCGCATTTTCGAGATGGCGATGGAACGGCCGTATATCGCGACGCCGGCATCGCCGCAGCCTGCTATCTCGGATTCCTCGCGTTCTCGGTACACAGCGCACTTCCCTCGCCGGATATCAGCTGGCAGTCTTCCGGCCACATCGGCTCCCAGGCGTTCACAGTCAAGCGGATCGTACGTTCGATTGGAGATGTCACGTCCGCGCCATGGTGGCCGATTTCGCATGACCTTCCGCGACGGTTCTGGGAGACAGAAGTCAAAGATCAGAAACTGCTTCTTCCCATGATTCCTTTTGTGCTGGCCGCACAGTGGTGGACGCTGCGGCGAAACAGGAATCTTCTATGGATGATGGCTGTTGCGCTAATCTTTGCCATTCTCTTTGCAGATATCGTCTATGTCGGGCGCGTTCGTCACTGGGGCATCACCTACATCACGTTGCTGCTTGCATTGTGGATGAAAAGCGACGCACAGAAGGACAAGCGTACCGATGCATGGCCATGGACAGCCTATGCGTTGATGGGGTTGAGCGCCGTAGCAGGCGTTGTAGCCACTGCCTCCACGTGGACCCATCCATTCTCGCAGGCGAAGGCGACAGCGCACTGGCTGAAGGAGAACAATCTTGCCGGACCAACGCTGATCGGGTCGCCGGATGTAAGCTTTGCCAGTGTTGCAGAAGAATTGAAACAGCCAGTGTACTTTATGGAGTGCGGCTGTTTCGACACGTTCAAATTATTTTCGCGCTATCGCGAGAACTTCGGAGAAGAGCAACTCCCCGATCGAATGCTGCTGGCAGAGAAGAATCTGAAAAGTGACTCGCTGGTGTTCATCTGGTATCGGCCTATGACGTCGCAGGATAGGGATCTGCTGGCAGCACACGCTCTGAAGGCGATTCCGCTGACGCACTTCGACGGCGCCGATACCTATACGGAAAGCTACTTTATCTACCGCATCGTGAAGCTTTAGATTCAAACCGGACGTGCACCCCGACACCTGCGCGGATCAGCCAGCGGCCGCAACACTGCGATAAATCGGCCGAAAACCCAGGTCTCTGCCATAGGCGAGTATTTTCTCGAAGTTCAGCGAAATGGTGGCGCCGGCTTTCTGTGTCACTTCATCTTCAATCGGCAGATCAAAGTCATCGGCCCCGTAGAGAAGCCCTTCCAGTGCACGCTCGTTCTGCGTAAGTACAGAAGTCCGGATGCGTGGAATATTGTCGAGATAAATGCGGCTGAGCGCCAGATGACGCAGGTACTCCGCTGTCGAGATCTCGATGCCGCCGATCTGCGTGAAATACGGCTTGTAGGTCCAGCATAGAAAGCTTTCAAGGCCGCGCGTGCCGGGTATCTCTGCGAGTACTTTGTCTTGGAACGAGCGCGTACGTTCTAGGTGCTCGAGTCTCTCGTCAAGCGATTCGTCGAAGCCAATGACCATGGTCGCTGTAGTGCGCAGTCCGGCCTCGAGGATGGCGCGCTGTGCCTCGAAATAGGCGGCGACAGTGTATTTGAACTTGGCGTGGCGCTTGCGGAAGGCTTCAGTGAGGACCTCCGAACCACCTCCTGTAATCCAGCGCACACCTGCGCCTTTGAGCTGCCGCGCGGCTTCGGCGAGCGAAAGTTTTGCATGGTCGGCCAGGTAAAGAAATTCAGCGATGGTCAGAGCATAAAACTCGAGACGGTTGCCGTAGTGCGCGCGGATCGCACTGAAAAGTTCACAGTAGTAGGACAGCGGCAGGTGAGGATTGAAGCCGCCATTGAAGGCCGCGAGATCACCCCCGAGCAACAGCAGTTCATCCAGCTTTGCAAACACCTGCTCCTGCGACAGAACATAGCCGCCATCCTGCGACGGCAGCTTGTAGAAAGCGCAGTAGTCGCATTGCGCGACGCAGACATTGGTGTAATTGATGATGCGCATCAGCATGTAGGTGGCGGCGTCGGGCGCATGGAAGCGCGAGCGGACAGCCATGGCGTGGGCCCGCAGATCTTCGTCCGTCACGTGCTGCCAAAGATGGCGGGCTTCATCGGTAGTGATGCGGCCTTCCAGGCATGAAGCATGGCCATCAATTTCCGGATTCCGCGCTTCGGCCATAGAGTTCGCCACTTCCTTCACTATAAAGCCTGCAATCGTGGCCGCCTGTGTCTAAGACGAAGTAGGTTAAGTGACCAGCGTGCAGGCCGGATGACAAAACACATGGTACATCTGCCGGAAAGTTGAGAAGATCGGAGGGTATCGTCATCATAATGACTCAATCATGGGAATAGGATCGAACAGCCTGGCCGGATCAGTTCTTGCTTGCCAACTCGTCCCGGCTACAAAATCCATGCGGCCACTCCATGCCAGGTGATCCCAGCATTTTGCCTCCGGCGGCGGGATCCATGATGCTGGTGTTGCCGGTACCTTTGCGCCGCGCAGGCAATACACTGCTTTTTGAAGAACAGGCATGCAATGGCGCGCTGCGGTGGGCGGACAATTTTTCACATGTCACCATTTTCAGCCCGGTCATTCCGGAAGTTTATGTACAGAGCGATCCCACGATCCTGTGGAGGAGCATCGATGAGCTTGATTCAAATGCCGTTCGATTTACTGCCCTTCCTTGGGCATACGGTCTTAAAGACTTCAGCCTCCAGTACCGGAAAGTAAAAGGGATACTGTCGGACGCGATCAACCGCCATGACCATCTGCAGTTCGCCATCGGTGGTCTGGTCGGCGACTGGGCATCTGTGGCATCTCTGTTAGCCGCACGTCGCGGCCGGAACTTTGCCATACATACAGATCGAGTCGAACATGAAGTCCTGCTTGAGGTGACGCGGGGTGCAAGCCCTCCAAGACGATTGAAAGCAATTGCGACTGCGTGGGCCATGAAGCGTTACCACAAGCGTCTAATCAAGAAGTGCTCTCTGGGTCTCTGGCACGGGAACGACTGCTTTCGTGCGTACAGTCCGTGGTGCCGTGAGAGCCACCTGATCCACGACATCCATCTCAAGAAAGCTGCCCAGATTACAAATGCAGCATTGGACAGCAAACTTCGTGATGTGGCCGAGGCAAAGGCACTGAAGATCTGCTACATGGGCCGCATGGATCCGATGAAGGCGCCTATCGACTGGCTCAGGGCACTGGCCACCGCACGCGACCAGGGCGTTCAGTTGGAAGCGACATGGTACGGCGACGGGGTACTCCGCGAGGAGGTAACTCGTCTGATTGCGGACCTCAAACTGCAAGGCATCGTCTCTCTGCCGGGATTCGTGAAGGATCGCGAAGTATTAATGAAGGCGGTGGAGCATTCGCACGTGACCTTGTTCACGCATGTAACTCCCGAATCGCCGCGCTGCCTGCTGGAGTCTCTGGTAGTCGGCACTCCAATCGTGGGCTACGATAATCCGTTTGCCATCGACCTTACACAAAACCACGGCGGAGGGAGCTTTGTGCCAGTCCGTGACTGGCGCGCATTGGGTACTCGCCTCGCAGAACTCGCTCGTGAGCGATCACAACTCGCGACCTTGATTGCCGGCGCCGCAACGAGTGGTCGCGGTTTCAATGATGAAGCCGTCTTTCGCGAGCGTAGTGACTTGATCAAACGCTTTGCCTGAGTGCAGACGCTGACCCGCGTTGTGGCGTCCCGGTCAAAGCACCATGGAATTGTCCGAAGCGAACGTTGACGATACATTGAGTTGAAGGGCGCGGTCGGATACCTTCGAACCATGAGGATATGTGAAACAACAGGCAGATCGCCTGATACTTCTCCGGTCACCAGTCGGGACCGGAACAAGAGCGATGGCGATTGATCAGTCGCCGGCAATTCCTCGGAACCACCCTTGCCACCCTCGCAGGAACCGCCCTTTATAGCGGCGAATTCGAGCGGCATAATCTGCTCGTGCAGCAACATCCAGTCGTGCTGCCCCGGCTTGCCGATGTCTTCCACGGCATGCGCATCGTGCAGATCAGTGACATTCATTTCCAGGAGTTTTCAGAAGCTTTCTACGTGAAACATGTAGTCGAACAGGTGAATGCGCTTCGACCCGACATGGTGGTCCTGACTGGTGATTACATCACGATCGGACCACTTCCTCGACATCTTGCCGCCCGGTGGAGCTACAAATGTGCCGAGTTACTGCAGGCGATTGTGTGTCCACTCCGTTACGCCGTGCTTGGCAATCACGATGCAGTCGTGAATATGGCGGCCGTGATAGACGCCCTGGTAACGCATCACATTCCTGTCTTGCTGAATCAATATGTCCCTGTTGAGCGCGACGGCAAGCGATTCTGGCTGGGCGGCGTGAGTGATGCCACAGTGGGGCTGGCCCGCGTAGAAGAAGCCGTACCTCCGGCGATGATCCGAAATGGCGACCCGGTGATCCTGCTGGCTCATGAGCCGGATTACGTGGACACGGTCGTTCAGCATGGAGGCGTCGACCTCATGCTGAGCGGCCACACCCACGGCGGCCAGGTGCGCATTCCATTCATGAAACCCCACTTCCTCCCCCGCCTCGGTAAAAAGTATGTGGAAGGGCATTTCCAGATCGGCCCAACGCAGTTATATGTCAACCGGGGCATCGGGACCGTCATGCTGCCAATGCGCTTCAACTGTCGCCCGGAGATCACTGTACACACGCTCACTGTCGCTTAAATAGCCGGCCGTGAACGTTCGGCATTGCTGTTTCAGAGTCGACCGACAGCCGGCGCATCGGCGATACACTGGTAGAGACAAGCATGCAGCATCTTCTGGAAAAAATGAACCCGCAGCAGCGTGCTGGCGTGGAAGCAGTGGACGGCCCTGTCTTGATCCTTGCCGGCGCCGGGTCAGGCAAGACGCGTGTCATTACGCATCGCATCGCCTACCTCATCGAAGCGCATGGCGTATCGCCGGATTCAATCCTGGCAGTCACATTCACTAACAAGGCTTCTGCCGAAATGCGGGAGCGGGTGGAGAAGCTGTTGTCTGGCTCGACCCTGGCGCAGCCACTCCTGGCGACCTTCCATTCCTTTTGTGTGCGGGTACTACGCCGCGACATTGAAGCTTTACGCATAGGCACGGGGCCGGACGCAGGATTGACGCGCACCTTTGCGATCTATGATGAGAGCGACCAGCAGGCGATTGTGAAACAGGCGATGCGGCGCATGGGCATCGATGACAAGCAGTTGACGCCGCGCACCGTGTTGGGCCGGATCTCGTGGGCGAAGAATCACATGCTCGATCCCCAGGAGTTTTATCTCAACTCCACCGACCCGACGACGGAAAAGATCTCACACATCTACGAGGCGTATCGCAAGGAGCTGCGCAAGAACAATGCCCTCGACTTCGACGATCTCCTGGTCGAGACTGTACGGCTATTGAAGTCCTCGGCGGAAGTGCGCGAGCGCTACAATCGCAAATTTCAATACATCCTGATCGATGAATACCAGGACACCAATCGGCCGCAGTACGAGCTGATGAAGCTGTTATCCGGCAAAAAGCACAATGTTTGCGTCGTGGGCGATGAAGACCAGAGCATCTATTCATGGCGCGGCGCCGACATCAAGAACATCCTTGAATTCGAGAAGGATTTTCCGGAAGCAAAGGTCATTCGCCTGGAACAGAACTATCGCTCCACGCAGAACATTCTGGAAGGCGCGTCAGCCGTCGTCGCCCGTAACCTGCAGCGCAAGGGCAAGAACCTGTTCACAGAGCGGGTAGGGGGCTCGCTCATCGGCTACTACGAGGCGCCCGATGGTGAGAACGAAGCACTCTTCATCGCCGACTACATTCAGAAGTATTTCCGCAAGGCCGGCGAAGAGGTAGAGATGCCGCGAGTGGCCGTTCTCTATCGCACCAATTCGCAGTCGCGGTTGATTGAAGAAGCCCTCCGCCGCTACGGCATCACGTACACCATGGTCGGCGGCTTTTCGTTCTACGACCGCTCGGAAATCAAGGACCTGCTGAGTTATCTGAAGCTGGTGCAGAACCCGCATGACTCGATCGCCTTGAGCCGGGTGATCAACGTGCCGACCCGCGGCATCGGTCGAACCACGCTGGACACGCTGGAACGCCTCGCTCTCGAAACCGGTGCGAGTACCTGGGTCGCAATTTCGCATGCCCTCAAGAACAAACTGCTGCCGCAGCGCGCACTCACGGCTCTGGAAACATTCCGCAGCATGATCCGTGATGCGCGCGCGATGTTGTCTCCTGATTTTGCCGGCAAGCTCTCCGCCGACCTCACCGCCATCGCCGGCGAAGAGCTGGTACCACCGGCACCGCAGCCCGAGGCTACCGGTGATCAAAGCGCGGATGTTGAAGACGATGTGAGCTTCGAGTTTGGCGAAGAAAAATTGATGGGAGAAGAGCCGGCGCAGGCTGCTTCCGTCGATGAAGATACAAGCTTCGATTTCGGCAATGAACTGCAGGGTGGCTTGTTCTCTTTGGAATCGGATTCTTCACCCTTGTCATTCAAGGGCGAGCTTGATCCGGATACAGGATTCGATCCCGCGAGCTTCAATCCGTTTGCAGAGGCGAAGGCGGCATTCCCTGCAAAAGGCCCGGTCTTATTACGTGCGGGTGCTGCACCGTTCACTGATTCCGATGAAAGCCCGAAGCGGATCGATGGCTTCCGGGCACCCGGGGATGCAGCGACATTGCCGGAGCTGATTCGCTTCCTCATCGACCGGTCAGGCTATATCAAGGCTCTCGAAGATGAAGGGACGCCGGAAGCCTTCTCCAGGATTGAAAACCTCAAGGAACTTGCTAACGCGGCACAGGATGCGGAGGAGCGCGGCGAGACCCTGTCGGAATTTCTGGATCACGCCGCGCTGGTGTCCGACACGGACAAGTACAACGCGGATTCGCGCGTGACCCTGATGACTCTCCACGCCGCGAAAGGCCTGGAGTTTCCGTTAGTTCTGTTATCCGGGATGGAAGAGGGTCTGTTTCCCAGCTCGCGTTCGATGAACGATCCGGCTGGCCTGGAAGAGGAGCGCCGGCTTTGCTACGTCGGCATGACGCGCGCGATGGATACGCTGATCGTGAGCCGTGCGCGCTTCCGTCGGCGCTATGGCAACGACATGCCGGATGCGTCCATCGCCTCCCGTTTCCTCGAGGAGATCCCCGAGCACCTGCTGGAAGACCTGAGTGGCGCAGGCAGCGGCAGCAATTATGGCGCCCGCATGTACGGCAGTTCGGTCACATCGGGCGGCTATGGCGGTTCGTACGGCGGCTATCGCAGTCGGCGACCCAACCCGGATGACGATGAAACAGGCAGTACCAGCCGCCATTATTCGTATGAGGATGAAGATCAGAGTTCTGCCGGACGCACCAATGCGGCCGCCTATCGAGGGGCCGGCGCAAGTTCGCCGAATCGCGGGGCCGCCGCTCCGGGTGGAGGGCGCAATCCCAACTCGATCGACAATATTGCAAGCTTTTTCGGAGGCAGGGGCGGCGTTAAAGGTGCTGCGGTTCCGCGGCCCAAGATGCCGGTGCCGGAACCCTCCGGCAAAACAGGTTTCCAGAGCGGTCAACGGGTCCGCCATCCAAAATACGGCGAAGGTACCATCCATCGGCGCGAGGGCGACGGCGACGACGCGAAGCTTACAGTACAATTTGTAAAGTTCGGTATCAAAAAGCTGGTGGAGAAATTCGCCAACCTGGAACGTGCCTAGTCGCACAGCTGCCGGTGGCATGAAAGCAGGCCGGCGCGACGCTTTCGTTCCGAGAACCAGAACAGGCTAAAAGGGATTGGATTGCTGACGGCATTTCAAAGCCGTGCCTGTTCCCCGAACATACTCTCAAGTAGCAAGAAGGTAGATCATGGCAAACACAAAGAACATCGAAAGCACGGACGAGCGCAAGAAGGTCAAGCGGGCCGCCCGCAAGAAAGCCGCACCGAAGCCAAAGCGTACCCAGCCTCGCGGCGCTGCCAAGCAGAAGCTGAAGAAAGCCGCACGCGGCCAGAGCAAGCGCTAGGACTGGCCGTACGCGCAACGTCACTTGGCTGGATGCGTCCGTTACAGATAAGGCCGGCCAGCCGACAAATATGTGACGGCAGCATGGGTCTGGGATAAGCTTGCGCAAAGCTGTTCCAGTCCGCATGCGGGCTTGGCAGCCGGACTTTCTTTGCGGAGCTACAGGTCCTGTCACAACTCTTCGCTCGTAAATCGATTGACAAGCTGATCTCCGACTCGGAGAAGTCCGAACATTCGTTGAAGAAGACGCTTGGTCCTGTCTCCCTGACGGCCCTGGGTATCGGCGCAGTCATCGGCTCGGGAATCTTCACCGTCATCGGCACCGCGATCTCCGGCGAGCCCGCAGATGCCTCGTCTGTCCTGAACTCTCCCGTCATCAATTTCCTGATGCACCACACCACGATTGCCGGGCGTCCGGGAGCAGGACCGGGACTCGCCATCTCGCTGGTACTGGTGGCCATCGTCTGCGCCTTTACCGGCCTTTGCTACGCAGAACTCGCCTCGATGATTCCGATCGCTGGTTCGGCTTATACGTACACCTATGCAACACTGGGCGAACTGATCGCCTGGATCATCGGCTGGGACCTGATCCTCGAATATGCGGGATCGAACATGACAGTGAGCGTAGGTTTCGCTGCGCACATTGTCGATCTGCTCGACTGGTTCGGCTTTCATCCGTCCGCCAAATGGATCTCGCCCGCCTACCTGCCGGACGGCCTGACCGATCTGCAGAACAAAGTCATTTACAACCCGGGATGGCACCCGGGCTTCAACATCCCCGCATTCCTGATCGTGATGCTGATCACGGTCGTGCTGGTACGTGGTATCCGCGAATCAGCAAGCGCGAACAATACCATGGTGCTGCTGAAGATCGGCGCCATCCTGGTGTTCGTCATCGCTGCAGGACAATACTTTCACCCAACCAACTGGCATCCATTCGCGCCCAATGGCTGGGGCGGCATCCTGTCCGGCGGCTCGATCATTTTCTTCACTTATATCGGCTTCGATTCGGTGTCCACCGCAGCCGAGGAATGCAAAAATGCGCGACGCGATGTGCCCATCGGCATCATCGCCACGCTGATCGTATGCACCGTGCTGTACGTAGCCGTGGCGCTCGGACTGACTGGCCTCATCAAGTGGGACACCATGGTCGACGATGCAGCGCCAGTCGTCAATGCGCTCAAGAAGCTGTCGCTGGTGCCGGGTCAGCACAGTTTGCACTGGGTGCGACTCGCCGTCCTGTTCGGCGCCTTGATGGGCATGATTTCGTCGATCCTGGTTTTTCAGATCGGCCAGTCGCGCGTCTGGTTTGCGATGTCCCGCGACCGCCTGCTGCCCAGTATCTTCAGCCGGGTTCATCCCAAATACCTCACGCCCGATGTCGCGACCTGGGTCGCCGGCGTTGTCGTCGGCATTCCTTCCGGGCTGTTCGATATCGGCACTCTTGCCAACCTCTCCAATATCGGCACGCTGTTTGCCTTTGTGCTCGTGTCGATCGGTGTCATCATTCTGCGTCTCCGAGAACCGGAGCGGCATCGGGGTTTCCGTGCACCCGGCGGTTATGTGACTCCCGTGCTCAGCATCATCTTCTGCATTCTGTTGATGACCGGGCTGTCCGTCATCACCTGGCTCCGATTCGTCGTCTGGCTGATAGTGGGATTGGTCATCTACTTCCTGTACTCGCGCCATCGCAGCGAGTTCTGCCCTGCGGACCGGGCACGCTGACAGCAGTCAAGACAATAACTGCAATCAGTCTTGCAGTCGAATCGACAAATACAACCAACCTGTTGCTTCGCTCAAGGAGAGGGATTTTGCCGGCCCTACCCAAGAGCCACCGCGGCATCTGAACCTCGAAACGAAGCGAACTTTCACCAACACAACGAGGACCTGCTGCCTGCATGAGTGATGAATTGCTGCACATCCTGGATTCACCCCGAGTTTCCACCCCTACGCGCAAGGTCTTACAAGAAAGACTGGAACCACTCTCCACCGGGCACAGCGAATACACGCCACAGTTGCTGACTCCGGCAGCGATGACAACGCTCAGAGCAGTCATTTCCAGGCTGCTGCCCGATGCCGGTTCATTTGAGATTGCCGAAAGACTCGAGACACAAATAGCCACCAGCCCGGGCGATGGATGGCGCTATGACTCGCTGCCCGCGGATGGACCCGCACTGGCGGGCGGTTTGAACCACCTGGAGGAGGAACCCGACGGCGCCTTTTCGTCGCTGGACATCGCGCACCAGGATGCATTACTGCTGCGCGTGCAGAAGGGGCAGGTGCAGTGGTCCGGGATCGACGCGGCTCGCTGGTTCGAGGAGCTTCTGGCGTTGGCGACCGCCATCTATGTCTCCCATCCGGAGGTGATGATGGCGATGGGCTTCGATGGTTTCGCCGACGAGCCCAGTGGATGGACAGAGATCGGCCTTGGCAATACCCAACCGTGGGAGCCCGCTCCTGGAGTGATCGCTGGCGGAAAGGCGGCAGAGTAATGCTGCCACTTTCGAGCGTTCCCATGCAGCGCTTTCAGCAGGATGAGGAAGTAGACGCAGTCGTAATTGGAACCGGCGCCGGCGGAGCACCGATCCTGGCTCGCCTGGCGCAGGCAGGGCGAACCGTCGTCGCGCTGGAAGCGGGAGGATTTCAAAACCCGGCAGACTTCGCGTCCGATGAAATCGCACAAAGCGATCTCTACTGGCTGGATGAACGTATCAGCGGTGGTGATAATCCGGTGGCCTTCGGAAAAAACAATAGCGGCATCGGCGTCGGCGGCTCAACACTGCACTATGGGGCCTACGTGCCCCGGCCGGATCCTCGCGATTTTCAGCTGGCGACAGAGTTCGGCGTGAGCCGCGACTGGCCATTCCAGTACCAGGAGCTTGTTCCCTACTACGAGGAAGTCGAAAGATTTATCGGTGTTTCAGGCCCCGAGCATTACCCCTGGGATCCGGAGCGGCACTATCCACTGCCGCCTGTCGCCCTCAATGCCCCTGCCCAATTGATGGAGCGAGGCTGCCGGGAGTTGGGGATCCGCACAGCTCCGGCTCCGTTGGCGGCTTTGTCGCGCGATTATGAAATGCCCGAGTATAGTGAGCGCCATGCCTGCGTCAATCGCGGCTTCTGCCACCAGGGCTGCCGCAATGGCGCGAAGGGCAGCATGGATGTGACCTTTCTGCCGGCAGCAGTGCGAGCCGGTGCAGAGATCCGGCCGCAGTGTTTTGTCGTAGCTCTTGAAAGGGATACTCAAGGGCGGATTACGGCGGTGGTCTATCGCGAAGGAGAGGTCGAAAAGAGGCAGCGATGCCGCGCCGTGTTCCTGTGTGCCGGTGCCATCGAGACCCCGCGCCTGCTGCTTCGACTCGCGATCGCCAACCGGAGTGGACAGGTTGGCCGCAACTTCATGGCGCATACGTCCACGCAGTTGTGGGGTACCTTCGACGAAGACACTCGACCCTACAAAGGCTTCCCTGCGTCGCTGATCACAGAAGACACCATTCGTCCAACGGATGCCGATTTCGCTGGCGGCTACCTGATCCAGAGCTACGGCATTATGCCGGTCACGTGGGCCGATAGTGTGACACGCGGTCGCAGGCTCTGGGGCCAGCCACTGGCCGACTATCTGCGCTGCTACAGCCGCGTGGCCGGCATGGGCATCAATGGAGAGTGTCTGCCGAGTGAGCGCAACTTTCTGAAATTGTCGGACGAACTCGATGAACGCGGTCTACCGAAGCCGCATATTTATTTCACTGCCGGCGAGAACGAGATCCGCATGGCAGCCCATGCTGAAAAGCTGATGAGGCAGATCTGGGATGCAGCAGGCGCCCAGGATCTGTGGAGTTTCAACCGGACAGCCCACGTGATCGGAACCTGCCGTATGGGTGTCGATCCGGATGATTCTGTGACGGATGGCTGGGGACGCGCGCATGAGGTGGACAATCTCTGGATCAGCGATCATTCCTTGTTTCCAAGTGCACAGCCGGCCAATCCCGCGCTGACCATCATGGCCATGTCTCTCCGGTCCGCGGACCGTTTTCTGCGCAATGGGTGAGGGTGACCGCAGCCTCGCGGATTCTTTGCAAACTGCAAACTGTGAGGCGGCGATCACACCAAAAGTAACCGTCGTGGTGACTACCCATCACCATCGTTCTTGATTCGTCCTTCCTCTTCGCCGATACACAGATTAGTCAGCTGTCCATTCCAGCGTTTTCCAACGCCGGGTCTGGCAGCGTCGGGCTTCGGTTGAGGTGGACAGTCTTGTATCGAGTCTTGCTGGTAGAAGACAACGAAGCGAATCGCGACATGCTCTCGCGGCGTCTCATCCGGCATGGATGGGAGGTCGTCCTGGCTGCTGATGGGCGCGAAGCTCTTCGCATGGCCCGGGTCTTGCATCCGGATCTGGTTTTGATGGATCTGCGCATGCCCGAGGTGGATGGCTGGGAAGCAATTCGGCAATTGAAATCGGCGATCGAAACGCGGGAGATCCCGGTGATTGCCCTCACTGCGCACGCCATGGCCGGAGAACGGGAACGGGCCCTCGACGCTGGTTCCGATGATTTCGAGACCAAGCCGCTGGTATTTCCGCGCCTGTTACAGAAGATGGTGGAACTGGTTGCCTGCCGGTCCGCGAGCAGTAGTCTGCTATGCGGGTCCTTGCGCAACAGCCTTCCCGTGGCACGGCCCGATGGCCGGTCAGAGGGTCGGCAGAACAACTGGGCAGCCTATGCCGGCCGCTAGGATCCTGGTGGTCGATGACGAGGAGCGGAATCGCGACCTGTGCTCGCGCCGGCTGGAACGGAGCGGCTTCCTGGTACGCAGCGCAGACAGTGGTACGGCCGCCCTGGAAGCACTCCAGCGCCATCCCTACGACCTGCTGCTGCTGGATCACATGATGCCGGAGATGAGCGGCTACGAAGTTCTGAAGCGGCTGCGGCACGGCGAAGGCTCGGAAGACCTTGCGATCATCATGCTGACGGCTGAAACCAGTGGCCTGAAGATTGCCGAGGCATTGGAAGCCGGAGCCGACGACTACATCACCAAGCCCCTGGATTTTCCGGTTGCGCTCGCAAGAATCCGTACTCACTTGAGCCGCAGACTGGCGGCAAGGGACTTGCGACATCGGGAGGCAAGGCTGTCACTGGCTTCGCAGAGCACCCCGGGGGGATTGTGGGAATGGGACTTCCGCACCGGAGTGGTGTATTTCGCCCCACAGTGGAAGTGCATGCTGGGGTATGACGACGAAGCCATTGGAGACCAGCCGAAGGAGTGGATGGAGCGTATTCATGCAGAAGACCGGAGCGCCTTCCAGGAGGCCCTGGAGCGACACCTGACGGGCGGATGCTCTGTACTCGCTTGCGAGCAGAGGATGCGCATGCGCGATGGGTCGTATCGATCCATGTCGATACGTGGTACATCCGAGCGGGACGCCCATGGAGAACCTCTTCGCATGGCGGGAGTGATGCTCGACATCCATGACCGCATGATGCTGGATCCCTTGACCGGCTTGTGGAACCGGGCCACCTGGATGGAGCGGCTGCGCCGCGGATCGGGCCTTGGCACTGCCGTCCCAAGGGCAATCCTGCTCCTGAATTTGGATGATTTCAAGGCAGTCAACGAGTCACTCGGGCACGCCGCGGGAGACCAGCTGCTGGTGGAAACAGCGAGGCGTCTGCGTGAGGTATCTGTAGCGCCGGAAGGACTGCCCTCATCACCGGCAGTGATGCTGGCGCGCACCAACAGTGACGATTTTGCCGTACTGGTGGATTGGTCTGGAGATACCGGCGCAACCGGAAAAACCAGATCGCAGACCATCGAGACACTGGTCGAAAGATTGATGGGAGCGGTGCGACGCCCGTTTTCAGTAGAGGGTCAACAGGTGTCCTGCCGCGCCAGCCTCGGCGCGGCGCTTCACGACGGAGGCTGCCTGGAAACAGAGGGCGCTGCGGACGGGCTGCTGCGGGAAGCGGCCGATGCACTGCGCGCCGCGAAGGCACAGGGACGCAATCGATGGGTACTCTACAGCGATGACCTGCCACTTGCAAAGCGTGCACAGACACTGCTCGAGACTGACTTGCGTCTCGCCATGCAGAACGATGAGATCGTGGTCTTCTACCAGCCCAGGATCCGCCTTGCCGATGGCGTGATCTGCGGTTTTGAGGCTCTGGCACGCTGGCAGCACCCGGACCGGGGCATCGTCGGGCCCAATGAATTCATTCCCATTGCAGAAAGTACCGGCCTGATCGTGCCACTGGGAAAGACGGTGCTCCGCAAGGCGTGCCGGCAGATTGCTGCGTGGCGACAGCAGTTTCCTGAGTACCCGGGACTTGACATGGCTGTCAACCTCTCGGTGCGGCAATGCCAGGAACCGGATGTAGTTGCCGGCATCGCATCGATCCTGGCGGAAGCTGGAATTGCACCGGGAAGTCTTCACCTGGAATTGACGGAAAGCATGATGCTGGGGAACTTCGAAGAGGCGAGGAAAGTTCTGGTGGCGTTGAAAGCCCTGGGCGTTGGCTTGAAGATCGACGATTTTGGAACCGGGTATTCCAGTCTGCGCTACCTGGGCGAGCTGCCCTTTGACACGCTGAAGATCGATCGCTGCTTCATCCAGGCACTCGGCGGAAAACAGGAGACTGCGGGAGAGATTGTCAGGATGATCCTGGCCATGGCCAGTAACCTGCACCTCGAAGCGATTGCCGAAGGGGTAGAAGGCCCGGAGCAGCTGGCCGAGCTGCGCCGGCTGGGATGCGGCTATGCGCAGGGCTACTATTTTTCACGACCCGTGGATTCGGAACGGATTGAACGACTGATGCAGGGACCATTCGGAGAAAACAGCAGCTCCGTTGCAATTGGAAGCGATGCTGTGGCGATTAGATTTGCCGCCTGGGACGCCTGGAATCATCGGGAAGTAGCAATCCTCACCTAAGCTGCACCCGACTGCAAACAGCAGGCAGGTGGCTCAAGATTCAGGACTGCACTTTCACGAAAGAGATTGAGCGAAATCATGCAAGGATTCAGCCGCCGCTCGATCGGACACAAACTGATCTTTCTGTTCTCCTCGGTTGCCGCCTTGGCCCTGGGCTTGGCATTCTTTGCGTCCTGGCTGTATGAGTCTGCGAGCTACAAGGCAGAGCTGGAGCGGGAGATCACCATGATCGCGCAGCTGCTGGCGAGGTCCGCGGCTGCTTCGCTGGCGCCTCGCATATCGTCCGGTGGCGCCGGGACAGATGCAGATAGCAATACCGGGCCCGGGCTGCTGGCCGTGCTTACGGCAGAGCCGCGTATTACGGGAAGCTGCCTGTATGACCGTGCGGGCATGGTGCGCGCCAGCTACAGCGCGCCCCATGCGCCCATGATCTGCTCTGGCCCCGGGCTGCGAAGCTTCCACTTCACGATGCGCGAGCTCCTGGTCATGTATCCGCTGATCGCGGGACCGGACCAATCCGGGGTGCGGGTTGCTGCGACAGGTTGTCTTTCCTTCCGCATCAGTCTTTCAAATATGTATCAGTGCATGATACGTGATGCCGGATTTGGCATACTGGCCTTCTCGCTCATCCTGGCAATGATCTATGCCGTATCGACGAGGCTGCAGCGACTGATTTCCAATCCGATCCTCTATCTGACGCAGGTGGCGGGGCAGGTGTCTGAAGAAGGAGACTATGCGATCCGCGCCATCCAGTGGTCGGAGGACGAGATGGGTGTCCTGGTCTTCCAGTTCAACCGGATGATGGAACAGATCCATTTTCGCGATCGAAAACTGCAGCGGATACAGAATGAACTGGAGGCGCGGGTGGAGGAGCGGACCCGCGATCTGCAGACAGAAATCGCGGAACGCAAACTGGCGGAACAGGAATTATGGCTGGCCAAGCAGGTTGCCGAGGAAGCGAATGCATCCAAGAGCGCCTTCCTGGCCAACATGAGTCATGAGTTGCGGACCCCGTTGAGCGCTGTCATCGGCTATAGCGAGATGCTGGAAGAGGATGCCCAGGCGAGCAGCCAGTTCGCCATGGTGCCCGATCTCCGTCATATTCAAGCTGCCGGCAGAACGCTGCTGAGCCTCATCAACGACATTCTGGACTTATCGAAGGTAGAGGCCGGCTGCTGTCACGTGCAGATGGAATGGGTGCCGGTGGCCGCCATTGTGGCCGAGGTGGAAATGGTGCTGCAGCCGCTGGCACGTCGTAACCGGAACCAGGTAAGCATTTCCGTCGAGGCCGGAATCGGACAGGTGTGGGTGGATGCCGTGAAGTTCCAGCAATGCCTTCTGAACCTGCTCAGCAATGCCTGCAAATTTACCAAGGAGGGCATGGTGAGCCTGGTCGTCGGTTCAGCATTGAAGGACGGAGCTGAGGTCGTGTCCTGGCAGGTGAGGGATACCGGGATCGGTATTCCTGCGGGCGACATGCACCGGTTGTTTCAGGCTTTCTCCCAACTCGACGCATCGGCAACGCGAAGGCATGGCGGTACCGGTCTCGGCCTGGTCATCAGCAAGAAATTCTGCGAAGTCATGGGAGCCACGATTCGCGCGGAAAGTGAGGTAGGGGTGGGTTCGGTGTTCACGATCGAAGTGGCAGCCAATAGAGCACCGGCCTGTCAGCAGCAGAATGCATCGGTTGCCGGTGAGTGAACTAGACTGAGTCATGCGCATCCAGGCGGAACCCGGGGACACTCCTGACCTTACCGTCTTTCTGCGTCGCCTGCCCAAGGCAGAGCTTCATCTGCATCTCGAAGGCACGGTCACGCCGGAGACGCTGGTGGAGTTGAGCGAGCGG
>CAZZVA010000040.1:0-17685 GCA_964657345.1 uncultured Acetobacteraceae bacterium | reverse complement strand
CAATCTGCTTCTGCGTTATCTCAGACAACAGCCGCTGTGTAATCAGCGCAGTATTTTTACCCTGCAGGGCCTGCGTACTCTGCGCAAGCTGACTGTCTATCGTCTTGAGCTGCTCTTCGTCCTGACGGTAGATGGGGTTCGACGGTGTAAGCGTAGCCATCTGCTGAATCAGCGTGCCACGTTGTGCGCTCAGGGTTGCCTTGAGTGCTGCCAGTCCCGCATCCTGCGCGGAAGCATCGGCGGCGGCCACCTGCATGCCTGGCGCATTCGATCCGCCCCGTCGCAGCGCTTCCAGCTTGCTTTCGGATTCTGCAAGAGCTTCGCCCGCGTCATTCAAATCACCATGAAGCTTGGCCAGTTGATCGTTATAAGGACTTCCATCATCTGCGCGAACACTGGCGATGCCGAGATCCTGAAGCAGTTTGGTCTGTTGCGTTCCCTTATCGACAAGCTGTTGCTGCAGCCGGGCTTCTTCACCATGTAGAATTTCGAGTTTCTGATCACGATCGTAGAACTCGACATTATGAGCCTTGGCTATGTATGCCGCCGTGACCGCATTTACGATGTCAGTGATATTGTTCGCATTGCCGCCTTCGAGACTCACCTTGACGGTGAAACCCTGTCCCATCCGCACAACAGTGATCAGCTTCTGAAGATTACTGATGGCGACGAGTTCGTTTGGACCATAGGCCTGCCAGGTTTTCAAGGGGAGTGAATGCAAGGCCGCCTGTACAACATCAAACCGGGTGATGGTCTGCATCTGTTCATCCATCAGACCTTCATAAGGGGCCGCTTGCTGACGGTCATCCGTCAGCGCCTTCGACGAGGTTGGAGAAATGGTGATCTGGCTCGTAGCCTCGTACAAAGGGCCCCGGCGTTGATACAGGATATTGCTGCTGCACAGCAGCCCGAACAACAACACGGCTCCAGCCAGGATCCGATGCCTGCGCAGACTCTCGAGAACGTGGATCGATCGAACAGCTCCGCCTTCCTGATCCTTTGCCGGAGGTTTCGGGAAAATAACCGGTGCAATCTCAAGCTGGGTCGCGGTGGGGTCATGCATTCTCATGGGTGATCCTTAAAATGCGGTTACAGCGAGGATGCTGGCCAGGCCGGTGATCGGGCTTATCTGCTGAAATACATAACCAACCTTGGCCAAGCCGGCCTTCGGAACGACCACAAGGTCGCCAGGCTGCAGCACAACCTCGTTCATCTGGTTAGGCGTGAGCATGTCCTTGTAGCGGATGTATCTTGTTTTATGACTGGCTGGATCCACAATCGCAATGTTCGGGTTGATGCCCGCACGCTCCGATATCCCTCCGGCAGCGGCGATTATGGTCGGCAGGTTGATGTCGTCCGTGAGTTGAACCGGGCCGGAATGGACCACTTCTCCCAGCACTGACACAAAGCGGTCGCGTGGATTGGGAACATAAATGACTGCATTGCGGCGCAGTCTAAGGTCGGCCATCGCATTGTTGCTGGTCAGCATCTGGCGGAGATTGACAGTAACCACCATCTGCTTGCCTCCGCTTGTCTCGTAAACGGTACATTCCTGAGGCAGCAGCGGGGCGGCGGGTCTGCCCGTCGAAGAGGTCACCTGTATCCCGGAGTGCAAGGCAGTCGGCTCTGCTAAGCCTGCCTGCGTGATGGCATCGAGCAGGGTAGGCGTCTGCTGGAAATAGACGTATCCCTGGTGCTGCACGGCACCCGTGACCATGACCCGATTGGAACCGTATTTTTCAATGCCGATCGAGGCCGAAACATTGCGATAGTAGTTGCCGTAGGCGCCTTCTACTGCGCGCGACGCCTGCTCACGGGAAAGGTCATTGAGGTTGACAGTACCGGCTGTTGGCAAGGTGATCCGCCCGTCCGGGCCAACAGTATGCTTCCCGGAGAGTTCGGGATGTCCCGGCACCTCCACGGAAATCTCATCTCCGCCGCCAAGCGTGTACTCCTCATCCTCTGCCGGCTCAAGCGATTTCATCTGGAGAGTTGGACTCATCTGCAGTGTTGGGCTGCCCGGTGTCGAATCGGGCTGACCATCGCCCGGAACCGCAGAAGTTGCCGCTCCTTGCGCCGGCGGAGTCCGGACACTCGAAGAGGCATTCGCCTGACCTTGCGCACTGGCCAGCAAGCAGGCAAATGCGCTGATGAAGGCGACCGCCCTGAAGGGTGCTGAGCAGATTGACAGTGAAACAGAGGATCTCATCATGACTTCAGGCTCATACTCCTACTCCTAAACTGCAGGTTTCTCTTTGTAAATACCCGTTCCGTCCGGTAGTGATCTCCCAGCTGGCAAATGAAAGGGCGCGCTGTCCCGCTCGAACAATTACCGGAGCCGGCTCCCGTCTCATTCAATCGCATCCGCAGAGTGGCGGCCAGGAAATTCCGGTTCATCCCTGTTCGTTCGTATCCAGGCTGCGTCGGGCCGCGAAGCCAGCACTATCTTGGGTAACAGCATCAGCTTCCAGAAAACATAGCCCGGCACCCTTGCGAGCACGCGCACGCCCTTCCAGAAATCGGGACCTGCCCTCAACGCAATCAGAACATGGAAACCAATGATCGCGAGACCGCATGTTCCGGCAATCTGCATCCATTCTTGAGGGCTGGGCAGAAGAAGCAGCATGAAAACAGCTCCCAGGGCAAGCGGCAGACTCAACACATCCATCAATGGCTCTAACAGTCTGCCGCGGCCGCTTAAAATGGCGCCAAGAAGTTTTAACGGGGCGCGCCTTATCATCAGGAGGCGCCCCCCCTCCCACCTTGCCCGCTGTGTGTTGCTGCCGGCACCGCCCTGTGGCATCTCCCCAAATATGAACGCGTCCTCTAAAAAATGCACCCGTTCTCCAGCGGTTACCAGCTGGATGTGATACTCGAGATCCTCGACGACCGAATCTGCATCGTAGGGTACTTTCTCCAGCACCTCGCGCCGCAATCCGAATCCATTGCCAAAAATGCCTGCGGACAGTCCGAGGCGTTCACGACCACGCGGACGCACGACATTGAATCCCTGAAATCCGATGGATGCCAGGGATGCCGGGTTCGAGCCCGGCAGTGGAAGCACCTTGTAGACTGCCTGCACAGCACCGGCGTCCTGCGTCAGTGCGATCTGCATCTGCGGCAGAAAATCAGTACTGACGACGGAATCGGCATCCACGACAACACATGCCTCGGCACCAAGGTCGAAGGCCCGCCGAAAGCCCTCGCGAAGCGCAGAGGCTTTGCCCTTCTGGCCTGGATCGTCGACGATCAAGACGGTGGCTCCTGCCTGCTCTGCCTTCTTCGCCGTGGCGTCGTCACAATTGTGAGCAACTACGAATATCTCCACGTCTTTCGGCATTGAGGCCATCAGGCTTTTCAAGCACCGTTCGATCAGGGTTTCTTCATTGTGCGCAGGGATAATTACCCCAAGTCGCCGCAAGGCTGCTGGTCGGCCTGTGCAGTCTCTGGTCCGCCGGACTGCTCTCCGCGGCAGCAAGGAGGCCGTGGTCAGTACCAGAAGCTCCAGCAGAAGCGGCAGGGAACCTGCCAGGAGCACTGTCCCGAAGATCAGGTAGAAGACCCGGAATGCTGTGTGCATACGAGTGTCTCCTTAAGAAAAGATCCTGCGGGATACGAAATGACCTTGCGCTGCGAAAGGCTCGTAGCTGATGTAGAGGCCGCGGAAGACACGGAAAACGAATCCAGATGCAGAAAAGCACCCACAAAGGCGCAGCGACGGAGACAGGAGAGAACCGTAAGAACGTCCCGGCAGAGAGATCATGACAGGTGAGCTGCCACCATGCTCCTGAAGAAATACCCGGAACTGCTGACCTTCTGCATACAATTTGCCTTCAAATAATCTTTCTCACCCTGCACGTCATGGTTAAAACTAAGCATTGGTGACTGCTGCTCGTTCATCCGAAGCCTCGACGAGCCGGACGGCTTGTTCTGAGCAAGACTCACGCAAGACGGTGCGCCGGGCAATACCTCTTTGGCGGAATCCTTCCAGCCGTCTGGCTTCGGAACTCGCGATCATAAATCCGCGATTGAACTCAAGGACCCCAGGAACGACAGCGCTTGTCGATATCCTTCGAATGGCATCGGCAACCTTTGGAGCGGTTCGGATTGCTGCTCCCGATCGTGTTGTTCGAAGAGCGCGGATCACGAGCGGCCGGAGACCGGTCAGCCACAATTCACGTCGGCAAAACCGAAAGCGAGCCGCGATCCGGATGAGCAATCCGAGCGCATCGGAGCCGACATAAGTGGACCCGCTCAGATCGAGCACGATATTCGAGCCATTGGCAAGCGCAAGCTGCGTTTCCTTGGCAAACCGTTTCGTCAGCGGGCCGGTAAAGTTTCCTGTTACCCGCATGACGCGCACGTCGCCGGTATCCTCCACTATCAATTGTGGGAGGCTGTACTGCTTCACCTGAGCTGCAACAGTTGCGAGTTCCATCGGCAGGTGCATTGCCAGTCCGAAGGCATTCTTCATGTATCGTCGCGCCAGCCGGCTCGGCTCCTGAGCCACTCGATACAACCACTCCAGACCCGTATGCTGCATCCAGGACGGCGCCCGCTTCACGGAACCCGCCAGAAAGTCAAAGGATGCGCCCACGCCGATGCACACAGGAACATGAAGCCTGCTGCGGTGCATGGACAGCCATTTCTCCTGCTTCGGATTTCCGAAAGCGACCAGCAGAATGTCGGGATTTGCTGCTTCAATGCGCTGCAGTGTGTCTTCGTGATCCATGCCATCCAGGGAGGCAAATGCCGGGGAATGCGCCCCCACGATACAAACTCCGGGGTAGTTGTTCTCCATCCAGGCGGTGGCACCGGCTAGGCTGCTCGGGGTTGAACCGAGCAGGAAAATGCGATAACCGCAACGCGCCGACAGATCTGCCAGACGTGGAACCATGTCGGAGCCAGTCACCCGTTCCTTGAGGCGCTTGCCTTTCAGGATTGACGTCCAGACCAGCGGCATGCCGTCCGCAAGCACCATATCGCACCGGCTGAGAACCTCTTCAAGCTCGTCATCGACGATGGAATTAATCAGAAAGTCAGTGTTTGCAGTTGCAATCTGATGAAACCCTCCCTCGGCAATCCACTCCTGTATCTTGCCGATGACATCATCCATGGTGACGTTGTCGATCGGTACACCCAGAACCGAGACCAGGGAGGAATCACTGGGAGCAGAGCGACGTACCTCGATCGCTGTCAGGCTCTGCGATGTGGAGCGCGACGACGGACGAATCGCAGCTGGTAAAGCACCTTCACTGTAGGCAACTTGTTCTTTCAACTTAGGCAAGAGTAAAACTCCACCGAATAGGCGCTATGCGCTGATTGGATTGAGGGTCACGCCTGTGGCGTGATTCAAGTACTGCAAGGTATTGCCCAAAAGACTACGTATTGAAGGCAGGCTTGCTCGATCCAACTCGCAAGACTTCGCCTCTCCTGCTCCCACAAAACTGCAAATTACTTCAATCGTTGTAGTGCTCTGCTTCAGCTGGCAAGCAGTTCATCTGAATGCCTCGTAACGCGAACCAACTTCTTCTCTCGTTGCGCCTGTGTCCCGCGCTGTTTGTAACATCGGCAGTTTCTCGAAAAAGGTGATCAGAAAAGTGTGACATGTGTTACCGCGGAAGTTTTACACTGTTTACCGCAAAGTTGTACTGCGATGTGTTCAAACTACATCCTTGCTCCCATGTTTACTACGGCGCTTTGGTAACACGCATACCCATTCAGGTCGAACTCAGGTAACAGTTAACGGGCGGTCAATATCTAGCTTGACGACAATATTCACATGCCATGCTTCGAGCATTGCGCCCGATCTATAGGCCTGATCTTCTGCATTTGGGCAACCATCGGTACAACCGATTTGAACTTCCCAAAAGAAGGTTGCTAACCCCGTCGATTCCACCACTCCGCGAACGCAAAGCTCACAGTCGTTTCTGCATCCTGGCTGAACAGGTCGTGCGAGTTTCCTAATTCGCTCAGAAGCTGCTGCTCCAGTTGATCCGGGTCCGGCCTCATTTCGCAGGCCAGGATCTGCTCGTCCGTGGCATCGACGAAGCACAATTCGCAGACTGCAAAACCCTCTTCTACTGAACTCCCAGGTGTTACTAGGCTGCGAACCGGAGGGCCGAAAACGCGACAGGTCATAGGTCTGTTTGCATAAAGGTCACATGTCTGCGTTGCCGGATCGAGCACCGGGCATACTTCTTCATTCAAAAAGTCCACGAACAGGGCGCGTTGTTCCTCGCTGCGACCGATAATTCCATTGCTTGGATCCCCAGGGAAGTCGGCCGCATTTTGCAGGATGGCCTGGGTTATCCGATTCTTCAGGTTTTGTGCTCGAACGGGATCCGAATGCTCCAGTTGCAGGAAGCCTCGGCGCAGTCGTTGCACGTCGAGGGCATTGATCGCGAACGTACCAGTGCAGCATTGGGAACAGCCCGGGCGGCAGGCGAGATGCCGGCCACTCCGTGCGGCTGCATCGGCCAACGCCGCATCGACGATCTGGATCAGGCGTTCATCATCAGGCTTTCCGACCTTCATTTGAATAGCATTACCCTGTCAGTAGATTACTAGTGGCGCGCGCATCCCATCAGGATGGTGAACCCTGCAATCCCCAGGCTAATTTCCCCGAAGGCGCCGGACCCTCACGCCATCCTCATTATCGGCGCGGGCATATCAGGCTTGGTGGCTGCCAGAGAACTGGCTGAAGCCGGTCTTTCCGTTGTTCTACTGGAAGCTAACAACCGGGTGGGCGGCCGTATCTTGAGCCAGCCTCTTGCCGGCCTCGCCGAGCCGGTGGAACTCGGCGCAGAATTCGTCCATGGACGACCGGAGGACCTCATCGGCCTTATCGCGGAAGCAGGCCTGGATATCTATGAACTGGACGGAGAGCACTGTCGCTTTAACGGAATGTCCATCGAACAGAGTGAGGACAGCGAGGACTTTGCAATGCTGGACAGACTGCCCTCCCAGGACAGCACCGACATGAGCTTCAAAGACTTTCTCGCGGACCAGAAACTTTCATCTGACGCCGAGCAACGCCTTATCGATTATGTGGAGGGTTTCAACGCCGCGGACGCAGACCTTATCAGTGCTCAGGCTCTTAAAGTGCAACAAGACGCTGAGGATGCGATCGACGGGGACAGGTTATTTCATGTACTTCAAGGCTACTCCGCCCTCGCAACATATCTACTGACGTCAGTCCAGAAAGCCGGGGGAACGGTGTTCCTCAATTGCAGGGTGGACACCATCCAGTGGTCTGCCGGAAAGGTGAAGGTTGCAGCTTCGATATCGGGCGCTGTCGAAGAACCGGATCATAAGGGCGAAGACATGCAGATCTTTCAGGGTTCGCATTGCCTCATCACCGTCCCGCTCGGCGTCCTGCAAAAGGGTTCGCTTGTGATCGAGCCGAGACCCACTGCTTTGGACGCAACCGGACACATGAACATGGGCTCCGTACACAGGATCAGCCTGGTCTTCAAATATCGATTCTGGGAAGAACTCAAGCTTGACCAGCCTGCCTTGAATCTGAGCTTCCTGTTCGCCGAGGACCAACCGTATCGAGTCTGGTGGACTTCTCGTCCATCTACCATGCCTATCCTTACGGGCTGGATTGGGGGAAGCCGTAGTCAGCAGATCGCGTCTCAGGATCTGTTCCATGCCGCATTGAGCAGTCTGAGCGCCATCTTCCAACAACCAATCGCCGAATTGGTCGCGCTTCTACAATCCAGTCACCATCACGATTGGAACAAGGATCCACTAGCCTGGGGAGCGTACAGTTATGTTCGGACCGGTGGTTTGCAGGCCTCGACCAGTTTCAGCCGGCCGCAGGCAGACACAGTTTTTTTCGCCGGGGAGCATACAGATCTGTCCGGGCATTGGGGAACGGTTCATGGCGCTCTGCGTTCCGGTCGTCGCGCGGCACAGCAGATCCTGCAAAGTATCTCCTGAACTATGCTGAAGGGCCAGGAGACATGGGCAGAGATTGGTTGCCCCCCAGGGATTCGAACCCCGATATGCTGAGTCAGAGTCAGCTGTCCTACCATTGAACGAGGGGGCAACACGAAAGCATGGTGCGATCAGCACCCACGCAACCTCTCTATACTAAGGGCAGGACACGCGATGGTCAACGCAACGACCGCAGGATGCTTATCCTTGCGCCCAGTTCGTTCGATTGACTTTGCCGCGCCTTCTACCGCAACGTAGAGAGCGCCGTCTGGCGCTACCGTTTCTGGACAGCTTTGTCGACTGCCGCACCCGGCTGCAAGCATCCGCTTATGCGGAACTATAAGGGTCATCAGAAAGCAGGCGTCTCGGGCTGAGCAGCGCATGCCGGTGTCTGGACTGAATTGCGAGCTGCCATAGCGATGATCCACTCAGAGTCAAGACTGCTGACTGACTCATGTAACCAGGCCAAGTTTCCGATGACTGCGAAACAGTAATATTGGCGTTACCCCGCAGTTACTAATTGGCTGTCAATCTCGCATCAAGGTCTGTGTATAAGGGCATTAGTAGAAGTGCCGACTGGCAAGCTCGACACCTTTATACGCAATTCATGGATCGACCCTGGTGGAAATTGCAAGCCAATCGGATCCAGCGAGAGTGAGTCGAACACATTATTTTGGGATCCCGCGATTCATCCACGTCTCATCGACTGGCTAATCCATCGTTCGAACGCTGGGCTGAGAATGGCGCAGCCGCCAGTGCGGCCACGCTGCCGCAATTGCTCATCGAAGCTGCCATTCAATCCCCGGAAGCAGACGCCGTTATCGGCACCTTCGGCATTCTTTGCTACGGGGACCTTCTCATCCGGGCTCAAAATATCGCAGTTGAACTCCGTCGGCACGGTGTCGGACCTGGGATGCTTGTCGGCGTGGCGATGGAACAGTCGCCAGTCACCATCACGTCCATCGCCGGAATACTGCTTGCCGGGGCCGCCTACGTTCCCCTGACAAAAGATCTGCTGCATGACAGATTTGCCCTTACCCGTATCCGCGCCGCAGGCATGAGGGTCATACTTTGCGATAGCTCCTACGGCAGCACTTCCTGTTCGACATGGCGAGAACTCGGCACGGTACTGGACGCCTGCCGCATGGAACAGGACATCATGCCAGCGTCCGAAGAAACCTTCTTACCCGACGTCTCACCGGATTCGGTCGCCGTTGTGCTCTTCCGCCACACCAAGGGAGAGGACACGGTGGGTGTCATGATCTCGCACCGCGCGATTGCCCGTCTTGCATTTGCCAAAGATCTCATTGCTACCACTTTTGGCGAGACGTTCCTGTTGCATCCATCGTCCAATGGACGGGCTGCCTTGATAGAACTTTGGTGCTGTCTGCTGCAGGGTGCCACCATGGCGCTTGCAGTCGACGGCCCGCTCTCTATCGATAGTCTTGCCCTGTCGATCCGTCAGCAGGGAGTAACAACGCTTTGCCTGCCTGTCCTGGCGGTTCACGATTTTCTCGATCTTGATCCGAAGGTCTTCGCACCTTTACACACGTTGATCATTGAAGTCGATGGTCGCAATGTCCTGCTTCCCCAGAGATTAGTGCAACTCATTGCCGCCTGTCCCGGGCTGCGGATCGTGAGCACCTACGGAACCCTGGAGACGAGCGGTTACGCTGCGAGCTATGCCGCGCCTGTCGACTACGAGCCGCAGTCAGCCATCCCGCTGGGCGTTCCCATCGAGGGGATGAGGGCCTACATCCTGGAGCGGGGCCATCCGATGCACTCTGAAGTGCTTGAAACGCCGCCCGGGACAACATCGGATAAAGCGGTCGCACAGCGGTACGACAGTCTGGAACATAAGCTGCGACAGGTAAAGCCAGGCGAACTGGGCGAACTGGCATTTGGAGGAGATGGTGTCTCCCTCGGCTATCTGGCAGACCCCGTTGCGACGGCATGCCGCTTCATCGCACCGCCGGAAATTGACAGCGAGCAGAGAGGCTTGATCTTCCTCACCGGTGAACAGGCAAGGTTCCGCAGTGATGGCCTGCTCGAGTTGCATGGCCGGGCTGACAAACATGCGAAAAAGCTGCCCGCCATCGTAGAAAACCATGTTCGTCCCGCTGCGGCTTTCACACCGGCAGATGTCGAGGCTATGCTCGCCGGACAACAGCGGGTACTCGATGCCTCCGTGATCGAACAGACCGATATGCATGGCGTTCGTCACAATGTCGCCTATGTGCAGATGGAGAAGGCAGGCACAAATCCGCCTGGCGATCGCGAAGCCCAGGCGTTACTGGAGGACTCCATGCGAAGCGTGCTGCCTCCGGAGGCAATGCCCACAGCTTTCTATTATGTCGAGAGCATCCCGAGAGATTCTCGTGGTCAGCTCGATAAGGTGCAGCTCCAGCAACGATGGAAACGTGCCAGCGAGCGTTCCCTTTACGAGGATCCATCGCAGCTGGACATTCTTGAGCAGGTTAGAAGTATCTGGTCCCGCCTGCTGCAGCGGACACCGGGCTACGACGAAGACTTTTTCGAAGCTGGCGGCAACCAGGTGCAGATGATTCGCCTGCACGTCGAGTTGAACCGCCGCTTTCCCGGCGCTATCACCATGGCCAATCTGTCGGTGCTCACAACCATTCGCCGCATCTATGAACACCTGGTCAACATCGGCGCACAGAACGCCGAGAAGAAATTCGTTCAACGGGGGGCCTGAGCCACCCGGCAACTAGGGCTGCAACGTGGCCGTAGTGAAAAAGCTGAAGTCCCCGGATGCACCCACCTGCAGAGACTGGATGCGGCGATTGTGGACGATCACATTGTCGAGATACCACAACGGCACGGTGGGAACATCCTCGGCAAGTATCTTCTGTACCTGAACATAATCCTCACGCCGGTCTGCCTGGTTCGTCTTGGCAGACGCATCGCTGATCAGCCGATCGATTTCGGGATTCGAGTAGCGTCCACGATTCGCCCCATGGGGTGGAAATCTCTCTGTACTGTAAGCGTATTGAAAGATGTCGGGACTCTCATTGCCGCCGACCCATCGCAAGGCATACATCGAGAAAGCACCCTTGGTGATGTCAGCATAAAAGGTAGCGAATTCATAGCTGCGCACGTCGAGCGCAATGCCGACTGCTCTCAGTTGTTGAGCCAGGATCAATGCCAGCAGCCGCGGCGTGTCCTGATTCGACGTCTTCATGGTGAGATGGAAGCGGATGCCATCCGGGCCGCGCCTCCGTCCCGACTCATCCAGCAGGGCATTGGCTTTTGCCGGATCGTAGCTGTAATGCTTCGCGTCCTGCGCATACGCCCAGTGAGATGGAGGGAGAAGGTCATCCGCAAGGCGGACTTCATTCCTGAAGAGCGACTGAATGATCAATGGCCGATCGATGGCGTAGGCGATCGCCTGTCGTACCCGCACATCTTTAAGCTGCGGATCACGCATGTTGAAGTTGACGTAATTCACGACTGTGCCCGGACTGGAGAGCACCTCCAGCTGTGAATGCTTTTGATTCTGGATCGTGTTCACCATGTCAGGGCCGATGGCCCGGCTTGTAGCAATATCCGCGGACCCTTTCTGCAATTCCAGCGCCCGGGTGATTTCATCGGGCACCACTGCAAACCTGACCGACTGAATAGAAGGCAGAGGGCGCCAGGAGTTCTCATTTCGTCGCACCAGCACTTCCTTGTCAGGCTCCTGCGACACGAAGACAAACGGGCCGGTACCGATCGGATGATTGGAAAAAGTCTTTCCGCTTCCTGCAGGAACGATCCCGATGGCGCCATCCGAGACATTCAACAACAGGTACGGATCCGGCTTCTTCAGATGCATGATCACGGTCGAAGGATCCGGAGCATCGATGTGGTCAAGCTTCAGAAAAGCTCCGCTCTTCGCCGTTACCAGAGTCCCATCATGTGCCGAGTCGATCGTCCACTTCACGTCGCGCGATGTAAGCAGGTGTCCGTCATGAAAATGCACACCCTGCCGTATGTGGAAGACGTAAGTCAAAGCATCGGGCTGGTCCCAGCTGGTGGCAATCCACGGCTGGGGATTGTAATGCGCATCTTTCTTCACCAGCGAATCGAAGATCAGTTCATCGATGTGAGCCGAGGCTTCGTCGACGCCTATGCGAGGATCGAGATTCGTGGGGCTGCTTTCAATCAACATGGTCACAGCGCCGGGTGCACCTGCATGTCGTCCGCAACCGCAGGTCAGGAACAGCAGCATCCCTGCGAAGCCGAGGAACTTATGCACTGTAAATCACCTGGCCAAGAATCGCGGGTCGCCTGGCTCCTGTAGCAGCCGGCACATTGGACGGCCTGTGATGCCACGTCTCATAGGCAAGCAGCGCGAACGCCGCTGCTTCCTTCGCCTGGGAGTGTATCCCGAAGGAGTCCATCACCGTGACGTTACAGCCGAAAGGACTGAGCGCATCGACAAGCATACGCATCAAGGTTTTATTCTGCGACCCGCCACCAGCGACGATATAGTCCGTCGAACCGGTTCGGAGAATCGGCTTCACAAAGCGCTCGACAGCGCTTCTGATACTTTCCACCGTGAAAGCAGTTGCCGTTGCAATGACATCCTCATCACTCAATCCACCTGCACGGCAAGTGCGAAGAAATTGATCCGAGTATCGCGCACCGAACTGCTCCCGACCTGCGCTCTTGGGAATACTGAGCGCGAAATACGGGTCCTCCATACATCTGTTGACCACCTCATAGGAGGGGACTCCGCTGGCTGCGATCAGGCCCTCTTCGTCAAAGGGCTTGCCGAAAAGCTGCTGCACCAGCGCGTCGATGATCATGTTCGCCGGGCCCGTGTCGAAGGCGATCAAGTCTGCTGCACCCGCGCCTGCCGGGATTGCCGTCAGGTTGGCGATGCCGCCCAGATTCTGTAGCACCCTGTTTCTCTTTACATCCCGGAAGAGAGTGTAATCAAGATACGGAACGAGTGGTGCTCCCTGTCCGCCCACTGCCATATCTGCAGGACGGAAGTTTGCAACTACAGGCAGATTGGTCTCTGCTGCAAGCAGTGACATTTCGCCCAACTGCCAGGTGCAGCCGAAGCTCCGTTCTGCGTAGGTGGACGCCGTTCCCTGGTGATAGATCGTCTGCCCATGGCAGCCAATCAACTCCACTGGCAATGCCGATCCGCTTAAAGCCACCTTCACCGAGTCTGCGTAGGCCAGACCTAACCGCCAGTTCAATTGCGCAAGCTCCGCAACGGAAATCCGGCTGGCGTCCATCGCTGACAAGACAGCAGCACGAAGCACTTCCGGATACGCTGTCGAAGCGTGATGAAGAAGCCTGAGTGTTCTTTCTTCACCGTCGATCACGCCGGGGCTGATCTCCACGATTGCAACGTCAACGCCATCAGCCGAGGTGCCGCTCATGACGCCGGCGACCATCATCGGCTTCAACTCAACACGACTGTTGACTTCAGCCACGGCTCTTCGTTTTCTTCGTAATCAATGCATTCATTCTTTGCACCTCGCTATCGAACAGTGCGATTCGCTTCCGCATCGTCTCGAGAGCGTCAGGATCGGCTGGCTGCTCTGCGGTCGGTCTGCTCAACAGTCGAACTTTCTGTTTCTCTAGGTGGACTGCAGCGTGCATTACCTTCCGGCGAAAGACAGACGACCGTTCCGATTCTGAAAGAACAGCTTCAAACGTTCGTAAGATCAAGGCCGGTTCTTTGCATATTTCCAACAAGTGGGTGCCGGCAAGAATAGCTGCGATGGATGCTTCTTCAATCGACATCCGCGTCAGCACACCACCCATTTCCATGTCGTCGGAGAGCACCAGTCCTCGGTACCCGATCTTTCGCTGAAGTACTTCGTGAATCCAGTGCCGCGAAATCGAAGCCGGTTCCGAGACTGTGCCTCGATCTCCCTTCACCCGGGGATAGGACGCATGCGAAATCATCACGACCGGCAGATCTTTGCGCAGTTTGCGGTAGGGAAGCAAATCGTCTTCCCACAGCTGTTGCCATCCACGATCGATCTCCGGCGTGGCCAGATGGGAATCGAGTGTGCCGCCACCCAGGCCGGGAAAATGTTTGCCGCAAGCTACTACGCCCGCCTTTTTCAGACCCTTCAGGAAAGGTCCCGCGTACGCAATCACGTCTTTCGCGTTGGCTGCACTGGATCGCGTTCTCATCACCTCTGCAGACGCCGGCAGCGCAAGGTCGAGTACGGGAGCAAGGGTAGTATTAAAGCCGAACATCGCAATCTCGTCGCCAATCAGGCGGCCATGTTCGTAACTCAATTTTCTGCATCTTGTCGCTGCGACCGCAGCCGCAGAGGGTACACGCGCGACCAGGTCGCGCAGTCTGTCAACCAGGCCGCCCTCCAGGTCCACGCAGCGCAAGGCTGGCCCGGCGCACAGTCGTGATGACGACTGCAGTAAGGCATGTACCTGCCCCGCGTCTTCGATATTTCTTCGAAATAGGATGATCCCGGCGGGCCGTATTAGCCTGAGCCACGCACTCTCGAGCGCGCCTAGTTCAACACCTTCCAGCCCGGCTATCAGAAGCGAGCCCACTGCCTCACGAAGCTTCATCCGTCTCCTTCCCGTGCGCCTGGCGAGGTCGCCCCTTTGATCTCGTTCTGCAGGGCTTCGATCAGGTTCAGCGCCTGCATGGGCGTCAATGAATTGATATCCGTCTCTTCCAGCCTGTCCAGAATACGTTGCGACAATGGAGTGAACATCATCATTTGTAAAGGCGCATCTGTTTCGACAGCTACGGTTCGCTTCTCAGACTGCTCGTGCTGCTTCAACACGGCCTTCGCCCGTGCGATGACGGATGCCGGCAGACCCGCCAGCTTCGCGACGTCGATCCCGTAGCTTCGGTTGGCCGCACCCGCTTCAATGGCATGCAGGAACGAGATTTTTCCGCCGCTTTCCTTCACAGCTACGCGAAGATTCTTGAGGTGCGGCAGCGACTCGGCAAGCATGGTCAACTCGTGATAATGCGTTGCGAACAGTGTGCGCGCACCGATCCGCGCATGCAGGAACTCGAGCGTCGCCCAGGCCAGGGACAGTCCGTCGAACGTCGCCGTCCCGCGTCCCATCTCGTCCAGCAGCACCAGCGACCGGTCCGTTGCCGTGTTCAGAATGGTCGCTGTCTCCATCATCTCGACCATGAAGGTCGAGCGGCCTTTCGCCACGTTGTCGCTCGCACCGATGCGTGTGAACACGCGGTCCACCAGGCTCCATCGCATGCTTTCAGCCGGAACAAAGCTTCCCATTTGCGCCATAATCACCAGCAACGCCGCCTGTCGAAGGTAGGTCGATTTGCCACCCATATTCGGCCCGGTAATCACCAGCAGCATCGGACCGGTTGTAGAGACATGCAGGTCATTCGGAACGAAGCGGCCTTCTCCTGCATCTTCGAGCCTTGTCTCCACCACCGGATGTCTTGCGGCGATGGCTTCAAGGACCCCTCCCTCTACCAGCATCGGCTGCACATAATTCCGCAAAGCCGCCTTGTGCGCGAAGGACACAATTAAATCGATCTCCGCCAGCACTGCGGCCGTCCGCCGGATCCTCGATGCAGCCGCAATAATGGCCTGTCGCAGTTCCGCAAAAACAGTCTTTTCAATCTCGATCGATCGTTCGTGCGCAGTAAGGATGCGTGTTTCGTAATCTTTCAATTCGGGTGTAGTAAAACGCTCGGCATTCACGAGCGTCTGCTTTCGCTCGTAGTCCGTTGGCACAGACTTCAGATTGGATTTTGTGATTTCTATGTAGTACCCGAACACCGAATTGAACTTCACCTTCAAGGAGTGAATCCCCGTACGCTGTCGCTCCCGTTCCTCTATCCCAGCCACTGATTGCCTGCCACTATGGCTCAGCTCTCTCAGTTCATCCAGTTCCGCATGTCGGCCCGCTGCAATCACACCTCCGTCATTCAGGGTCACCGGCGGCTGCTCAACCAGGGTCGACACGACCTGCTGTTTCACGTCTTCCAGGGTGTCGAGGGAAGCTTGCAATTCGCGCCAGCGTCCGTCCGGGAAGCCATTCAGAGTGTGGTGCAGGAGCGGCAGACAGTTCAGCGAAGCACTCAGCGTGGCTACATCGCGGGGGCCGGCAGAATCGAGAGAAATGCGTGCAAGCATGCGTTCAAGATCGAACACACTGGCAAGAAGCCGACGAATGTCCTCGCGTTCGATCAAACGGCTCTTCACGAAGGCCACAGCCTCCTGCCGTCCGCGGATGAATTCCGCTGAGACGAATGGACGAAGCAGGGAAGCGCGAAGCATGCGCTTACCCATTGGCGTTACGCAGCAATCCAGTGTCCGGAAGAGCGTGCTGTCCCTCGGCGAGTCGGCAAAGAGCGGGTCGACCAGTTCCAGGTTCCGGACCGTTACCAAATCCAGTTCAAGATGCATGGAACGACCGTAGAAACTCATGGACTGAACATGAGAGATGTCAGTCTGCTGCGTCTGCCGCACATAGTGGACGATGGCACCGGCAGCAATCCCGGCAGCCGTGTGACCGGCCAGTCCGAACCCGTCCAGAGATTCGGCCTGCAACTGCCGCTGCAGCAGGGGTAGCGCGTAATCCGCTGTGTAAACCCAGGCTTCCAAAGGGGTTTTTGCCTTTACAGAGTCAAGAGTCAGCTTCTTTTCGCCAGACTCGTCAGTCCTGCCGCTGGCTGCAAAGAGTGTCGACTCGCCTGCGAAGAGCAGTTCGGCCGGCTGCAGCTTTTCAATTTCCATCATGCATTGAGCTAGCGCGTCAGGCCCTCGCATTTCTGTTGCCCGGAATTCACCCGTTGAAATATCCAGAAATGCCATCCCTGCAGATTCGGCTGTGCAGTGGATGCTGGCCAGATAATTGCTCCGGTCCGAGGCCATTTCGCCGTCGATCGCAGTCCCCGGGGAAAGCACGCGCGTGACTTCCCGCCGAACCACTTTTTTGGTCAGCTTGGGATCTTCCATCTGTTCACAGATGGCGACCCGAAAACCCTTCCGTAGAAGGCGGGCAATATAGACGTCGGCCGCATGATACGGTACGCCGCACATGGGAACCGCCCGCTCCCGGTCCCGGGCTGTCAAGGTGATACCAAGCTCGCGCGCCGCTATCTTGGCATCTTCGTAAAAGAGTTCGTAGAAGTCGCCCATTCGGAAGAAGAGGAGGGCGTCAGGATTCTGCTGCTTGGCAGCAGCATGCTGGCGCATCGCGGGCGACAGTTGTCCATCCGAGGAACTTGGGGATACTGGCTCAGGCACTCAAGCGCCAGCATATCGTGAAATCGAGTGCTGGCGCTCAATCCTGCCATCGGATGCAGGCATCCGGGTCTAATTATTCTTTACGACCGGGTTACAGCGTCCGATCCGTGTTGCTTGACCACCTTGTTATACAGACCAATCAGCAGAAACGGCGCTGCCCACTGTCCCACGAACAGGGCGTGTTCATCTTTCCCCTGGATCTTCAAAATCAAGGAGCCAAGAATCGATGCGCCGGCGGCGCCGAGGAAAAAACTGGTAGGCCACTTGGACGAATAACTTTCCAGCAGACCTGTAATCTGGTCCTCTTCGACCTCACCCGCACGTACACGATAGTCCGTCATCAGTACTCTCCTCTTTATTTGTATCTCAGTAGTGGAAGATGCGCCCCGGCACCGAAGCCGCCGTACCTCATCCCTTAATTTTGAAGTTACAGCGCTTTTTGGTGGAGATTGTGGGTGAGGTGAAGTCTCGGACTTCACTCTCCCAGCATCAGGCGGCG
>CAZZVA010000039.1:0-17925 GCA_964657345.1 uncultured Acetobacteraceae bacterium | reverse complement strand
CGCCACACTCGCCGTGACGCGCCGCGTCTTCGTATCCACCACGGCCACGCGCCAGTTCGCGGGATCTACCACGTACAGCCATGCTCCATCTGACGACAACACCATCGAAGCCGCAAAACTCTCCGTGTAGTCCTTCTCGCCGGCCTTTCCATTCAGCGCAATCCTCGCCACCCGCTGCCAGTTCTTCGTCTCCAGCACATCCACAAATCCCGAGTCACCCGTCGAGTCATACAGCAGCATCCCATCCGGCGAATAGGCGACACCCGTGTACGTCTCAACCTTCGGATCATTCCTGCTGCCCGGAGGAATGCGCCGCACCGTCATGGAAGCAGCCTCACCACGTTTCTCTGCCATGTCGATGATGTTCAATGAGAACGGCCATCCCATCGACGGAGCAACCATCTGACCGCCATCCGCGCGCAGCGTCATGGCAAAAGGAAACGGCGCCAGCATCACCGTCTCGCCCGCCGGCGTCACCAGCCGTCCATTCGGCAGTGTGCTTGTTTGCAGGGAACCATCCGCCGCAAAGCAGCACGATGCCAGGCAGGGAAGTATCAGGGTCCACGCAGAGAGGCTGCGCAGCAGTGCAGGAGAAGTCAGCGGCATGCACCCAGTCTAAAATCAGCTCGCTTTATGGCTGTTAAATTTCAACTGCTGCCACTCAGGGAACGAAGCGAGTCGTGTAGACCGAAGCCGGATCGATCGGCTTTGCCAGCACCTTCAGCGTCGCCAGTTGCTGATAGATCGCCGACCACCGTTCCGGAGTAAAGTGTCCCAGGTGCGACTCAGCCGTGCCCGCTCCATCAATGAAGTGCTGCTCCTTCAGTGTCTTTACACTGAAGCGCATCTGGTCCGCACTCATCGCCGGATTCAGCTTCGTCAACTGTGCATCGACCAACGTCGGATCCGCAAGATAGTTGCGCCAGCCTTCGACCGACGCCTTCACAAACTTCGCCACTACCTCTGGATGCTGCTGAAGAAAACTCTGCGAAGTCTCGACCACGCGATACGGCTGGTATCCGGTCGAGCTGATCAGCATCGTCTTCACAGCAGCACCGGCCTTGCGCGCAAAGTACGGCTCCGACGTCACAAAACACTGTTGAATATATTCCGGATCCTGCAGAAAACTGGCGACACTGTACGTCGCGGGTATCTCTCGGACCTTCTTCAGGTTGTAGCGCTTCAATAAATACTCAAACCACGTCGATCCCGCCTTCACAGCAATCGCATGATTCTCGAGATCGGCAAAATCATGTACCGGTGAATTCGCATGCAGCAGCAGCGCCTGCGGATCCTGCTGCATCGTTGCCATCACGGCAATCAACGGCAATCCTGTCGAAGCTGACACCAGCACCTTGTCCGAAGAACTCATCGCAAACTGGGCCGCGCCACTCGCCACCTGCTGATCGCCAATTACGAACGGACCGCCCGGCGCAATCGTCACATCCAGGCCCTCAGCCTTGTACAGCCCCTGCAGTTGCGCCTGGTAAAAGCCGCCCATCTCCGGTTGCGGATACCAGTCGGTCTGCAGGATCACTGCCAACAGCCCGTTTGCCGCAGGTTTGCTTCGGCAGCCCTCCAGGCATACCAGCGACAACAGAAGAAGAATGATCCCGACAGAACGAAAGCTGCGCATGCCCCAGGTCTCCGGTATGACGATGTAGCAGCAGCTTAGCATCCACTCTTCAGGCCGCCGCCAATGCATGGCCAACCCTCTTTGCGAACGCCAGCAGCATCGGATCGGACAGGGAAGGCGCTGCCAGCTGTATACCCGTCCCTTCCTGCGATCCTGCTACTTCACCCGGCAGGCTCAACACCGGCAAACCGGCAAGACTGAACGGCGTCGTGTACCGCAGGATCGTCTGACGCGCATTGCTCAGGTCTGCATGCGCAGGCAGCTTGCTCACCGGTGCGCACGGCAGCATCAACAGGTCGAAAGAAGAAAACAGCCTCTCGACACTTTCACAAAATCGCATGCGCCGCCCATGAAGAAGCAGGATATGTGGCTCGTCAAGCGACGCACCCCAGCGCAATCGATCCCGTATCGATGCTTCAAACTCATCGTAGTGACCGCGATGCAGCGTAGCCGCTTCCGCCGCCTGGATCCCGGCAAAGATCTCGTAACTGTCATCCCAGTCCGCAGGGACAAAGTCCTCAACGACCATTCCCATCTCGACCAGCCGCTCCTTCCAGGTACGCAGAGCCTCCATGACAGCAGGCTCTGCATCCCGCAGGAAATCCCCATCCACGCACCCAATCCGCAATACCGCTGCCTCACTCGCCGCCGGAACCCGGAACAATGCTTCCGCAAGTGGCGCCAGGTCGCGCGGATCATGCACCAGCAGCCCCGGCGTATCGAACGAAGCCGCAAGATGCGCAGCACCACTCCACGCCTCCGGCCACCATCCGTGCGCACTCGCAATTGCCTGCGAAGCCCGGTAACCCGCCAACCCGCACAGCGCTGCCGGCACCCGGATGGAACCGCCCGTATCCGTTCCGATGGCGGCCAGTGCCGAACCTTCCTGCACACTGGCAGCTGCTCCACTCGAAGAACCACCCGTGAGAAGGGCCGCATCGCGCGGCTGCAGACAATCGCCAAACTCGGGATTCTGCCCGGTGATGCCATACGCCAGCGGATGTAGGTGGGTCTTGCCCGTGATCAGCGCACCCGCCGCATGTAACGATGCAGCCATCGAAGAATCCGCCATTGCCGCTGGACGTCCCGCGTAAAAGCGCGAGCCGCAGCTCGTCACCGTGCCCGCCTGGTCAAAACAATCCTTCAACGAAATGGGCACACCAAACACCGCAGGCCGCTCTTCAACACGCGGAAACTGCCTCCGCAGCGCCAGGGCATCGCGCATCAACTCTTCCGGCTCGAAGCGGATGTACGTGTTCCCGGATGCATTCCTGTTCGCCCGCTCCCCAAAGCGTTGTGCCACATCCGTCACATCCAACGCACCGTCACGGAGTGCTGCCTGCAGCTCCTGCAAGGGTGAAATCGCCTTCAACATCAGCCACTCCTCTTCCTGTTGCAGACTCGTGATTTCCCCTCGAAGGGAAAACGGTTGACGTCTCTTCGGGCACACGTCAGACTCAAGTATCCACGGCAAAAGATAACAGCGCCCTGTCGCGCACCCACGCAAGGCACCTGCTCCGTTTCCTGGCAGGCGTCCAGCGTTTTTGAACTCTTCTCGTAAGCGACAGATGGAGGCCCACCCGCACATGCCGGAAGCAGCCGTAGTCCCGGATACCTCACCAATGTCTATCCCCGTCGCGGTCGCTCCCGTTGACGTCGCCCCCGAACTGTCCGACGACTATCATCTGCGTCACCACATCCTCACGCCCCTCGAGACACTCGCCCAGTCCATCTCCACCATCGCCCCCATCACCACCCCCGCGCTCACCATACCCCTCGTCTACGCGCTGGCCGGGGAAGGCACCTGGCTCGCTTACCTCTTCGCGCTCATCGGCATGACGCTCGTGGCCTTCTGCATCGCCGTCTTTGCGCGCGACTCCGCATCGCCCGGATCGCTTTACGTCTACACCCGCACCACCCTGCCCCCCGCCTTCGGCGCTCTCGCTGCGTGGGCACTCTTCTTCGCCTATGTCGCAACCGCCTCCGGCATCATCGGCGGCTTCATCAACTATGCCTACATGTTCCTCGGCAGCCTTGGCCCGCACATCTCTCCAATTGTGATTGGCGGCTTCGCGACGGCAATCGCCATCTGGGTAGCCTATCGCGACGTCCAGGTGTCTACCCGCGCAATGCTGTGGATCGAAGGCATTTCCGTCTTCTTGCTGGGCATCCTCATCCTGCTGCTGTTCTGGAAACACGGCCTCCATCTCGATATGCCTCAGTTTCGGTTGCATAATGCAACTGCGAGCGGTATCCGTCTCGGCATGATCCTCGCTGTCTTTAGTTTTGTCGGCTTTGAAAGTGCCACTGCGCTTGGAGCAGAAGCCCGTGAACCCCTCACCACCATCCCCCGCGCCGTCATCCGCAGCGCCCTCCTCGCCGGCGCCTTCTTCCTCTTCTGCGCCTATGGAGAGGTCATGGGCTTCCGCGGTGCCGATCCCGATTTCGGCCACAGCACGGCGCCCTTCCGCTACCTCGCCGCCCAGGTGGGCATCGGCTTCATCGGACCCGTCATCGATCTCGGTGTCCTGGTCAGCATGTTTGCCTGCATCCTCGGCTGCATCATCGCCGCCGCCCGTGTGCTCATGCTCATGGCGCATCACGGTCTCGCCCACAGCCTGTTCACCAGGACGCATCGCGTTCATAAGACCCCTGGCCCTGCCAGCCTGCTGACCGGAATAGCAGCATTTCTGCCCGTGGCCTTCATGGCCTGGAAAGGCATCACCCCAGCCGACATCTACGGTTACCTGGGAACTCTCGCAGTGTACGGATTTCTCACTATCTACGCCCTGGTTGCGATCGCGATGCCCATTCATCTCCACCGCCGCGGCAGACTCACCGCCGGTGCGATCGTCCTCGCTGCTTCCGCCACGGGTGTCATGCTCCTCGCCCTGGTGGGCAGTGTCTATCCCGTCCCGCCGCCGCCCATTCGCTATTTTCCCTATCTGTATCTTGTCTACCTTGCGGCCGGTATGTGCTGGTACTTCATCACCGCGCGACGCACCGCTGTCGAACCATAGCGATTACAGCGTGGTCTCTGCTTCGGGTTGAGCCAGGAAGATCAGGATCAATCCCAGCACCACGAACATGCGAAACGCAGCATCCTGGCCGTTCCACAGCTTCGACTGCCACATCAGGAACCACTCGCCGCCCACATCGAGGAACGCGATGAACCACAGCATGCAGCCCAGCGTCAGCGCTCCAATGGCCACCGACTTCGCCTTGTCGAACGCAATCGCCGGTTCGCGCAACCTGCGTAATAGCCGCAGTAAACCCCACCAGCAAAAAAGGCACGTCAAGCTTTCCCACGCAATAATCGACAGGTAGAACGCCATATGAATGCGCGGTTGGCTCAATGCCCGCCACAGCCCATGGTTGCCCGGAAAGGTGGAATCCATCATCAGCACGTGCCGCACAAACTGATAATTGGAATCGAAATCCGTCGTGTTGTTGAAGACCACCAGCGAGAAGAAAAGAGTGACACCCGCCAGCAAGGCACACTTTGACAATCGAATCATGCTGACCCGGCCAGCCGTCACGTAAGCTCGTCTCGTACCGACATCCTCACGCAATTCACTCATGCGCCGCGCCGCTTTCCTTTCCTGGCGTATCATCCCCCACCGACCGGAAATACTCCGTGAGCGCATGCAGCGTCGCATCGTCATATTCCGGATTGCCCGGCATCCTGGCCCCCGGTGCAACACTCTTCGGATCACGCACATACTTCTCGAAGAACGAGCTCTGCTGGCCTGCCAGCATACTCAGCACCGGCCACTCCACACCCGCCTTCCTGCCGCCGTATGCTCCCGCGTTGTGGCAGCGCAGGCAGTTCTGCCGTGCGATCACAAAGCCATCTTCCACTTGCCGCCCCGTCGATCCTGCACGCGGCGCAATCGCTGCAGACAAGGCCGCCTCTGTACTGAAGTCCAGCCGCATCACGCCCGTCGGCACCTGCGGCTCATCCGCATGCTTCAGAATGTTGAACGACGGCCGAAAATCTTCATGAGTGATGAAGTACCGTCCCGTACTTCGCTGGCGTCGCTGCTCAGCCCACTGGTCAGGATCGTGCCCTTCCACCTTCAACCCCAGCACCGGATGATGAGCCCGCATGTACCCGGCAGAATAGTGCGTTCTGTACTGGTCGACACACCACGCATCCAGCAGGTCGGACGCTGGCTCTGCGCGGAGAGCACGTGCCAGTTCCGCCAGCGGCACGCCCGTCACGTGAGTCCCGCTCGGCAGATTCTCGTCGTCCTGTACGACAATCGTGACTTGCGGAAGCGCCATCAACTCCGAAAAACGTACGTAGCCGGTCGTATGGGGTGAAAGTCCATCCACCATTCCAGTAATTTCAAGATCGGAATCCAGCTGCCGCGAGGCATGCAGGAGAATGCGTGGCTCCGCTGCAGAATCAACTCCCTGCACTGCGCCCGCTCCACTCGCAAGAGCCGCGATGTGTCCGCACGGCGCAGTCACCACCATGAGGGCCGCGAGCGCTAAACCCGCAATCGTGCCGGCTCTTCGATTCATAACGCATAGTAGCTAAGATTTGTGCCAACCGTAAAAAATCATGCCTGCGTGATAAATTACGTCCACATGCTGCCCGAAGACACCATCGCCAATGCCAACATCGTCGTGCCCGATCCTCCCGCAGCAGGAGGGAACTACGTCTCGGCGAAAACGCATGGCCACCTCGTCTTTCTGGCCGGCGTCATTTCTACAGATCAGTCCGGTGTCGTCACTGGCACTGTCGGCAGCAACCGCTCCGTTGAAGAAGGCTACGCCGCAGCCCGCGCCTGTGCGCTCACGCATATGGCTGTCCTGCGCGGCCATCTGGGCTCGCTCAACCGCATCCGGGAAATCGTCAGCGTCAATGGATACGTCAATGCCATTCCCGGGTTTGCCGATTCGCCGCTGGTCATCAACGGCGCCTCCGACCTGCTCATCGAAGTCTTCGGTGAAGCCGGCCGCCACGTCCGCGCGGCCATCGGCGTCGCGTCGCTTCCCAGGAATGCTCTTGTCGAGTTACAGATGACCGTTGCCATTCACGAGCCGACCTCGTGAGCGACCACTCTCTCACCGCCGAGCCAACCCACTCCGTCTGGAACCGTGATCTGCCGCCCCGCCTCACCATCGCGTCCGGAGACACCGTCTCCATGGAATGCCAGGATGCCAGCGGTGCGCAAATACATCCCACATCGACCGTCGAAGATTTCCTCGCCATCGATCGCACCCGCATCCACGCACTCACCGGCCCCATTGCAATCACCGATGCACAGCCCGGCGATGTCCTCGAAGTCCGCGTCCTTGACGTCACTCACCGCGGCTGGGCCTGGACCAGCATCATTCCCGGCCTGGGATTCCTCGACGAGCGCTTCACCGAACCCGCCCTCTTTCACTGGCTCCTTGAAGGCGAAGAGACGCGCTCCCTCGCCCCCGCCATCCTTCCACTGCGACCCTTCTGCGGTGTCATGGGTGTTGCCCCGGCAGAGCCAGGTGAATTTCGCACACGCCCTCCTGGCCCCTTCGGCGGCAACCTCGACGTGCAGCAACTATGCGCCGGCGCCACCCTCTATCTCCCTGTCTTCCGGCGCGGAGCACTCTTCTCGGCCGGCGATGCGCATGCCGCACAGGGCGATGGAGAAGTCTGCATCAATGGCATGGAGTGTCCAGCCGACGTCCGCCTTCAGTTTTTCCTCCACAAGCACCAGGCACTCGCCGGACCAATCGTGGAATCGCCCCGCCTCCACCACTCCTCCAATCCCGCATGGATCGTCGTCGAGTCTGCACCGGACGCCATCACTGCCGCCAAAGCCGCCACTCATCGTATGATCGACCTGCTCGTCTCCCGCTGGAACTTCTCCGACCTCCATGCCTACATACTGTGCAGTGTCGCCATGGACCTTCATCTCAGCCAGGTCGTCAACCGGCCAATGATCACCGTCAGTGCCGCGATCGCTAAATCCATTCTTCCCGGACGCAAGCTGTTTCCCGCATGAATTCGCCTGTCATCAACGACCCTCAAACGCACGCTGAGCTCGCCAGCCTTTACCCGCTCTACGAGCAGGCATTGATGGACAACGACGCAGAAACTCTCACCCGCATGTTCTGGGCCTCACCCCTCACCATGCGTTTCGGTGTGACCGAGAATCTCTACGGCATCGACGAGATAGAAGCCTTTCGCAAAGCCCGGCCGGCCACCGGCCTGGCTCGCCGTATCCTTCGCCTGGACATCATCACCTTCGGGAAGGATTACGGCAGTATCACTCTCGAATTTGAGCGCGAGACCGGCGGCACAAAGACGCGCGGCCGTCAGAGTCAGGTCTGGGTCCGCCTCCCCGAAGGCTGGCGAATCGTTGCTGCCCACGTATCGCTCCTGATAAACCCGAAGAGCGTCTAGCGACTCCCGGGTGTGCGCTTTTTTTCTTTGGAATCAGGAGAGCTTTAGTCTATCCTCCGGCTATTAGTCCACAACATACCGGGATTGAAAATCCGTCCCGGCCCATAGCCTCTTTCAATCACCGCGTCGTGGCTGAAGCGAGTTCCCCTTTCCAGGGCTGAATAACTTCATATCCTTCGAGGTCATGACTGCGTGCATTCGAAAACCAGAAGTTCCTTCCGCAAGGCCATTTCGCTTTCCGTTTTCCTGTTCGGCGTTCAGCTCGCCCAGGCACAACAAACGCTTGGCGGTATCGTCGGCACTGTCTCCGATGCGTCGGGAAGTGTCATGGGCGGCGCCACCATCACCGTCGTTGACGATGGCACCCATCTCACACGAACTGCCGTATCTTCGGCCGGCGGTAGTTATGCACTTCCCGATCTCCCCATCGGCACTTACACCGTGACCTTCACTCACGATGGGTTCAACACCGCAAAATATCCCGGCATCGTCATTCAGGCGGACCGCACCATCACCTTGCCGGCACAGCTCGCTGTTGGCGGCGTTAACTCCACCGTGACTGTCGAAGCCACGCCCCTGCTCAACGCGACAGACACCACCAACGGTTACGTACTCGAGAAGGCGCAGATCGAAGAAACGCCTCTGCCCACTGGAAGTTTTACTGGCCTCGCTATTCTTTCGCCCGGCGTGAATGCCGAACTGCCCGGCGGCACTGGCGTCAACTCCGGCCTCGGCAACCTGCCTATCTGGGCCAACGGCCAGCGCGACACCAGCAACAGCTTCCTGCTGAACGGCGTCGATGGCAGCAACCTGTTCAACGGTAAGAGCACCAGCCAGGTCGGCTCCGCACGCGTCATCAACAGCACCGGTGCAGGCAATTCCGGCGCCGGCGGAACCGTCCAAAGCAGTGCTTCTGTCTACCTCTCCATCGGCAACGCCATTCCCACACCCGCTCCCGAGACCATCGAAGAAATTCGCGTGAACGCCTCCATGTACAGCGCCGACCAGGGATCCACTTCCGGCGCGCACATCGATCTCAGTACAGCCTCCGGCACCAATGATTACCATGGCGGCGCCTACTTCCATCGCGGCACCAACTGGCTGAACGCTGCTCCCTTCTTCTTCAAGCAGGACCAGGACATTCCGGCCAATCAGAAGAACCCGCAACTTCACCGTTACATTCTGGGCGGAACCCTCGGCGGCCCCATCGTCAAGAACAAATTATTCGGCTTTCTCGCCTATCAGCATCTGCACGTAAGCGATCAGGAGATCGGCGATTCTTTCCTCACTGTCCCCGTCGGCCTCAGTGATACCAACCGCACACCCTCCGGCTTCGCCGGCGTAGTCAATAACAGCTATTCCGGCACGTTTGCAAATAACGGAGCCGCACCGGATCCAGTCGCCCTTGCGCTCTTCAACGCTCCCTCGGTCAAAGGCGAACCGGGAAAGTGGCTGATTCCGAATGACTCCGGCGTCACGCCCTCAGCCCAGCATCCCGACAATGCGTTTCTTCCGGGCACAGCAAGATTTATTGCCGACCAGGCTGTCGCAAACATCGATTACAACGCAACCGCAAAAGATACTCTGGCACTCAAATACTTCTACCAGCACGACCCCACCGTAGCTCCATACGCATACTCCAACGTTCCGGGATTTGACCAGCACCTGGATGCCGGCTCCCAGGTCTTTTCCATCAACAACACCTACCTCGTCAAAGCCAATCTCAGCACCCAGCAGACACTTGGCTTCCTCCGGGAAAAAATCTACAGCACCAACGCCCAGCCGTTCAGTCCACAGAATATTCCCGGCGGCGCAAGCATCAATACGTTCGGCTCAACCTATTTCCCCGGCATCACCATCTACGACGTGCTGGGCAGCAATAAGCCCTCCGGTGTGAATGACACCCTCAACATCGGCCCCAACGCAAGCGGTCAGGGTTCCAACACCGGCGTCTTTCAAAATCGACTCCAGCCCTCCGGCAACGCCATTTGGACATTAGGCAAACACACTCTAGGATTCGGCGGCAGCTATAGCTACACGCAGCTGAATACAATCGACCGCCGCACTGGCACCGGCACCATTGCCACGGCCGATCTCAGCCAGTTCGCCCAGGGCCTCGTCAGTCCGAATTACGCCTACAACGTCACCACCTTCCTTCAGGGCGATGCCAACCGCTACTTCCGCGCGAATCAGATCGGTCTCTTTCTCCAGGACAAATTTCAAGTAAACGCCAACCTCACCATCACTGCCGGCATTCGCTATGACTGGGACGGCGGCCTCACTGAAAAATACGGGCGCATCTTCAACTTCGATCCGACGCTGTACAACTACAGTGCAGCCTCTGACACCATCACCAATCCCGGTTTCATCATCGCCGGCAACAACGCCAATGGCACCAGGGGCGTCAGCAATACCACGCTTACCGGAAGACAGTGGGGAATAGGGCCTCGCCTGGGCGCAGCATGGCAGCCGCAGATGTTTCACGATAAGGTCGTCGTCCGCGCCGGCAGCGGCTTTTATTACGACCGTGGAGAACTCTTCACCTACTTCTCACCCGGTTACGCCATCGGCGATGTCACCGGCGGTCCTTTCGGCGTCAACCAGTCTCTGCCATTTGTCACCGCTCAAACGTGTGCTTCATCAGCCTCAGGCCTGGCAGCAGAAACTTTCTACAACGGCTACATCCCTACCTGCGGCGGAACAGCAGCTACCGGCAACCTCGAAAACCCCTACGGCAATGTCCAGAGTGCTGCACCCACCAATCCGAAAGCTTCCGACCTGACGAACTCGCTGCCCAATGCTGCAGCGATTACCAGCGGTGCCCAGCCCGTCTCTCTCGGCACCTACGCCAGGGAAAACAAATTGCCCTACACCATCAACTACACACTCGATATTCAATGGCAGCCAAGAAATGACATAGCCATTGAATTCGGCTACGTCGGCAACCTCGGCCGCCACCAGGTCATTCCAGTTCCGCTCAATCAGCCAGGAATCGCAAGCCCATCCGGGCCTATCCATGGCCAGAACTACTCCTATGGCTACACTCTGAAAGACGCCAATTTCAATTCACAGCCACTTCCGGACGGGTCCACCTACCTCGCAAACTATGAAGGCGGTAACGTCGATCTTCGCGTCCCGTATCTTGGCTATGCCGCAGAGTCCATCAGTTACAAAGCTGCTGGCGTCGACGCTTATAACTCCTTCATCGCGCATGTCGACAAGCGTTTGAGTCACGGTATTTCTGTATCTGCGTCGTACACTTACTCGCACGCACTGGATGAACAAAGCGGTCTCGGCCTCTTCTACAACGGCAACAACCCGCTCAATCTTCGCGATGGCTACGCCTCCGCCGACTTCGATCGCACCCACGTCGTCAACTTCAACTACACCTACAAGCTGCCCGAATATTTCGGTAAAGATAGTCTTCCTGGATACTTCGCCGATGGCTGGTCGCTGGTCGGCCTGACTGTTCTGCAGAGTGGGCAACCGTACAGTGTCATCGACTACAGCGGCGCCGTCGGCAGCGTCTACTACAGCGTCTATGACGGCATCACCAACCCCATCGTTCCACTCGCTCCCGGCTGCACAGCGAAGAGCGCAAGAACCGGCCACTCGGGCGCATTTGCAGGAGCCGATCCCACTCTGACCGCGCTGAAGGCCGCATGCTTCACCGTTCCTACTCTCGCTGCCGGTTCCTCCGGCGGCGGCATCCCGTCCAACGACCCCTATGAGACCGGCTTCACCACGGGCCAACGCAATATATTCCGCCAGACTCCGCAAAGACGTGCTGACATTTCACTCATCAAGGTGACGAACTTCAAGGAGCGTTATAACTTGAAGTACACATTCGATGTTTTCAATCTGACAAACACCACCAGCTTTGACATTCCACAGGATAATGTCACGCAAAATCAGTACTACAACCAGTACCCCACCGTGGGTACCCCTGTTCTCCCAACCAACAGCTGCTCTACAAATCCAAACGGCGACAACAGCGGCTTCTACAATTGCGCCGGGAACCTGGGCGTCACGACCCACACCATCGGCAGTCCCCGCCAGATTCAGATGTCCCTCGCACTCACCTTCTAACCACGCAAAGAAAGCCGGCCCAACCAGGCCGGCTCGTCCTTTTTATAGCTTGAAACCTAGTCACTGATCGTAATCGTCAGCGTCTCCACCGGCGCAGCATGAAACATCGTCTCGAGGATCTCAGACGAAGCGAACTCCTTGCCCTCCACGTGTCGTGCCGCCACCTCAAACTGCAGCACAGGCTGGTCCATCGGGTACGGCATCAACCGGAAATGCCTCGAGCCGGCCGGCAGCACACCCACGTTCAACTTCCGTCCACTTACTGTCGGCAGCGCATGCAGCAGCGAACCCCGCGACCCATAATCCACACAACTGTAAAGCGACAAATTATCCATCGCCTGCAGCAGGCAGAAGTTGTCGAAGATCGCCGCCTCCTGCACCATGCCTGCATCCGGTTCCGGCTCCGAACGAAGCCGCGCATGCAAAGCCTCCCGCCGTCTCTTCTGCCGTTCCAGAAACCCATCCAGCAGCGGCAACTGGTCTTCCGCGATCGTCGACCGATCGGCCCGGTCCGTCAGCAAGTTGTGGGTATGCATCGAAACCAGCAGCGCTGCATACGCATCCTCCTTCTCTACTTCGTCCAGCGCCCGCTCGCGCACCGCCAGGTAGTCAGCAAGATCGATCTCTTCGAACGCAGAATATTTTCCTACCAGCTCTTTCGAAAATGCAGAAGGCTTGCCCTGCCTCGTCACAGACGGATGGAGATCCCTCGCTGCCCAGCCATCATCATGCACACGAATCCCATGCAGTACCCGCACCCGCGGCTGTGGCGCCACGAACAAGGCATTGCCCCAATGCTCCGCGAAATCCGCGGCCAGCCCGGCATGATCCGGATGCGTGATCAACCACCATCCGTTCTCTGTCTCCACTTTCAGCAACGCAATCTCCTACGTCGACTCAACTCAATCCTCCACGAATGCACGAGCCGACTCATGCCAGTGATGCAGAAAATACCACTCGACAAACATCACTCCGAAGAAAAATACAAAACCCAGCAGTGTTGCCGCCGCTACCAGCGCAAACAGGTAGTCTGTCTCCAGTTGCGCACTCGCATACTGAATCGAATACCCGATACCACCCACCCCCACTCGCGCCGAACCAGCAAACAGCTCTCCCGTAATTGCGCCAATCACCGCAATCCCGCTCGAGATCCGGATACCGGCAAAGATGGAAGGCAGCGCATGCGGCAGCCGAAGCTTGAACAGCACCTGCGCTCGCGAAGCATTGTTCATAAGGAACAAATCCACCAGGTTCCGCTCCACACTGATCATCCCCTGCGTCGTATTCGCAATGATCGGCGCCAGGCAGATGATGAACGTCACCAGCATCACGGAAAAAATTCCCGGCCCCGCCCACATCAGGATCAACGGAGCGATCGCCACAATCGGCACGGTCTGCAAAAGAATCGTGTAGGGATACAGCATCCTCCGCACCCATCGCGATTGTGCAAACACCATCGCAATCGCCAGCCCGGCCACGATGCTGGCCGCAAGTCCACCGCCCGCCGCCGCCGCCGTAATACCCAGGGACGTCAGCAGGGAAGGGAAGCGCTCCACCGCCGAATGGCCCACCTGCATCGGCGACGGAAGCATGTAAGCCGGAATATGAAAAAGATGAATGACCGCCAGCCACAGCAGGAGCAGCAGAGCAAAGATCATCGCAGCCGAAGCAGCCAGCAGCATCTTCTGCTTCATACCGGCAGCACCTCGCGCAGCGCTCGCGATATCTGCGCCACCCTCTCTTCATAAACCTCGGACCGCCGCAGGGCCCCATCGCGGATCGATCCAAACTCAATCGCAATATCATGGGCCACTCTACCCGGATGGGGTGCGAGGACAATCACCCTGTTCGAAAGAAAAACCGCTTCCGCCACTGAGTGTGTTACGAATAGCACTGTCCATCCCTGCTCTCGATGCAGCCGCAACAACTCCTCATTCATGTGATCGCGCGTAATTTCATCCAGCGCTGCAAATGGTTCATCCAGCAACAGCAGGCGGGGGCTGCTCGCCAGCGCACGGGCAATCGAAACCCGCATCTTCATGCCGCCGGAAAGCTCCCGCGGATACGATCTCGCCACATGCTCCAATCCCACCAGCGACAACAGCCTGCTGACTATGGCTTCGCGACGCACGCGAGTCGCGTGCTCCAGCTCCAGGCTCAGCCCGATGTTGCCTGTCACCGTGCGCCACGGCAGCAGCGTCGGATCCTGAAAAATAAAGGAAATCGTCTCCCTCGCATTTGCCGCCGTCATCCCCTCCACTCGCAACTCACCCGCGGTGATCGCAGTCAGTCCTGCAACCAGCTTCAGCAGCGTCGATTTACCACAGCCCGACGGACCGATAATGCTCACAAACTCACCCGGCATCACGGTGAACGCAATGTCCTCGAGGATCGCCGAACCTGCCCCATATCGTTTGGTCACGTGCTGCAGCTGAACCGCGGGCACCCGCGCGCCTGCTTCCGTGCCTTCCGGCCGATCGCTCATCGAGCCGACCCCTCTCGTGCATGCAGTACTGGCAGATAAACCGCAGACGGCCGACGCGCATCATGGAAAATTATTTGCGTGGAGCGCTTCCAGGTCCACGAATCCGCCAGTCGCGCAGGCGTCTCATTACTGGAGTTGCGATCGTAAAGCGGATAAGCGCTGCTCGCGATCTCGACCCGCACTCTCTCGCCCACTCCAAAGACGCACGATGTCGGCTCGAGAGAAAAATCCCACTCCCGTTCTTCCCCTGCCCGGTATCCGCTCGCAAACAGGTAGCTCGATCGCGCCACGCCAATACAGACAAACATCGCTTCACCACTTGCCTTCACGCAAACCAGCTTCACCATCAGATCGGCAGCACCTGCAGATGTCGCGCAATGCAGCCGTACCCGTGGTGTGCCAAAAACATGCAGAGGCGCAACCAGGACATCGGAAGTAAAGACCAGCATATTATTTTGGAGTTCGTGAAGGACCTGGTTCGCTGGACCAGCCACAGATGCAGCCCCGCCCGGCGCCATCACCGGTACCTCCGGATCGTACACAAATACATCCGGAGCCTGCTCTGCGTTCGGTATCATCGCCGCCAGGAATCCATCCCCTTTACTCGAATTCGCCCTACCCCCGCTCTGCAGATAGAGCGGATACACCGCATCCGGCCATCGCTCGGCAGCGCGCCAGGCCCCTTCATTCAAGACAAAATGACGGATCTTCGGCTCTTCTGCAAATTCATTCGTATCCTTCAACCAATGGTTGAACCACCGCAGCAGCAGCGCATCCGTATCCAGCGCAGCCTGCCCACCCAGGCTCTGCGTTCCAATGCGATCTCCCCACGGAATATGCACCCACGGTCCAGCCAGCAGGTATTGGTGTTCACGCGCATGAGCCGTGCCTGCGCCGCTGCGCATGGCATGGAATCCCTCGACGCTGCCATGCAGATAAGTGTCATACCAGCCGGAAACATGCAGTGCCGGAACCCGAATCTTTTCGACCTTTCCACTGATGTCCAAACTTTCCCAGTACGCGCCGGCGCGATCGTTCTCTATCCAGTCGCGCACATAGCCGGGCAGTCTCTCATCCTGGATCAACGGGTGCGCGGCATAGGGCGTATGTAGATACTGTGCCTGCAGGTTGGTCCACGCCTGCTCCAGTTGTGCGCTGACTTCGCGCAGACCGCGTCGCCGCGCGTCTTCCCTCAACATCTGCAGTCCCCATCCCAGCGACGAGGCAAGCCGCAGCACACCATGCTGGTAAAACCATCCGCCATATAAGTCATGCGCTGTCATCGCCGGCGCAATGCACTGCAATCCCAGCGGCTGCTCTACCGCAGCCAGCAGCTGCGTCATCCCCTGGTACGAAAAGCCGTACATACCCACGCGTCCGTTACACTCCGGCCTGTTGCGCACAAACGCGATCGTCTCCGCGCCATCGCGGCCTTCATGACGGAACGGATAAAACTCTCCTTCCGAGTCACCGCGTCCACGAACATCCTGGATCACCACGTTATAACCATGCCGCGCAAACCATGCCGGATGGGCATACACCACCGTCGAAGCGATATCCCTCCCATACGGCTGGCGCATCAACAGCGTCGGAAACTTCAGTCCTGTGCCCGGGCTCCACTGCGGAGGATAGTAATGATCCGACACCAGCGCCACACCATCGGACATGCGGCACGCCACGCTTCGCTCCAGCCGCACGCCCCCGCCGCAATCCGCCAGCCTGCCTTCTGTCATGCCTCGGCGTGACCCTTGAAAGCAAGCATCGCCTGCAGTGCCGCCGCTATCTTGGTCGCTGCTGCCTCTATCCATTTCGAACCATTCTCTGCCGTCGCCGGGCGAGGGTCACCCATCACGCCGCTCGGCGCAATGTCGCGCGTAAGCCACGCAAAGGTCGCCGCTGCATTTTCCGGCAGCAACACTTCGGGATGCTCGATATCCGCGATGTAATTCACCGTGTACTGGTCGGTATGCACCAGCTCCGGCACCGCGCTTAACAACAGCGCAGTTTCAACCTCGTTCGCATGAAAGCCATACTTCTTTTCCTGCTCGGATATGCCGCTAAATGCCGCACCTCCAGAGCCGTAAAGACAAAAAGTCCTCAGTCCGAATTCCGCACGCAGATCTCTCGCCATCACATCCACCAGGGAACTGTTCCCACCGTGCGTGTTGTACAGAACCACCTTCTTGAATCCGGAAGCATGGAGGCTCGCACCAATGTCGCGGACCACTGCCATAAACGTCGCAGCCGAAACAGACAGCGTTCCCGGAAAGCCGATATGTTCATTGCTCTTGCCATAGCAGACAGGCGGCAGCGCATAAACATGTGTCGCAGAAGGAAGCTGTGCCAGCGCTCGGCCCAGCAGCAGGTTGTTGATCAGCGTATCGGTCGCAAGCGGCAGGTGATGACCATGCTGTTCAATTGCCGCAGTCGGCAGCACCAGCAGCGTCTCGTCCTTCGGCAGGGCCTCCACCTGCTTCCAGGTCAGGTAGGCAAACTCTCTCTCAGCCGCAATCCACGTCTTCATCTTCGTCCTTTTAGAGTCAGTACAACCAACCGTTCATACTGTTGAGGGGCACGGCTTCAGCTGCCGAGTACACCACCGATCGCGATCTTCCACCAACCTCCATTGACCCGGAACCTCCTCGCCGCTAACTCGTTGCCACCCGAAACGTAATCATCTTCCCCGGATTCAGCAATCCCTGCGGATCGTACTTCTGCTTCGCCATCAACTGCACATTGTCCTCGCGATAGCGGCCGCCACCCTCCACATGATTGCTGTGCGGGTTCGCGACGCTGACGCCAATCGCCCGGCAGTAATCGATCATCTCGTTCAACCGGGCCTCCGTCGTAAAACGCACCAGCGGAATCGATCCCGGAATCACCACGCCCGTCCCTGTCTTCATAAACTCAAGATGAAACAAAATCTCGTCGCCGAACTTTTCCTTCAACAAGGCAAACTGCTTGCGCGCCTCTGTCGCACTGAAGCCGCACTGCAGATACGTAAACGCATTGTCCTGCTTGATCGCCCACAGCGTAGTGTGGTTCCACGTGTAGTCGGACAGCAGCGGAGTCGTCTTTGGTCCGTCATACGCACCCGAGAAGGTCACCATGCCGCCCGCGTCCGTGGCCGCCCTTCGCAAGTCCTCCAGCTGCGCAGCCGCAATCATGAAGAACATCAGGGCCTGACCTTCCCGCGTCAAATTCTTCACCGGCGTGAAGCAGGAGGGAATCGGCCACTCAAAGGTTGTGACCAGCCGCTTTGACCATCCCGCACCGGTCGCGATCCGCTCACTGAAATCAAACGCCTCGTCAAAG
>CAZZVA010000038.1:9742-17988 GCA_964657345.1 uncultured Acetobacteraceae bacterium | reverse complement strand
GACCGGGACGATAAGACTCTCCCGGTCCTCCAGACGTAACACATACGATGAGCCAGCTCGTGGCAGGGTGACGTGAAGCAGGAGCACAAAGGCATTCCAACGGTGATTGAAGAGGTCAGTGACTCACAGCGGAATATTGCCTGGCCAGACACATTTCGGAATAGCAGGAAAGTAGACTCTCTATTATGGAAGGGTTCGCCGACTGCCACGCGCGTTCAACGAATCGGGATCTTAGTTCCAGCTTCGGCGGTTTTCTTATCGGATTAACAGGCTACGCAATGGCCCTTGAACAACACTCACTCTTGCCATTTCTCATCACGCTTTTCACGTTTGCAGCCGGAACGAGATTGACGATCAATGCTGCGCGAGGTTTGGGAGCAAAGCGCAAATCTGGCAAACCTTAAATGCACAACGCCAACCCACTCATAAAGCAGAAAGCCCTATCCGATTTGTGGATAGGGCTTTCTGCTTGTTAGCACGCCCGTACGGCAAGTACTGCTCGCCGCACAGGCATTCTTCTCTACTTGTCGTTGGCCAGTGTTTTCAGGTCGATGACGAAGCGATATTTCACGTCGCTCTTGATCATGCGCTGGTAGGCTTCTTCGATTTTCTGGATGGGAATGACTTCGACGTCGGAGACTATGCCTTTTTCTGCGCAGTAGTCGAGCATCTCCTGCGTTTCCGGCATGCCGCCGATCATCGATCCGGAGACGGAGCGGCGGTTGGTGACGAGGTTGAACATTTCGATAGATGGCGGCTTATCGGGCAGGCCGACGATGCAGTAGGTGCCGTTAAGTTTTAGGGTCTTGAGGCAGGGATTGATGTCATGGGGTGCGGAGACGGTGTCGATGATGAAGTCGTAGCTGGCGGCTTCCTTCTTCATGGCTTCGGGGTCTTTGCTGATGACGACGTGATTCGCGCCGAGGCGCTTCGCGTCTTCACTTTTGCTGGCAGAGGTGGTGAAGAGGGTGACATCGGCGCCGAAGGAGTGCGCGAACTTGAGCGCCATGTGACCGAGGCCGCCGAGGCCGACGACGCCGACTTTGTGGCCCTTGCCGACGCCCCAGTGCTTGAGCGGCGAGTAGGTGGTGATGCCGGCGCATAGCAGCGGCGCGACTCCTGCCGGATCGAGTTTCGGCGAAATGGTGTGGACGAAGCGCTGGTCGGTGACGATGTGGTTGGAGTAACCGCCCATGGTGATGGTGCCGTCAACGCGGTCGGGCGCGCCGTAGGTACCGGTCATGCCTTCTTCGCAATATTGTTCGAGGCCGGCCTTGCAGTGGTCGCAGACACGACACGAATCCACAGCGACGCCGACGGCGGCGGGATCGCCAACCTTGAAGCGGGTGACCTTGCTGCCTACTGCCTTGACCTTGCCGACGATTTCGTGACCGGGGACCATGGGGAAGACGGAGCCGCCCCATTCATCGCGGATCTGGTGGAGATCAGAGTGGCAGACGCCACAGAATTCGATTTCAACGACAACATCTTCGGGCCGGGGTTCGCGGCGTTCGAAAGAGTAGGGTGCGAGTGGTGTGGTGCGGGACTGGGCTGCGTAGCCGAGAGCTTGCGACATGCGGAGATTCTCCTGTGCAACTTTTCAGAATAAGAACTAAGGGACCTGATGAAACGATTGGGTCGGTAGACTGCCCGTGGAAGGCCACAGGGACAGTGCGTCGGCTTCAGGGTTGATGCAGGGGGTTCCTGGTGGCTATCGCCACGCGGGGGATTCCCTGCAGGTCCGGGATGAATTCAATACTTTGTAGATGAGATGCACGCAGCAAGGATGCAATGGCGGCTTGCTGGCCGTGACCAATTTCAAGCAGGAGCGCGCCTGCGGGTTGCAGGGCAGCAGCGGCGAGGGGTATCAGGCGCCGGTAGATCGCGAGGCCGTCCGGACCGGCGAAGAGGGCAGTGTGCGGCTCAAAGGCGGCAACCTGCGGCTCGAGCACGTCGGTGGATGGTACATAGGGCGGATTGGAGCAGATGATGTCGTAGGGGAGGTGGATGGGCGGCAGGAGGTCGGCCTCCATGAACTTTATGCGCGCGGACACGGCATGGGCTGCGGCATTCCGGCGGGCTATGTCCAGGGCTGCGGATGAGATGTCCGTGGCGTCTATGGAAGCATTCGGCAGATGGTGAGCCAGGGTGATGGCGATACTTCCCGACCCCGTGCCAATGTCGAGGATGCGCGGGGGGCTTGCGAACTGGCTGGACATGGCCAGTGCGGCTTCGACAAGATGCTCGGTTTCCGGACGCGGAATGAGTACGGCCGGCGTGACGTGAAAATCAAGGCCATAAAACTCCTGCGTTCCGGTGATGTACTGGATGGGCTCGGAGTGTGCGCGACGTTCGATGGCATCGGCGTAAGCTGCTGCCTCCTCTTCAGATAGAGTCTGGTCCGGATATGTGAGCAGCGCTGCCCGGGACACTGCGGTGACGTGGCGCAGAAGCCGTTCGGCGTCGCGGCGCGGATGCACGCCCGGCCCCCGGGCGAGGCGCTCGCGGCCGTAAGTAAGTGCCTGCTCTACCGTCAAAAGACACCAGCCTTTCAAGGAGCGTGAATTTATTGACGTAGTAAAAAGGTTGCCTGAGGCTTTGCTGTATTTCGATGTACCTGTAGACTTTGATGACTATGTTGAGGCCATGCTTTTTAGTCATAGACCGTGAGTTTCCGAGTAGCATATCGACGCGCAAGCTGGTGCTGGAGACGGCGAAATACAACGTGATCACAGCCTACACGTCGACAGAGGCGTTGCAGATGCTGAAGCGCTTTCCGAATGTGGACGGCATCGTGATGGATGCATCGGGTCATGACGAGCCGTGCGCCGATCTGGTTTCGAATATCCGCAAGATCGCTGGAAACATCAAGATCGTGCTGACTTCAGGCAGGAGCTATGTAGAGTGCGGCGATGTCGATCTACACCTGGACAACTATGATCCGCGAAAGCTGCTGGATGCGCTTGCGAAGTTATTTCCCGAGGCGAACGAGGCGTTGAACGCGCATGATGACGCGATCAATCGTGCGCTGAAGTCGCTGCCGGAAGCGCCCGCACTGTGACGCAGTGAGACCCCAATGACCGCCGGGTCCGGTCCCAAGCCACACTTCGCTGCATCTATGCATGCAGCACGCACTGCAGCCGGCGAGGCAGCAGGGGCGGAGGTAGAAAGCTTGATCAGCGAGCTTCCGAGATTGTGGTGGGTGTTCAGTATCCGCGGCCTGCTGACCCTGACTTTCTCCGGGATCTGTTTCTTTCTGAGTTCGTCGATGACGACGCTGCTGCTGCGCCCCGCGGGCTTCATCCTGTTGCAGGTGTTATTCAGCTTTTACGTGATGGCTACCGGCTTCATCCTGCTGACTGGCGCGCTGTACGCCTTCGATGCAGGGCTGCATCATCGGAAGGTTCTGCTGACCGACGCTCTGGTGAACACGGCGATCGGCGTCGTTTTCTTCGTGACCCTGACCATCTCCATGCAATGGATCTTGGTGCTGTTTGCGTTGCACTCGATCGCGGTCGGAGCCTTCTACGTCGTGATTGCCATACGGATGAAGCGGCAGGTGGTGAGTCGTTTGTTGATAGGAGTTGCGGGCCTGGTGTCGATAGGAGCTGGTATCCGGTTCGGTTTACGCAGGATGATGGACATGCGCACCATGACGACCGAGATCGCGCTGTATACGGCTGCCCTGGGTATCCTGCTGCTGCTGTTCTCGATCGCGTTGCGACGGGACAGGCCGCATCCCCAGTTGGCAGCCGCCACGGAGATAGCCTAGTTTGCCGGTCCTGTCTCGGCCTTGAGCCGCTCGGCCTGAAAATGCGAAATGAGCGCGTCGATGGTGGGTTGCAGACGGCCCTCCATGACCTCGGCCAGCTGGTGATTGGTGAGACCGATGCGGTGATCGGTCAGCCGATTCTGCGGAAAATTATAGGTACGGATTTTTTCCGAACGATCGCCGGAGCCGACCTGCTGCTTGCGCTCCTTGGCCTGAATTTCGTGCTGCCGCTCCATCTCGACTTCGTAGAGACGCGAGCGAAGAACGCGCATGGCCTTCTCGCGATTCTTGATCTGCGATTTCTCATCCTGGCAGCTGACGACTGTCTGCGTAGGAATGTGCGTGATGCGAATCGCGGAGTAGGTGGTGTTCACCGACTGGCCGCCCGGACCTGAGGAGCAAAAGGTATCAATGCGCAGATCCTTGGCTTCGATTTTCACATCGACTTCTTCGGCTTCCGGGAGAACGGCGACAGTGACGGCAGACGTGTGGACGCGGCCCTGGGTTTCAGTCGCGGGAACGCGCTGGACGCGATGCACACCGCTCTCGTATTTCATCTGCGAGTAGACCCGATCCCCTTCTACCAGGAAGATGACTTCCTTGAGGCCGCCGACGCTCGAGTCCGAGGTGGAGAGAACTTCCACCTTCCAGCGATGCTGCTCAGCGAGACGCGAATACATGCGGAACATCTCCGCGGCAAACAGGGACGCTTCGTCGCCGCCGGTACCAGCGCGAATTTCGACGATGACGTTCTTTTCATCGTTTGGATCCTTGGGCAGCAGGAGCAGCTTGATCTCTTCTTCGATCTGCGGCAAACGCGCTTCGAAGGCAGTGAGTTCTTCCTGCGCCATGGCGCGGATTTCTTCATCTTCTTCTGCCAGCATGCTGGTGGATTCGGCGATGCCGGTTTTTACTTTCTGATACTCACGAAAGCGGTTGACGACCGGCTCGAGGTCGCGATGCTGCTTGGCGATTTTCTGGTAGGCGAGATGGTCGTTCACAATCTCATCCGAGCCGAGTTGCCGGCCGAGTTCTTCATACCTTTCGGCAATTTGTTCCAGACGATCAAACATATGAGCATTCCTCGTATCCGGTCGTTCCGACCCGGACAGGTCTTCCAGTAATTGGATTCTTGAGAGCGGGAATGGACGCAGACTGGCCGGGGCGCTGCTAAAGCAGGGCGCGGAGAGGGGCCAGGATCGAGATGGATAGCGTGCCCATGCCTATCTGATTTTACCTCTGCCTGGGTCCGTTGCAGATTGAGCATCAGGACATTTCTGAAGTCGAGGGTACCGCGCCGCGCCTGGCCGGAATAAACAAGCATCTATGTCAGTCGAATGTATTGAAGAACCGACGATGAGTGAACTTTTCGAAAACTTTGCGAATTTGTGCCAGCGTCTTTCGGCCACGACGAAGAAGCTGGAAAAGCGTGCATGGATGGCCGAGTACCTGGGTTCGCTTCCCCTGGAGGATGCCGAGCGCGCGGCGCAGTGGCTGACGGGCGAGCCTTTCAGTGAGACGGATCGGCGTGCCCTGAATCTGGGCGGGGCGAGCCTGAGCCGCGTGTTGAAGGAGATTACGGGCGCGAATGACAAGGCGATGCATGCAGCCTATCTGCGCCATGGCGACCTCGGCGGGGCGGCGTATGAATTGATGGGAGCGAAAGCGCAGCCTGCGGCGACGATAAAGCTTGCCGACGTGGATGGCGCCCTGGATGCCATTGCAGGACCAGCGGGCAAGCCGCAGGTGACGGCTACCAAACAGCGCATCTTTCGCGAACTGCTATTGCGGGCGACAGCAGTCGAAGCCAAGTACCTGGTCAAGCTGGTAAGCGGCGATATGCGCACAGGTGTGAAGCAGGCGCAGGTAGAAGAGGCGATCGGTGTGGCGTATAGCCGGGACCTGAAGCAGGTGCGCCACGCATTGATGCTGCTTGGGGATCTGCGACGTGTGGTCACCATGGCGGCGGCCGACAGGCTCGGTGAGGCGAGGATGCAGTTGTTTCATCCGCTCGGCTTTATGCTGGCGAGTCCGGTGGAGACAGTAGAGGAGGCATTGGACCGATTCAGGCAGGAGGTGAAGGCGGAGGAGAAAGGGGAGGGCGGCGCTTCGGCAGGGTCGACGACCGGTGACGAGATCGAAGAAGAAGCTGGAGCTGCGTCGGCAGATATGCCCGAAGCACTGATGGCGCAGGCGCAACTGGAAGACAAGTACGATGGCATCCGGGCACAGCTGCATTGCGGCGATCCGGATCAGCCGGGACGAGTGGCGCTTTTCTCGCGATCACGAGACGACATGACGCTGAGTTTTCCGGAGATCGCAGAGGCCTTTTCGGCAGTGCGGAAGCCGCTGATTCTGGATGGCGAGTTGCTGGCGTGGAGCCCTGCGCGTGACGAGAATGCCGGCCGTGCGCTTCCCTTCTCTTCGCTGCAGCCGCGCATTGGCCGGAAGAAAGTGACGGCCGAGATGCGGGCGGCGATGCCGGTGGTGTTCATGGCGTTTGACGTCTTGTATGCGGGCGGCGAACTAATGCTGGGGCGAACACTGCAGTCGCGACGAAAGGCACTGGTGGAGCTGGTGGATCAATTGCAGCCGCAGGCAATCGCCGGCAGCGAGCCTGTTGGAGCAGCAGTGAAAAACCAGGCTGGGTTGTTCGAAGCTGCCTCTGCTGCGAGCCATGCGGCCGATGCCTTTGAAAGGCTGGTGCTGGCGCCCGCGGTCGACCTGCACAGCACTGAACAACTCGAACAGGCCTACGTGGACGCTCGCGCTCGCGGCAATGAAGGCGTGATGCTGAAGGCGAAGGGCAGCCTGTACCAGCCGGGACGGCGGGGGCTGGCGTGGCTGAAACTGAAACGCGAACTGGCGACGCTGGACGTGGTGGTAACGTCGGCAGAGTGGGGCCATGGTAGACGGGCACAAACCTTGAGCGATGTGACGTTCGCTGTCCGCGATGGGGAGGAACTGAAGAATGTGGGCAAGGCCTATTCCGGGCTGACAGATGTAGAGATTGCCCAGCTGACGGCATGGTTCCTGGAACATACGCTGGAGGATTTTGGGAGCTGGCGGGCGGTCGAGCCGAAGATTGTGCTGGAAGTGGCGTTCAACAACCTGATGCGTTCCGAGCGCCACGCCAGCGGGTTCGCGATGCGGTTTCCACGCATCCTGCGGATCCGCGAGGACAAGCCGGCGGACGAGATCGACACACTCGCGCGGGTGGAAGAGATTTACAACGGACAGCCGGACAAACCGGTTGAAGCTATTTCGTAAGGGTGTTCTTCGGCCATGCTGCGAGGCCATCCGGCGACCAGGCATAGACGATCGCACGGGCGAGCTTTGCGATGGTGAGTTCGGCCTCGTTGTCTACGGTCCAGGTCTGGTCTGCATTGTCATAGGTGAAGATCGAGATGACGACGATGCCGTTGCTGGTCGAGATGGCGGCGACATCATTGCGGACGGCGTTGAGCGATCCGGTCTTGCTGGCGATCGAGTCTCCTTTCGCTCCAGGCAGCGTATCCAGATAGCGCGGAATGGTATCGCGGTAAAACTGCGAATGCAGCATGTGCAAAGCCGCCGCGCACAGTCCGGGGTCTGCAGGCACGGACGGCGATCCAAGATCGCAATCGACGAATTTCTCCATCAGTGTCGCGGCTTCATGGGCGGTCGTTTTGCCGAGACCGAAGCGTGGTTGATCGGCAGGCATGACTGTTCCCGGCTCGACTGGGGTGAAGATTTTCTTGTAGAGATAGGTATTCTTCAGTCCCAGCGAGGCTGAGCGGGCATTGATATTTGCGAGACCGAGATGATCGATTGCAAGATTGGTGGCGGTGTTGTCGCTCATCACGATCATGAGTGTGAGTGCGTCTTTGAGTGTCAATGGCAGAGGCGTGTCGAGAAAGGTGAGGACGCCGGAGCCTTCCACCTGGTCTGCCTTGTTGAGGGTCAGTTTGTCTTCGAGATGAGTCTTGCCAGCGCGCACCTGCTCCAGTGCTTCGTAGAGGATGGCGAGCTTGATGACAGAGGCAGTCTGTACCGGCTCATCGGGAGCGATGGCGATGGTCTTGTGGGTGCTCAGATTCTCTGCATAGAGTGCGACCTTGCCATGGTGCTGCGCGGCAATCTGGTCGATTAGCGATTGAAGCTGCTGAGACTGCGAGAGGGGCGTGAGCAGAAGCGCATACAGGAGAAGACAGGCAATACGCATGGCGGGATTTTACGTGACCATCGTTCAGGCGGCAGCGCAAATCCGATGTTGGCAGGTTTTTCTAGCCGCTTATTCTAAAACGATCGCTGCAGGAGAGTTATGCCGACACGCAATGTGAGTCTAACCAAAGAGCTGGATCACTTTGTAGCGAGCAAGGTGAAGACTGGCCGCTATGAAAATTCCAGCGAGGTTTTTCGCGCGGCACTGCGCAGCCTGGAGCGGGAAGAGCGGCGTCTTTGCCGGAGATCCCTTTCAGCGCACGAATGAAGG
>CAZZVA010000038.1:0-9642 GCA_964657345.1 uncultured Acetobacteraceae bacterium | reverse complement strand
GGAGCGGGAAGAGCGGCGTCTTTGCCGGAGATCCCTTTCAGCGCACGAATGAAGGCTGACCCTCCTCTGATGGGACAGATTTGTCCCGAAATTCTTCCTCATCTGCGCCGAATGGAACAAGGCAAGCATGAATTTTCTACAAGCCGAGACGCTATTGAATTCTGGTCTTGAAGATCATGTATCAGAAGGAGTTGCCGCAACGCTCGCGGTTTGTAGAGTTCAAATAGCTAGCGGCCGGAGCAGCTTAGTGGCTATGACCCTCGTGCGAATGCCCGTGATGACTGTGCGCACTTACTGTCTCGACTGGCATGGCGCAGCCGTGGGCAACCTCGCAGTCGGCATTCTCAAACTGGATGGTCGTGTGATGAATGCGGAAGCGGGTGCGCAGGGTCGAATTGATATCGGCGAGGATGCGGCTGGTTTCGGAGGTCGGAATATCCGCCACGGTGATGTGCGTCGCCAATGCACGCGTTTGCGAACCGAGGCACCAGACATGCAGATCGTGGACATTCTCAACACCCTCGATCGCCTGCAGAGAGGTTCGAATGGCTGGAAGCGAAACGTCGCGCGGTGTGCCTTCGAGCAGGATATTGAGTGTCTCCCGCACGATGGCGAGCGAGCTCCACAGGATGAGTGCCGCGATCAGGAGCGAGAGCGCCGGGTCGATCCAGTTTTGCTTGGTGAAGAGGATTGCGAGTCCGCCGAGGATAACAGCCGCGGTCGACAACGCGTCGCCCAGCATGTGAATGAAGACGCTGCGGATATTCACGTCGTCGCCGGATTTTGAAAGCATCAGGGCGATGCTGCCGTTCATGGCAAGTCCAAAGGCAGCGACGATCATCATCAGACGCGGTTGCACAACAACTGGCTGGCCGAATCGGTGGATGGCTTCAATGCCGATCCAGACCGAGAGGATCACCAGCGTGACGGCGTTCAGAAAAGCAGCCAGAACCCCGGCGCGTTGATAGCCGAAGGTCTTTTCGTCGGTCGCAGGGCGCGTTTGAAAGTAGACAGCGATAAAAGAGAGCAGCAGTGCCAGGAAGTCGGAGACATTGTGGCCTGATTCCGAAATGAGCGCGAGTGAATGGGCACGCATGCCGGCAAAAAAAGTGAGCAGCACGTAGGCCAGGGTGGCGAGCAGGGACAAACGCAGAACCTGCTGCGTCCTGCCGGCGTTTGTGCCTGAAGATGGCCCGTGCGTGTGCCCGGTCGGCCCATGCGTATGCATCGCTTTAGTTTACGTGTCCAAGTCCGGAGTCACAACGCAACGTGCGCACGGTAGCAATCAGCAAGGTCCGTTTTGACCGGGAAGCTTACCGGCTCGGCTGAGGGCGGGGGATGCGGCGGATCGGCCGCAGCGGGATGGACTGTGCCGTATCGCGCAGACCGCTCCAGCCTTCCGCGACGATGAGGCTGTTAGTCGGGTTGTGCGGATCGTAGCGGACCGATGCGGGGAAACCTAGACGGCAGTCATAAATGTTGACGATGTGCTTGAGGAGGGTCACATCCTGAGACGCCTCATAGATCACGCCGGAGATCTCGTACTTGTAGAGGATGAGTTGCAGGCCCATCGGCCGGCCGCTTTCTTCCGCGGACAGGTCAGAGATGTCGATCACGGTGGCGTCGATAATGCGGCCACCCTTGACAAGGGCGACGCGGCGTTCGCGCTCCAGTTCGTCAAGGCTTTCTTCCTTGCGGCTAAGGGCAATCGCAGCGGCGCCGGCAGCGAGCATGCTGAAAGCTGCGACTGTGCCGAAGATGTGTAGTCCGCGTAGTGGTAGGCCGTAGACCATCCAACACCCCAGGGGATTCTGACAGACACAGGATAGCGCAGGGAGTGGCTGGGAGGGAGTATCGAAAATGGCATCCTTGCCCCCACTGGAGTGATATTTGCAGTACCGGGAAAGTGCGTCCGCAGGGTTCAGTTGAGGGAATGAGCGCTGAATTTGCTGCGTTATACTTGAAAAAAGCATGAAAAAAGCAGGGCCTTTCGCAGGCACAACCAGCCGGGCTGACCAGAATGGGATTCGCCAGGCGCTCGTTCCGCAGACTACAACAGCCAGGACTGCGTCGTCGGCACATCCTCTTCTCACCTTTCCGGATCAAGCTTTTATGGCGGGACGCGCGCGCATCCGGTCGACAACGGTGGTTTGCGTGCGCCGTGACAGTGGCGTAGCGATGGCAGCGGACGGCCAGGTGACCCTGGGCGACGCGGTCGTCAAGCACTCCGCCCGGAAGATTCGCAGGCTGTATCAGGACAAGATTCTGGCGGGCTTTGCAGGTTCGACCGCAGACGCTTTTTCGCTGTTTTCCCGGTTTGAGACCAAGTTGGAACAGTATGCCGGCAACCTGGGCCGGTCTGCCGTGGAGCTTGCCAAGGACTGGCGCACGGACAAGATGCTGCGCAACCTGGAGGCATTGCTCGTGGTAGCCGACCCGACGCAGACGTACCTGATCAGCGGCTCCGGCGATGTGATCGAGCCGGACGAAGGCATAGCCGCGATTGGCAGCGGGGGATCGTATGCACTGGCCGCGGCGAGGGCCCTGCTGCAGAATACGGACCTGTCGGCGCGGGTAGTGGCGGAAAAGTCGCTGCGGATCGCCGGACAAATCTGTATCTATACCAACGACCAGATCACGATAGAAGAACTGCAGGGCTGAGGATACTCGCCGGCAAATGGGATTCAGGCTCGAAAGGAGCCGCAGGATATGGCTATTTATTTACCAGGAGCAGCCGAAGACCAGGAGCTGGCCCTGGATGAGTTAACACCGCGGGAAATTGTCGCGGAGCTGGACAAATACGTCGTTGGCCAGAAGGCTGCGAAGCGCGCCGTGGCGATTGCGCTGCGGAATCGCATGCGAAGGCAGAAACTGGCGCCGGATATCGCCGACGACATCATGCCGAAGAACATCATCATGATCGGGCCCACCGGCGTCGGCAAGACAGAGATCGCTCGTCGCCTGGCCAAGCTGACCAACTCTCCGTTTCTGAAGGTCGAGGCTTCGAAATTTACCGAAGTCGGCTACGTTGGCCGGGACGTGGAATCGATTGTGCGCGACCTGGTCGAGATCTCGATTGAAATGGTGCGAGAAGAAAAGCTCGAAGAGATAGAAGACAAGGCGGAGTTGCACGCGGAGGATCGGTTGCTGGACTTGTTGCTGCCGCCCACTCCGGTGCCGCCGATCGCCAAGAAAGAAGTGGCGGCGGATGAGAAAGCCAGCGTGGAGGCCGACCCCGAAGCCACGTCAGTACTGCCAGAAGCGACAAGCGATAGCCATCAGCGAACGCGGGAGAAGCTGCGCGCTCAATTTCGCGAGGGCCGCCTGGATGACCGGACAGTCGAGATCGATGTGCGCGAGCGCAACCAGCCCTCGTTCGAGATTATTTCGAACCAGGGCATGGAAGACATGGACATCAATCTGAAAGATGTCCTGCCGAGCCTGTTTGGCGGCCGCACCAAGAAGCGCAAGATGAAGGTGGCCGAGGCCTTCGATTACCTGGTGCAGGAAGAAGAACAGCGGCTGATCGACATGGAGCATGTAACGCGGCTGGCTGTGGAGCGGGTGGAGAACTCCGGCATCGTGTTTCTGGACGAGATTGACAAGATTGCCGGGCGCGAAGGTGGTCACGGACCGGATATCTCACGCGAGGGCGTGCAGCGGGACATTCTGCCGATCGTGGAAGGCACGACGGTGAACACCCGCTATGGCATGGTGCGAACGGATCACATCCTGTTTATCGCTGCCGGTGCGTTCCATGTTTCGAAGCCCAGCGACCTGATTCCGGAATTGCAGGGCCGCTTCCCAATTCGCGTAGAACTGCAATCGCTGACAGTTGAGGATTTCGTGCGCATTCTGACTGAGCCCAAGTCGTCGCTGACCAAGCAATCGATCGCCTTGCTGGACACGGAAGGATTGAAGCTGGAATTTACTCCGGAGGCGCTGGAAGAGATGGCGAAGTTTGCTTTCCGGGTGAACGAGACGACCGAGAACATTGGCGCACGGCGACTGCATACGATTATGGAGCGGGTACTGGACGAGATCAGCTTCCTGGCGCCGGACCTGACCAAGGCTGCGAAAAATGCAGAAGGTGTAATCGATATCCTGGCGTCTATTCCCGACAATGGCGCGACGGTGCCAATGCCTGTCGTCGAGCGGCATACGGAAAAGGGCATCGAGCGTGTGGTGATTATCGATCCGGCCTATGTGCAGCAGATGGTGGCGTCGATCGTCAAGGACCAGGATTTGTCGCGCTACATCTTGTAGCGACGATATGCCATCGAGGGGAGCCGCGTTGCGCCTTACGGCATGCCCCCGCTGGTCTCACAGGATCGTCATTTGCCTCTGCTGATGTTACCGACGACCTCGGCCTGTATAACTACGACGATCCTCGAGGTCACCGGATTACAACTCACACATGGCGACGCAGACGACCCGCTGCTTTCTGGACGGCTGGCCTCTACATCAGGTGCTTCTGCGGCGGAGTTTGCGAGATCGGCAGCGCGTGCAACTTATCCAGCTCGCCGCGCACTAAATTGATGCCGTGGACGCAGGTCTCGAAGCGATCAGCGAGGCGCTCGAAGAGTGGAGCTTCGCGAGCATACTCGAAGAGGTTGAACTGCGAGACGATGTAGTAGCTCTCCTTGCCGGCTTCAATCAGGTTGAGAAAGTTTTCCGGCTGGCTGCGCGGATACATGCCAGTGAAGAACAACGCGTAATTGCCGATATGCTTTCGGGCTTCTCGTTCGGCGTCGAAAGACGTGGCCGTGCCATGGACCGGGTCGGAGGCCGTGATCATTTCGGAGACGCGCTTCAGCGGCCGGCCCTCTTCATCGCGAAGGGCATAAATGCGGTTTGACTCCGAAAAGTCCGTGAGCAGATCAGCGACATAGGTCGCGATTTCGGTGTCATCCAGGCCCAGTTGGCGGCGGTAGCAGTCGTCAACAAGCTGATGAAACAAATGGCGCAAAGAGTGTTGCTGTGGAATCACTTTTACCCTCCGTGCTGGTCGGTGGAAGTGTTCAGCGGGTGACTCGCCTAGTTTGATGAGCCCTCCGCCACAGTCGGTCACCTATATGTTGTTGGTGACTCTATCGTCAATTTCCGTGAAAAAGTAAGAGACTAAAGATGTACGTGCCCAATTTTGTTAGCAGACGACTGGTTGAACTGCGAATGGCGCAGCCTCCTTTCGATGCTTCTGCCTTGTTAAGGCAGTGCGAGTCCGGGTCGCGGCCGCGAGCATCCAATCGGGTGTTATGACAATTGCCACTATCCATGCAAAAGCCAGCGGCACATTTGCTCTTGGCGGCGACCTGACTGTCAACCGGTTAGGTTATGGCGCGATGCGTCTCACGGGCGAAGGTATCTGGGGGCCTCCGAAAGACAAGGCTGAGGCGATCAAAGTATTGAAGCGCCTGCTTGAGCTGGGCGTGAACTTCATCGATACTGCCGATTCCTATGGTCCTTACGTCAGTGAGGAACTCATTGCGGAAGCACTGCATCCGTACGCGAGAGACCTGGTAATCGCTACCAAGGGCGGCCTCGTGCGCACTGGCCCGCAGCAGTGGCTGCCGGTGGGCCGTCCCGAGTATCTACAACAGGAAGTAGAGATGTCGCTGCGCCGGTTGAAGCTGGAGCGCATCGACCTATGGCAGCTGCACCGTATTGACCCGAAGGTGCCAGTGGAAGAATCGCTGGGCGCCATCAAGAGGTTGCAGGAGCAGGGCAAGGTTCACCACGTGGGGCTTTCCGAGGTGAAGCCGAAGGAGATCGAGCAGGCAGGAAAGGTTCTCAAAATAGTGAGTGTTCAGAACCAGTACAACATTGGCGATCGTCAGCACCAGGATGTCGTGACGTATTGCGAAGAACACAAACTGGCGTTCATTCCGTGGTTCCCGGTCGCTGCCGGCAAACTTGCAAAGCCGGGCGGCCCGCTCGATGCCGCGGCCAAGCGGCACGGCGTGACTGTTTCGCAGCTATCTTTGGCCTGGCTTCTACACAGCTCACCGGTTCAACTGCCGATTCCCGGGACATCCTCGGTCCATCATCTCGAAGAGAATGTCGCAGCCGCTGATGTGAAGCTCAGTACGGAAGAGTGGAAACAGATTGAAGACGAAGCCGGCAAGACAGGAAAATAGCTCCAAAAATAGCAAGCCCGGCAAAGCTGCCGGGCTTGCTTGTTGCGATTTTTGATCGGCCTGTCTATTGGGAAGGCTTGCCATTGCGGCTGGGCTTCGCCGTCTCCGTCGCCTCCGCTGCCTTGTTGAAGTCGGCGATCAGTGCGGACCTCAGTTTGCCCCGTGCCTGCTGTCCATCCTGCCCCTCAGAGCGCATCTGCCCGTGCTTGGAGGTGATGATCAGTGCTTTCGCTTTGACCTCTCCTGTGCTGCAGATCGTCCTGGCAGTCCGTGCATCGAGATATGCTGAGTCGCCTTCGTCCAGTACGTGGGTCGCCTCGCCATATTGCACCTCGATCGAACCCGCCAGCACGATTATGATTTCCGACCCCATAAAAACCTGAGGCCGGAAGCGGTCACTGCGACTGGCTGGAAGAAACTCGGCGATGCAGGGACGCAAGGTCTCGTTTGGCACAAGTATTCCGAAGCTTTCCGCGATGTAGGTTGGGTTATCGCGCTCGCCCTGCGGCAGCCGCGCGCGATTCTTGCTGCGCGAGATGCGGAACAAGGCGTCGGAGTCTGCCTGAAAGAAGTAGGAAAGGTCCTTACCGAAAATCATCGAGATACGGGCGAGGTTCCGTAAGGTCGGAACCACTCGCCCGGTCTCTAGTTGGGACAGAAAACTTGCCGACAGACCAGTCTGTTTTCCCAATTCCACCAGCCCCATGGAGCGGCGCAGACGAAGACGCTTGATACGCGCACCTATCTTGGTGTCTTCGATCAGGTTCTCCACTACTTCCGCATCGACAGCAGAGGTTACTCGCGGCGATGGGGGCGCAACAAAAAGGGCGTCTTCCGGCAAAGTGGCTTCCGTGGGCATGGTTGGTGGACCTTTCATTTTCGGGGAGAAATCTTCGGACTCTGTTGAGTCGCGAAGTGCTTTGTTCACCACTGTTATTTGACGCGCCTGTTGTGTAAGAAGCAGTGTCAAATTCCGAGAGCTTGCCGGCAAAAGCAGCGGGTTTTGACCAAATGGAGATTTATCACGAAAAGATACGCTGCACAGGAAAGAGGTGAACGAGGCGATGCAGGCGTCCATGAAAAAAGCCGCGATCCTTTCGCGGCTTCTTCGGTTTACCTGCTCAGAATCAGGCTTCGCGAACACCGTCCACGAAAGCTTTCAGCTTCCGTGATCGGGAGGGATGCCTCAGCTTCCGCAGCGCCTTGGCTTCAATCTGCCGGATGCGCTCACGGGTTACCTGGAAGCTTTGACCCACTTCTTCCAGGGTGTGCTCGGAGCCATCTTCCAGGCCGAAGCGCATTTTGATAACGCGCTCTTCCCGCGGAGTCAGGGTGCGCAGGACCTGCGAAGTATATTCCTTCAGGTTCACGCTGATGACAGCTTCCGAAGGAGAGACCGCCTGGCGATCTTCGATGAAGTCGCCAAGATGGGAATCTTCTTCCTCGCCGATCGGCGTCTCGAGCGAGATCGGTTCCTGCGCAATCTTGAGCACCTTGCGAACCTTCGCGACTGGAATATCCATGCGACGCGCAATCTCTTCCGACGTAGGCTCACGACCAAGCTCCTGCACCAACTGACGCGAGGTGCGGATCAACTTGTTGATGGTCTCGATCATGTGCACCGGAATACGGATGGTGCGGGCCTGGTCCGCGATAGCACGGGTGATGGCCTGGCGGATCCACCACGTGGCGTAGGTGGAAAACTTGTAGCCGCGACGGTATTCAAACTTGTCGACGGCCTTCATCAGGCCGATGTTGCCTTCCTGGATGAGGTCAAGGAATTGCAGGCCGCGATTGGTGTACTTTTTTGCAATCGATACGACCAGGCGCAGGTTGGCTTCGATTAACTCGCGCTTCGCCTGTTCCGCATCCATGTCGCCCTGGATCATCTCGCGCTGTGTGCGCTTCAGATCCGCAATCGGGATGCCGATTTCAACTTCGAGCTTTTCGAGGTCGATGTGGCAGTTTTTCTGCTGCCGCTTGTACTCCTTGCGCAGTTCTTCGCTCTTCGACTGATCGTGCTTATAGTCGAGGGACTTGATCTGACGCTCGAGTGTCTTCATCGAGTCGACGGTCTTGTTTACCTTGTCGAGCAGGCGCTTGCGCTCGCCATTGGTGTACTTCAATTCGCGGACGATGCGCGAAATGTAGACTTTCTCCCGAAGGATCAGGAAGCGGGTCTTGCGATACTCCTTGGCCTTGATCTTGGCCGTGAGAGTCTCCAGTTTCTCTTCAAAGCCGGCAGCCTTCTTCTGATGCTTGATGAGTGCATCCACCCGGCCAACGGTCTGCTTGATGCGCGCATGCAGGATGTCTTCGGTGACTTCTTCTTCATCGAAGATCACAACTTCCTTGATGTTGCGCACGCCACGCTTCAGGTCGTCGCCCAGCGCCACTACTTCGCGAATCACGATTGGCGATCGCGAAATGGCCTTCAGCACGCGCAATTGCCCACGCTCGATGCGCTTGGCGATTTCAACTTCGCCTTCGCGTGTCAGCAGTGGAACAGTTCCCATCTCGCGCAGGTACATGCGGACCGGATCATTGGTCTTTTCAAGCGTGCCTGGCGTCAGGTCGAGTTCAACGTCCTCGCCTTCTTCGCTTTCACTGTCGAACTTGTCGCTGCCGCCGCCAAATTTCGGGCCGCCCTCGAGCACGTCAATGCCCTGCGTGCCGATTGTCGTCAGCAGATCATCCAGGTCATCGGCCGACGTCATATCGCCGGGAATCAGGTCGTTGACTTCACCGTAGGTGAGGTAGCCTTTTTCCTTGCCAACTTCGATGATGTTCTGAATATCGTCTTCGTACTTGTCGTCTTTTTCTTCGTCTAGTGCCAAGCGAGTTTCGTCTCCCGCGGAAATTTTCATAACGCCAGCTTTCTGCCAGCTAACCCGGTCAGGGGGCCGTTCGGTTGCGCGCGTGTCTAGGTTGGGACCATGTAAAGGTCAGTAGGGCGAAATCGTCTGGTGGCCCCTGAATGGGCATGTCCCGAATCCTTAAATGGAAGGGAAGGTAGACGCACTCCGTCTAAGGTTCCAGAGTATCATGAAACTGCGGGACAACTTCCCAAAAGGGGAGCCATTCCCTTCCCAGCAGCGCTCCAAAATTTCAGCCACTCAAGACTTAGATGTGAAAGAAGGCAAAATGTTTCAGCGGCCGCCGGCAATTCCCGGCGCGTGGCAGCGGACGGTCGCTCCCGCAGCGATGCGTCCGGCTTCCTCGGGTGAGGTCAGGCCTGGCGCAGAATGCGATCGACTGAGAGCTTTTCCGCGGTGAGAGTCAGCACTTTCTGCTGATCGTTCCGGCGCTCTGCCTCGGCGATCTGGGATCGAAGTGCCCGCTGCTTCTGTTGCAGGTGATGATGGCGCAGCGTGGCAATGGCGGCATCCAACTCGTGCGCTTCCAGAGCTTCGGTTTCTTTCATCAGAATTTCAGCGAGCATGGCCCTGCCCGTGCCCGGATTTAGAGCCTCCAGTGGATCGTGACCGGACCGCAGCCGGAGCGG